>JBQCCO010000203.1:0-91855 GCA_051962155.1 Leifsonia sp. | reverse complement strand
TTCTTTCCACGCACAGGAGATGCCTCCGTGCGTCATATCCGGTATTAGCTTCCGTTTCCGGAGGTTATCCCAGAGTCAAGGGCAGGTTACTCACGTGTTACTCACCCGTTCGCCACTAATCCCCTGGAGCAAGCTCCAGGTTCATCGTTCGACTTGCATGTGTTAAGCACGCCGCCAGCGTTCGTCCTGAGCCAGGATCAAACTCTCCGTAAATGTTTAGCTCCACGATCGCAAGCGATCGGGAAACATGGTGCAGGCTCGGACAGGAAATGTGTCCGTGCACTGCGAGTTTGTCTTGACTAGTTTCGAATATCTACTGACATTCTGTTTCTAATCCAAAGGAATCTCGCATCAACCGCTAGACTAGGTCTAGACAGTCAATGCCGAGGTTATTTGGCATTTGACATTGTGCACGCTGTTGAGTTCTCAAGGATCGGACGCTCTCGCTTTTCAACCTTCCGGCTGTCTCCGCGAGGCAACTTCTCTACTTTACCACTCGCAGTCAGTTTGTCAAATCGGCGCGCCGTGATCTCGTTGACCCGTATAAGGGCACAACCGATCTCACGAACTGAACCAGTCAGACCTGCTCTGTGAGTGGGTGTTAATCCTAAGCTCAGCGACCGAACTAATTCAAGTTCAGATTGCCGCTTGGCTTTGGGATTCGGTCCCGCTTGAGGCCGGGGAGCTCTTCCGCTCTCCCGCACCTTTGGGGTGACAAGTAAGTACTTTACGCAGGCCCTGGAGGACGTGCAAATTCCGCCATCATCCCGGGCGTGTCGTGGTCCACTTCCGCGGAATCACGCGGATCTTCCCCGCTCAGTCGTCCTCGACCGACAGAAAACCCCTCCGAGCGGAGTGCTCGAAGGGGTCGTGGTCTCTGCAGCTCTTCGTCGGTCAGAGTCCCGAGTATGCGTGGAGCCCGTGGAAGAAGACGTTGACGATGCCAAAGTTGAACAGCACGGCCGCGAAGCCGATGATCGCAAGCCACGCGGAGCGGGATCCTCGCCATCCACGAGTGGCGCGCGCGTGGATGTAGCCGGCATAGATCACCCAGATGATGAAGGTCCAGACCTCTTTGGTGTCCCAGCCCCAATACCGGCCCCACGCCTTCTCGGCCCAGATGGCACCGGCGATGAGCGTGAACGTCCAGGCGATGAATCCGACGATGTTGATCCGGTAGGCCAGGTTCTCCAGCGCGACCGAGCTGGGCAAGGTCGTCAAGAACGCGAACTGCTGAGGACGCGACTCCGCCACCTGGCGTTCGCGGCGGTATTGGAGCAGCTGCAGCCCCGACAGCGCGAAGCCGAGTGCGAAGAACGCCGTGCCCAGCACGGCCACGATGATGTGGATGACCAGCCAGTACGACTGGAGTGCGGGCTGAAGCGGGACGACGGGCACGTAGTACCGCAGCAGCGCGATGCCCTGCAGGACCAGGACCAACCCCAGGACGAAGGTGCCGAGGTACTTGATCTGCCACTTCAGGTTCGCTGCCAGGAAGACCCCGATGATGACGAGTGTCCCCGTCATCGAGAACTCCCACATGTTCGCCCATGGGACTCGTGCTGCGGCGATACCCCGCAGCACGTCCGCCACGACCTGGAACCCCAACCCCATGTTCGTGAGCGCGAACGCCCACCGGAGTGACGCCGAGTTCTCGGAGTCGTTCAGCAAGTCCTCCTCGACGCGCGTGCTGATGCGCGAGGACAACCGGCCCAGAGCCGATGAGGGGCCGGGGGGCGCCTCCCTCGGCGGCTCGCCGATGACGGTCGTGGTGGCTGCACCGACCGGCGCGGCGACCTCAGCCCGTCGCGCGACGGCACTCGGCACGCCGGCTGCCTCTACCGCGGTCGCGCGAGCGCCTCGTCGTGCGAGGTCGAGCGCGAAGGCGATGAATGCCGCCGCGTAGAGTCCCATCGCCGCGTACAGGAACACGGTCGACAGTTGTGCGAGGGTCTCGGTCACGATGCAAGCCTACGTCTTCGGGGAGCCGGCTATGGCTCCGGAGTGCTGATCGGCGACGGCGGTCACCGCTGACAGGAGGTTGGGGTCGTCGCCGCGGGCGAGGCCCGCGTACTCCACGGTGAGCGATCCGTCCTGATTCTCGACAGCCTTCACCCAGATCCGGCGGCGCGGGACGAACAGGGATGTGAGGAGGCCGCCGAGGATGAGGATGGCGAACAGCAGCACCCATCCTTGGGCGGGATCGTGGTGGACCTCAAGCGTGGCGAACCGTTTGACCCCGTCCAGTGAGATGGTGCCGAGACCGTTCGGCAGCTTCACGGTCTGGCCGGGTTTCAGCTCGAGCGCCTTCGTCTTCGTCGGCGGACCGGCCAGCTGTTCGAGCGTGTCGGTGTTCAGGCTGTACACGGACTGCGGAACGCCGTCGTCGACCCCCAGGTCGCCCGCGTAGACGTTGAGGCTCAGCACCGGGTCGTCGAGACCCGGGAACTTCGACGCGAGCGCGCCTTGCCCGGTCTGGCTGGCGGTCACTGTCGGATAGAAGAAGCCGATCATCCCGACCTGCTCCTTCAATCCGTCCGGCACCTTCACGAAACCGAGGGAGGTGAGGTTCGGATCCGCCTGGGGGATGAACGGGACGGAGTCGCTGAACACCACCTTCCCGGCGGGGTCTTTGACCGTGATCGTCGGCGCGTATCCGTTGCCGAGCAGATAGACGTTCGTGCCCCCGATGGCCAGCGGCTCGTTAACCTTGATCGTCGTGCCGGAGTTCGCGTCACCCGGCCCGGTCGTGGTGACATGCGCGGTGTAGTCCAGGGGGGTGCCGATCGCGTCGCGATTCTTGGTCTCGTACTGCACATCCAATTTGTTCACGGCGATCGAGAACGGCGCGAGCGATGCGTCGCTGAAGAACCGGCCGGGGTTGAAGGAGTTGTACGACGGCAGGCTGTTCACGAAGCTCTGTCCTTCGACCACGATCTTCTGCCCGGTGTAGCCGAATCCTCCGCCGACCCCGATCGCGAGGAGCACGCCGAGCAGTGCGATGTGGAAGACGAGGTTGCCCGTCTCGCGGAGATAGCCCCGCTCGGCGGAGACGGATGTGGAGCGCGCATCCTGGTACAGCGCCACGCGGTAGCGGTTGGCCTTCAGCACGTCGCGCGCGGTGAGGATCGGGTCGGGCGCCGCGGAGCGGAGCGCGGCGGGCAGGATCCTGGCCTGGAAACCGGCCATCCGCTCCAGCCGGGCCGGGGTCCTCGGCGGTTTGGCGCCCATCGCCCGGAAATGGTGGGTGGTACGCGGAATGATGCAGCCGATCAGCGAGGCGAACAGCAGGAGGTAGATCGCCGAGAACCACACCGACGTGTAGACGTCGAATGCCTGCAATTTGTCGAGCACCGGCGCCAACTGCGGGTTCTCGCTGAAGTACTTGGTGACGCCGTTGGGGTCGGAGCTGCGCTGCGGCACCAGGGATCCCGGCACCGCAGCGATAGCGAGCAGGAGCAGCAGGAACAGCGCTGTACGCATGCTCGTGAGCTGCCGCCAGAACCAGCGGAGCCATCCGAGGGCGCCGAGCTTCGGCTGGACGACGTCCGGATCGTCTCGAGGCGGAGCGGAGTCGATGTGATCAGAGGGCCGGCTCAAAACCTTGGATCACCGCCAAGAACTGGGACATGAGCTCGCTCCACAGGCCGGTGACCATCAGGATGCCGATGACGACCAGGAGCACGCCGCCGATGATGTTGATGGCCCGGATGTGACGCTTGAGGAATGCGACGGAACCCGCCACCCAGTCGAAACCGAGGGCGACGAGCAGGAAGGGGATGCCGAGCCCGATGCAGTAGAAGAGCCCGAGCAGGGCGCCCCGCCACGGCGAGCCGCTGCCGACGCTGAGCGCGCTGATCGCGGCGAGCGTCGGGCCGATGCACGGGGTCCATCCCAACCCGAAGACGATGCCGAGCAGCGGCGCGCCGATCAGCCCGGTCGCAGGGCGCCAGGACGGCTTGATCGTGCGCTGCAGGAAGGAGAACTGACCGATGAAGACCAATCCCATGACGATCACGAGCACGCCCAGCACGCGGATGACGACCTCTTGCCAGCGCACCAGCCAGAAGCCGAGAGCGCCGAATGCCGCACCGTAGGCGACGAACACGACCGCGAACCCGAGGACGAAGAGGGCGACCCCTGTCAGCATGCGCGATCGGTCGCGCTTGGCGCCGGGATCGCTGATGCCGCCCACATACGCGAGATATCCGGGCACCAGCGGGAGCACGCACGGGGAGGCGAAAGAGACCAGGCCCGCGAGAAGGGCGATCGGCAGGGCCAGCAGAAGCTGGCCGCTGAAGACGATCTGACCGACGCCGCCCACCTCAGTGCTCGGCCACGGCGTCGGAGATGAGCGAGTCGAGGATGCCCTTGCCCGGGAGAGCGCCCAGGATCCGGGCCGCCACGCGTCCCTTCTTGTCCACCACCAGCGTCGTCGGGGTCGCCTTCGGCGGCACGGTCTTGCTGAAGGCGAGGAGGACCGAGCCGGTGTCGCGGTCGAGGACGGACGGGTAGGTCACACCCTTGTCCTTCTCGAAGCTCTCCGCAGTCTGTACGGAGTCGTAGAGATTGACTCCGAGGAACTCGACTCCCTGCGCGGCGTACTTCTGGCTGAGCGACTGGAGGTCCGGCGCTTCGACGCGGCACGGCGGGCAGCCGGCGTACCAGAAGTTGACGACGAGAACCTTTCCCGCGTACTGCTTCGAGCTCACGGTGCTGCCGTCCTGCAGTGTTCCGGTGAAGGAGACCGGCTCGCCGCGATTGCCGGCGGCGTACTCGCTGACCGTGCCGTCGCCGGCGATGTAGTTCTGCCCGTTTCCGGAGCGGTACTGGCTGGCGAGGGAGTCGTTCGCCGTGCATCCACTCAGCGCCAGGGCGGTGGAGGCGGCTAGGGCGGCGACAGGGAGCAGGATCCGAGACCGGAGTCGGCGGGCGGCGTTCACACGGCCCCCACGTCGGTCGCGGCGACCTGCAGGCTCGCGGCAGGCTCCACATAGCCGACCTCGACGAGACGCGGAGCCGACGCGGTCGGTGCCTGGTGCGGCTTCGCAGGCGCGCTCGGGTCCGGATCCACCGCATCCGCCGGGCCTTCGGTGGCGGGCGGCCGCTCGAAGGTCGTGATGCTCGACAGGGAGCAACGCCGTTTACGCGGATCGTGCGGGAAGCGCTCGCCCGCGACGGACAGGTGCGCGACCCAGATCGGAAGCTGGTGACTCACCAGCACGACGTCGCCCGATTCGACCGATTCGAAGGCGTCCTCGATGGCTGCGAGCATCCTGCGTTCGATGCTGGCGTAGGCCTCGCCCCAGCTGGGTCGGAGCGGATTCACCAGATAGGGCCAGTAGATCGGCTTGCGGAGGGCGAGCCGCATCTTCGTGCCTTCGAACCGATTCGTGGGCTCGATGATCCGGTCGTCGATGACGGGATCGAGGCCGAATGCCTCGGCGATGGGAGCTGCGGACTCGCGGGTGCGCTGAAGCGGAGACACGCGCAATGCGCTCATCGGCCGCTCGCGCGCCGCCAGCTCGTCGGCGGCGGCCTGTGCCATGCGGTGGCCTAGCTTGGAGAGGCCGAACCCCGACAACCTGCCATACAGGATGCCGTCGGGGTTGAACACCTCGCCATGACGGACGAGGTGCACTTGGCTCGCTACCACGACTCCAGTCTACGGACCGGGTTCCCTTGAATTGACTGAGCGCCCGCGCGGCTGTTCCCGGGGATCTCTCCACCGGTGGATGGTCCTCGCTGGTTATCCACAGATTCTCCCTTCTGCCGGTGGCAGGCTGCGCCTCTTCGTAGCGTCGACTCATGGCCGATGACGAAGAAGAGGGAGAGGCGCTTGCGAACATCCCCAACCACGACCGCCCACGCGAACGGATGCGGCGCCTGGGCATCGGTGCGCTCACCGATGACGAGGTCCTCGCGCTCGTGCTCGGCTCGGGTCAGACAGGGCGGAGCGTCCTCGCTCTGGCACGGTCCGTGCTCCGGCGGACCGGAGGATTCCCCGGCCTTGCGACGATGGACTTCGCGCGGCTGGAACGAATGCCCGGGGTCGGGCCGGCGACGGCGGGCCGCCTGGTCGCGATCACGGAGATCTGGCGACGTGCCGGAGCATCGTCCACCTGGACGCGACTGGTCGATACGAAAGCCGTCGCCGGCGTCGTCCGGCCGGAGCTGCTGCATCGCGATTCGGAGCGGTTCCTGGTCGTGGTGGCTGACCGTGCCGCCCGGCCCCTCGAGGTCGTGCTCATGCGCGACGGCGGAGTGGATGAGACAAGCGTTCAGCCGGCGGATGTTCTCCAGGCGGTGCTCACGCGGGGCGGAAGATCGTTCGCCGTGGCGCACAACCATCCCTCGGGGGTCCTCGATGCATCCGTCGCAGACCTCATGCTCACGCGGCGCCTCGACCAGTCCGCGGCGACGCTCGGTCTCCGGTTCCTCGGCCACATCCTCGTCGCGGGCGACAGCTGGACCGCGCTGCCCACGATCGGGTCGGGGACTACGGGGTCAAGCGCGTCGGGCCGCGGAAGAGATAGGTCGTCTCACGGAGGTTCGAGAGGTGCAGCATGAGCATCAGCACGCGCGCGAGTCCCATACCGAACCCACCGTGCGGAGGGACGCCGTACCGGAAGAACGCCAGGACCTCCTCGAGCTCGTCGACCGAGAGACCTTTCTCGATCGCCTGCTGCTCCAGGATGTCGACCCGGTGCTCACGCTGGGCTCCGGTCGAGATCTCCACCCCGTTGAAGATCAGGTCGTAGCTGCGGGTGATCGACGGGTCCTCGGCATGACGCATGTGGTAGTACGGGCGGATCGTCGAGGCGTAGTCCGTCAGGAAGACGAACTCATGACCGTACGTCTCTTTGACGTAGGCCGAGATCTGGCGTTCGCCCTCCGGGTCCATGTCGTCGTCATCGCGCTGCACCTGGTAGCCGCGCTCCGCCACGATGCGCTTCGCCTCCGCCAGCGGGATGCGCGGGAACGGCGTCGACGGCACCGTGACCTCGACGCCGAAGAGTCGCTCGATCTCTTCGGCGTGCTTCTCCTTGACTGCAGTGAAGCCGGCGACGAGGAGTTCCTCGTGCACCTTCATGACATCCTCGTGGCTGTCGATCCAGCTCAGCTCGGTGTCGATGCTCGTGAACTCGGTCGCGTGGCGGCTCGTGAAGCTCGGGTCGGCCCGGAATGCCGGCCCGATCTCGAAGACGCGTCCGAAGCCGGCCGCCTGCGCCATCTGCTTGAAGATCTGGGGGCTCTGGGCCAGATAGGCCGTCGTCTCGAAGTAGGGCAGCTCGAACAGCTCTGCGCGCGACTCGGAGGCAGAGGCCATGAGCTTCGGCGTGTGGATCTCGACGAAGCCGTTGTCGACCCAGTACTGCCGGAGTGCATGCTCGAAGGTGGTCTGCACGCGGAAGATCAGATTGTGCCGGGGCTCGCGCAGATCGAGGAACCGCCAGTCCATGCGCTTGTCGATCCCGCTGTCGGCGGCGATCGGAGTCTCGGGGATGGCGGCCGTCTCCACGTCGAGCGACGAGAGACGGATCTCGATTCCGCCGAGCTTGACGCGCTCATCATGCTTGAGCTCACCGGTGGCGCGGACGAAGGTGCCCTGGGAGAGCGCAGAGATCGTCGTCGCCGGCTCATCGGCCAGCACGGTGCCGTCTTCGCCGACGGTGCGCGGGTTCACGAGCTGGACAGCGCCCGACTCGTCGCGAAGGACGACGAACTGCACCTTCTTCTGGTCGCGGACGGTCTCGACCCATCCTGCGACGCTCACGAGTCCGTCGGGCAGAGCGGCAAGGTCCTTGATCAAAACGCGTTCGGTCACGAGCCACAAGCCTACCGGTGCGCCCGGGAGGCTCCGGATTCCTGCTCTCCGGCCCGGTGTCGCCCACCCCGTTCCGGAAGGCTGCGGCGGTGTGAGAATGGAAGGACCAGGCACGAAGGAGTAGCCCATGAGTACCGACGACGTCGTCATCCTGTCCGCCGCGCGGACACCGTTGGGGAAGATCAAGGGGACGCTCGCGTCATTGAGTGCGGTCCAACTCGGAACGATCGCACTGCGAAAAGCACTCGAGCGCTCCGGCCTCGGAGCGGAGGCGGTCGACACCGTGCTGTTCGGCCAGGTGTTGCAGGCGGGTGCCGGACAGAATCCCGCGCGACAGACGGCGATCGGTGCGGGCATCGGGTGGAGTGTTCCCGCGACGACGATCAACAAAGTCTGTCTCTCCGGGCTTGCCGCTGTGACCGATGCGGCACGTCTGATCCGGACCGGCGAGGCGACCGTGGTCGTCGCGGGCGGCCAGGAGTCGATGACGAACGCTCCGCACATCCTGCCCGGATCGCGGAGCGGCTGGCACTACGGCTCCATCCAGGCGCTCGATTCGGCGGACTACGACGGCCTGACGGATGCCTTCGACGGGATCTCCATGGGCGCTTCCACCGAGAGCTACACCGAGAAGCTGGGGTTGACGCGCGAGGCTCAGGACGCGTTCGCGGCGCAGTCGCATCAGCGGGCCGGCGCGGCGGCGTCGAATGGCGTGTTCGACGAGGAGATCGCACCGGTCAGCATTCCCCAGCGGAAGGGAGACCCGGTGGTCGTCAGTTCGGACGAGGGCATTCGTCCCGACTCGACCGCGGAGACACTCTCGCGGCTACGCCCGAGCTTCGCCGAGGGCGGCACCCTCACCGCGGGCAACTCCTCGCCGCTGAGCGACGGAGCAGCCGCTCTCGTACTGACGAGTCGCGAGAACGCCGAGCGCCTCGGGCTCGACTGGCTGGCACTCGTCGGAACCAGTGGGCAGGTGGCCGGACCCGACAACTCGCTCCACTCGCAGCCGTCGCGGGCGATCGACGCCGCGCTGCGGCGCGCAGGGTGGAGTGTCTCGGAGCTGGACCTGATCGAGATCAACGAGGCATTCGCCGCGGTCGCGCTCCAATCGATGGCCGATCTGGGCATCGACTCCGAGAAGGTCAACATCCACGGTGGCGCGATCGCCCTCGGACACCCCATCGGAGCTTCGGGGGCACGACTGGCCGGCCATGCGGCGCACGAACTCGCGCGACGCGGTTCCGGCCGAGCGGCGGTCGCGCTGTGCGGCGGTGGCGGACAGGGAGACGCCCTGCTGCTCTACCGCTGAACCCCTCGCGGGGCGGACGGCCGCCGGCGCGAACGCTGCCGGCGGGATCGCTACCGCTCCAGGTGGCGCTCCGCCGGCCCGGTGTACTGGGAAAGCGGACGGATGAGCGAGTTCGCGGCGTATTGCTCGAAGATGTGTGCCGTCCAGCCCGTTATCCGCGCCGCGGCGAAGAGCGGCGTGAAGGTCTCCGTGTCGAAGCCCATCAGGTTGTAGGCGGGTCCCGACGGGTAGTCCAGGTTCGGCTTGATGTTCTTCCGTTCCGCCATCCCGCGCTCGAGCGCGTCGTAGAGGTCGAGCATTTCCTGCCGCTGGTAGTGCTCGACCAGGCGGACCAGTGCTTCCCTCATCGTCGGCACACGGGAGTCGCCGTTCTTATAGACCCGGTGACCGAAGCCCATGATCTTGCGCTTCTCGGCGAGTGCCGTGTCAAGCCATTCGGCGGCCCGGTCGGCCGACCCGATCTCGTCGAACGCGTGCATGACCGCTTCGTTCGCACCGCCGTGGAGCGGGCCTTTCAAAGCGCCGATCGCACCGGTGACGGCCGAGTAGACATCCGACAGGGTGGAAGCGATCACGCGGGCGGTGAACGTCGACGCGTTGAACGAGTGCTCCGCGTAGAGGATGAGGGAGACGCGGAAGGCATCCACGACCACGTCATCCGGGACTTCACCGAAGGTGAGCCAGAGGAAGTTCCGGGAGTAGTCGAGGTCATCGCGGGGCTGCAACGGCTCGAGCCCCCGGCGACGGCGCTGGATGTACGCCACGATCGTGGGCAACTGGGCGAGCAGGTAGATGGCCCGCCCCTCGTTGAGGTCGGTATCGAGGATGCCGTCCGGCTGGTGAAGCGTCGCATCCAGACCACCGAGCTGGCTCACCGCGGTGCGCAGCGCGTCCATCGGATGGGCGGAGACGGGCACGTCGTCGAGGGCGCGCCGGGTACGGTCGTCGAGACGGCGGAGGGAACGCTCGAGCGATTCGAAGGCGACCAGCTCGTCTGCCGTCGGCAGTTCGCCGTGCCACAGCAGATATGCCACCTCTTCGAACGAGCAGTGCCGCGCCAGCTCCTGAACGGGATATCCGCGATACAGCAGCGAGTTCGTCTCCGGGTTCACCGACGAGATGGTCGTCGTGTCCACGACGACGCCGGCGAGTCCCTTGTGGATCTCCTGATCGGTCATGTGAGCTCCTTCGCAGCTGGCGGAGTCGCCGTCGTACGGCGGCGTCGCGGTGGGAGGACGCTAGTGGCGTACCTCGAAGTCATACACCGGAGTGTCGAACGCGTTGTATCCCTCGTAGTCAATCAGGTCGTACAGCTCAGCGCGATGCCGCTTCTCACCCAGCAACGGTTCCCGGGTTCCCTCGCTGGAGTGCACACGAACGTCGTGGAGCTTCACGCAACGAACCTACCTCCCCTACGCTCGGCAGATGGTCTCCGGTCCCTCGCTGCTGACGTTCGCGCTCGCCTCGCTCGCTCTCATCGTCATCCCCGGTCCGAGCGTGCTCTTCGTGATCGGCCGATCGCTGGCACTGGGGAGGCTGGGCGGTCTGCTGAGCGTGCTCGGGAACGCCCTCGGGACGCTGCCGATGATCATCGCGGTCGCACTCGGCATCGGAGCGCTGGTAGCCCAGTCCGTGGTGCTCTTCACGATCATCAAGTTCGCCGGTGCGGGATACCTGATCTATCTGGGGATCCAGGCCATCCGCCACCGGAGACACACGGCCGTGACGCACGAGGCGCCGCCGCCGCGGCGATCCCCGCTGCGCCTCCTCAGCGAAGGCTTCGTGGTCGGGTTGACCAACCCGAAGTCCCTCGTCTTCTTCGTCGCAGTCCTGCCTCAGTTCGTCGACTATCGCGGGGACGCGATCCCCCTCCAGCTGTTCGAGCTCGGGGTGGTATTCCTCGCGCTCGCTCTGGTGTCCGACAGCATGTGGGCGCTCGCGGCGGGCACGGCGCGGCAATGGTTCGGGCGGTCGCCCCGGCGGGTGGAGCGTCTCGGTGCGACAGGCGGCGTCCTGATGATCGGACTCGGCGGGGTGCTTGCCCTCACCGGCGTGAAGCACTGACGGGCGTGAAGCACTGACCGTCGAACGGGACGGCCGTGGCCGGCCGCGCCAGCCTTGTGGACATGGGTGGCCAGCGGGCGACGGCGACGGCCGGTACCGCTCGGGTCAGATGTCGCCGGCCGTAGCCACCGGGCAGATGACCGCGCGGGCGAGCGTGTGGAAGTGCGCGTTGAACCCGAGTACCGCCGGAGTCGAATCCGGGCCGATGTCCAGTCGTTCGACGTCCAGAGCGTGAACCACGATGTCGTAGCGGTGCGTGCCGGTCCCCGGAGGAGGAGCAGCACCGGTGAAGCTCTTCGAACCCAGTTCGTTCGAAAGCATCGCCACACCCCGCGGGAGGTTGTTGCCTCCCTCGGCTCCGGCATTGGTAGCGAGCTCGGTCACAGCGGCCGGGATGTCGTACACCGCCCAATGCCAGAATCCCGAGCCGGTGGGTGCGTCAGGGTCGTGGATCGTCACGGCGAAGCTCTTCGTCTCCGGAGGAAAGCCACTCCAGGACAACTGCGGCGAGATGCCGCCGCCTCCCGACCCCACAGCCCACTGCTCCCGCGCGAGCGGCCGGCCGTCGGAGACGTCGTCGCTCGACACGAGGAAGGAGGGAACGGCGCCGAAGCGCTCGAAAGGATCACGTGTCATGACGCCACGCTACGCCCGTTGCACCGTTTCCTGCCCGGCCGGTGACGGACGTCTGCGGAACCGTTTCGGAAGGCCGGCGAGACCCCATAAAGTCACACGGAGCATCGCCTCCACGACGATCCCCCCTCCCATCTTCGACGCCCCGTGCTCCCGCTCGACGAAGGTGATGGGTACCTCGACGATGGTGAGTCCGACGTTGTGCGCGCGCCGGGTCATGTCGATCTGGAAGCAGTACCCCTGGCTCTCGGTGCGGTCGAATTGCAGGCGGCGCAGGGCGTCTGCTGTGAAGGCGCGATAGCCTCCCGTGACATCCCTGACCGGGAGGCCGAGCGCGATCCGTGAATAGGCGCTGCCGCCCTTCGAGATGATCCGTCGGCGTGCCGGCCAGTTGACGACGCCGCCTCCGTCGACCCAGCGGGACCCGAGGACGACGTCGGCGCCGTCGAGCGCCCCATCCGCCCGAAGGGCATCGAGGAGACGCGGCAACTGCTCCGGCTGATGGGACCCGTCCGCATCCATCTCGATGATCGCCTCATACCCGGCGTCGAGCGCCCAGCGCATGCCGGCGCGATAGGCGGCGCCCAGCCCGTCCTTTCCCGCGCGGTGAAGCACGTGGACGTTCTCGTCGGTCGCGGCGAGCGCGTCGGCGAGTTCGCCGGTCCCGTCAGGAGAACCGTCGTCGACGACCAGGACCTCCGCCTCAGGAACGGATGCGCGCACCCGTCCGACGATCGAGCCGACGTTCTCACGCTCGTTATAGGTCGGGATGATGACCAGGGTTCGCAACAACCCGCCTCTCTGTCTGGGGCACGCCCCGGGGAACGCACCGACCTTGTCCTACCAGCCTGAACGGCAGGCGAACGCGGCTTCCGGCGTTCACAGCTTCCACGATCCTACGATCAACCCGTCGCGGGAAGCACTCGCTTACGATGAGGCGGTGGCTGTGCCCAAAGTCCTCCTCTTCTACGTGTTCGCCCCGCTGCCCGACCCCGACGCGATCCGGCTATGGCAGCGGGAGCTCTGCGAGCGGCTGGGCCTGCGGGGACGCATCCTGCTCTCCGGCCAGGGAATCAACGGAACCCTCGGCGGCGAACTGGACGCGCTCAAGCGCTACCTGCGCGTGACGAAGGGGTACGGACCGTTCCGCCGGCTGGACGCGAAATGGAGCGAAGGCTCGGGACTTAATGCGGACAATACGAGCCGAGACTTTCCCCGCCTGTCCGTCAAAGTGCGGGACGAGGTCGTGTCGTTCGGCGCTCCCGACGAACTGCGCGTCGACGAGCACGGGGTGGTCGGAGGCGGAACCCGGCTCGACCCGGATGCGCTTCACGCGCTCGCGGCGGCGCGCGACGACCTGGTCTTCTTCGACGGTCGCAACCGATTCGAGGCGGAGATCGGGCGCTTCCGCGACGCGGTCGTGCCGGACGTCGCCAACACCCGCGAATTCGTCGCCGCGCTCGACAGCGGGATCTACGACCACCTGAAGGACAAGCCGATCGTCACCTACTGCACCGGGGGTATCCGCTGCGAGGTGCTGTCGTCGTTGATGCGCACGCGCGGGTTCCAGGAGGTGTACCAGCTCGACGGCGGCATCGCTCGCTACGGAGAAGCGCATGGCGACGATGGTCTCTGGGAGGGTTCGCTCTACGTCTTCGATGGCCGGGGGACGATGACCTTCAGCGACAACCCGGCGGTCCTCGGCCGCTGCGTGACCTGCAACGGACCCACGAGCAGGATGCGCAACTGCAGCGACGCCGCATGCCGCGATCAACTGGTGGTGTGCGAGGAGTGCGAAGCGGCCGCCTGCGCGCTCCACGCCGCGTAGCGGAGCTGCGAAGCCCGGACACAGCCGCCCCGGGCGGATAATCGTCCACATCGCCGGCGGCGAACGACTTATCCACGAGCTCGGGGAAATCTTGGCGGCCTCTCCGCGTTGCCGCCATCATGAACAGCATGGATCCGGTCACCACCATCGTCTGGATCGTGTCGTTCGTTCTCGTCACGGTCACAGTCACCGGCCTGTCCCGCAGGGTCGGCTGGTCCGCCCCCGTCGTGCTCGTCGTCGTGGGAGCGGCCGCCTCGTTCGTGCCGGGAGTGCCCCAGGTGGCTCTGGAGCCGGAAGTGGTGCTCTTCGGGCTTCTGCCGCCCCTGCTCTTCGCCGCAGCGATCCAGACCTCGATCGTGGATGTGCGAGCCCGGCGCGACGGCATTCTCCTCCTCTCCGTCGGGCTCGTGGCGTTCACCGTGGTGGTCGTCGGGTTCGCCACCTACCTGGCGGTCCCGGCCATCACCCTGGCGGCGGCGTTCGCCTTCGGAGCCGTGGTCGCTCCGACCGATACCGTGGCCGTCCAAGCCGTCGCGGGACGGATCCGGCTTCCTCGACGGCTCGTCACCGTTCTCGAGGGCGAGAGCCTCCTCAATGACGCCACCGCCCTTGTCGCGTTGAACGCGAGCATCGCGGCGATCGTCAGCATCGTGAACCCGGTCGCGATCGGCGTGGACTTCGTGCTGGCGGTCGTGGTCGGCGTGGGCGTCGGGCTGGTCATCGGACTGGTGCTCGCAACGATCCGTAAGCAGCTGCGGTCCCCTGTGCTGGACACCTCGCTCGCCCTCATCACGCCGTATCTGGCCTTCATCCCCGCGCAGCTGCTGCATGGTTCCGGGGTCCTGGCGGTCGTCGTCGCGGGCCTCTACTTGGGATACCGCTCGCCCACGATCCAGACCGCGGAGGCCCGCATCGCGGAGACGATCAACTGGCGGACGGTCAGCTTCCTGCTGGAGAACGCCGTCTTCCTCTTCATCGGGCTGGAGTTGCGCTCCATCCTGACGGCCGCGTTCGCGTCGGGGATCACGATTCCGCAGACCGTCGTCATCAGCATCGTGGTCCTGCTGACGCTCTTCCTGACCCGCTTCATGTGGATGATCGGCACGACGGCCCTCTACCGCTACGGGCCTCAGCGCCTGCGCGAGCGTGGCTGGTCCTGGCCCACCGGGGTCGCGGTGTCGTTCGCCGGGATCCGCGGAGTGGTCACACTCGCGGCCGTGTTCCTCCTGCCGGCGCAGACGCCCCACCGCGAGTTCCTGCAGTTCCTGGCCTTCGTCGTGGTGGTGGCGACACTGCTCGAGGGCCTGACGCTGCCGTGGGTCATCCGTCGGCTCAAGCTGCCGCCGCCCGACTTCGCACAGGAAGCGAGCGAGATGCAGCGACTCCTCGCCGAAGCGCAGTCGGCAGGCCTGGAGCACCTGGAGTCCCAGGTGACGGGCGACGAGGACGAGCGGGTGATCGAGCGGCTTCGGATCAATGCGCTGTTCCTCTCCGATGCGCTGGAGAATCCATCGCCCGACGAGAGTGCCGACCTTCCGCTGGAGTACCGCCGGCTACGTCGGGCGATGATCGGCGCCGAGCGCCAGGCGGTCCTGGAAGCGCGGGCGGAGGGACGGTATCAGGAACCAGCCGTTCGCTCGGTGCTCGCCTTCCTCGATGCCGAGGAGTCTGCGCTCAAAGCCGGGGGCGCCGAGGGGAAGAAGTCGCTCATGTGAGCCCAGGGCGGATCAGCGCAGGCGCGTCTGATCGGCGGGGGCGTCGAGGGCGGCGAGCGCTGCCGCCTCATCGGGGAGGAGGGCGCCCCTCCCCGTGCCCGAGCGGTCGAGCGCCGTCGACCGCGTGCGCGGGCGCCGGGCCCAGCTGCGCGAACGCTTCGAGGACAGCGCCAGGACCACGAGGATGTCCAGGGCCAAGCCGAGGAGATTGTTGCGGAGGGAGACCTGCGGGCCTCCGTCCAGGTAGTCGACCGCGGAGAAGACGATGATGAGGGCGCTGTACGACATGGCCGCGATGCGGGCCCAGTTGCTTCCGAAGAACACCAGCAGAGCGAGGAGGAAGTACAGCACCAGGCCGGCACCGAAAGCGCCCATGGCGATGCCCAGCACGAGGCTCGCCGTCGCCTCGTCGCCCGGCGTCACGGAACCGGCGGGGACCTCGGAGAGGACGAACCGGTGCCAGTCGAGCACGTTCAGCGCGACGTATCCCACGCCCGCCGCGACGCGGAAGACCATCAACAGCACGCCGAGAGTCGTCGGCACCGGACGGCGCTCGGCCAAGGCCAGCCGGCGGGCGGCAGCGTCCGCGGCGACGCCCGCGCCCTCCGGATCCACGGGCACCTGTGTCAGATCGACCACGGGCAGGTCCCCATCGGTCTCGATGCTGTCGCCACCTCCGTTGCGGGAGTGGTAGCCGCTCGAGAAGTCGCGGAGGATGGCGACCTCGACGCCCACATCGGCACGGAGCAGCGTCGACACGATGTGGTCCCGCTCGATGTCGGTGTTGGCGTCGATCTTGTGTGTGATCTGCAAGGTGAACAGAGAGAAGCCCACCGCGCGGTCGAACGTTCCGGCCGCCAGCCACTCGACGCGGTGACCGCCGGGCAGCAGCCAGCCGTCGGGACAGCGCCAGAACCGCACGTGGTGGCGCTTGGCGGGGTTGCCCTTCACCTCCTGCTGGTACGCCGCATCCTGCTGTCGGCCGAACAGGAACAGGGGGCTGACCGGCGCTTCGTCGTAGCTCCGGCGCAACAGCGTCGACGTCACGATCCGCCAACTGGACCGGAACGTCACGTCGTCGGCTCGCGTCCAGCCGGCCTCGCGCATCGCGTCGTCCAACTGCGCCTCCGATCCCACGAGCGCGAGGTTGATGGGGTCCCCCAGGAGGCCGTCGCTCGTCCGGGCACGGCCCATGAAGTAGTCCGGGACGTAGATCTCGGTGAGGATGCGGTGCAGGCGAGGGAGCACCAGGTACGCCAGCACGATCCAGAACAGAACGAAGAAGAGGATGAGGAACCAGCCCCACTCGAAGCTCTCGGTGAGCACCAGCCACGCCAGCCAGACGGCGGAGACGCCTCCGAAGACGAAGAAGACGTAGTCGACGACCGTGCTGCGGGAGGCAGGGCGACCCAGTGCCGAACGGGTCTTCGGCACCTCCTGCGGCTTCTCCGCCTGGGCCATGCCGCCATCCTAGAGTGACGGCCACCCGCTCCCTAGGTGCAGTTCCCCGGTCGCCGATCGCCGATCGCTCTAGGATCGCGGCATGACCAGTATCGAGGCACGCGGCAGCGAACTCCGGCGGCTCCACGCGGCTCCCGAACTCCTCCAGGTCGTCAACGTGTGGGATGCCGTCAGCGCGCGCGTGATCGCCGAGCTCCCGGAGACCCGGGCACTGGCCACGGCCAGCCACTCCATCGCGGCGACGTTCGGCTACGAGGACGGCGAGAACATCCCGCTCGACCTGATGCTCGACATGGTGGGACGGATCGTCGCGGCGACGGAGCTGCCGGTCAGCGCGGACCTCGAACGCGGCTACGGCGACGCCGGGGAGACGATCCGGCGTGCGATCGGCGTCGGCGCGGTCGGGGCGAACCGCGCAGACGCGATGGCGCCGTTCCACGAGGCCGTCACCGCGGTGCGCGCCGCGGTGCGCGCGGCGGATGCCGAGGGGGTTCCGTTCGCCCTGAACGCCCGCACCGACGTCTTCCTCCGCTCCGCTCCCCCGGTCGGAGGCGGGAGCTCGGCCGAGGAGACGACCGTCGAGCAGAAGATCGAGGAGGCCGTCCGCCGCGGGCGCGCCTTCCTCGCCGAGGGCGCGACCTGCGTCTTCGTCCCGGGGAAGCTCGACGAGCACACGATCGAGCGGCTGGTGGACGGACTCGGCGAGCGCACGCTCAGCGTGATCGCGGTACCCGGATCCATCCCTCCCGCGCGCCTTCAGGAGCTGGGCGTCGCGCGCGTCTCCTACGGCCCGTGGACGCAGCGCGTCGCCCTGACGGCGCTGCGCCATGCGGCCCACGACCTGTATGCGGGCGGCGTAATTCCCGACGGCACGCTCCTTCTGAACTGAACGCGAGGGCGAGCACGCGGGCGAGCACGCGGGCGGCACGCGGGCGAGCACCATTGTGAACCGGCGACGCGGGCGGCCGAGGCCCTCGGCGTAGGGTGAGGCCATGGGCGACTTCCGGGCGATCGTGATCGAGCAACAGGTCGACGGCGGGAGGATCACCGCCCACACCGCGGAGGTCCGGCGCGTGACGGATGCGTTCCTCATGCCGGGCGAGGTGACGATCGTGGTCGAGTTCTCGGACCTCAACTACAAGGACGGTCTCGCCATCGCGGGGCGTCCCGGCGTCGCGCGCACGTCTCCGCTGATCCCCGGGATCGACATCGTCGGAACGGTCGAACAGTCGGAGGACCCGCGCTGGCGGCCCGGCGACCGCGTCGTGCTGAACGGAGACGGGATCGGTGAGACGCACCACGGCGGACTCGCCGAGAAGGCCCGCGTGCGGGGCGACGCGCTGGTGCGCATCCCCGACTCGATCACCTCCGAGCAGGCGGCGGCGATCGGCACGGCGGGGTTCACCGCGATGCTGTCCGTCCTCGCGCTGGAGCGTAACGGCGTGGATCCGCGCGAGGTCGCCGAGAGCGGCAGCCGCGTCCTCGTCACCGGCGCCGCCGGCGGTGTCGGGTCGGTCGCGATCGCCCTGCTCGGGAAACTGGGGTACCCGGTCACCGCATCCACAGGTCGTGCGGATCAACTGCGCGACTACGTGACCGACCTCGGTGCGTCCGAGGTGATCGACCGGTCGGAGTTCGAGGTGCCCGGCCGGCCGCTGCAGTCCCAGCGCTGGGCCGGCGCAGTGGATGCGGTCGGCAGCCAGACGCTCGCCACCGTGCTGGCGCAGACCCGGTACGGAGGTACGGTCGCCGCCTGCGGGCTGGCGCAGGGTCCGGACCTCCCCGCGACGGTGCTCCCGTTCATCCTGCGGGCGGTGACTCTCGTCGGGATCAACTCCGTGGAAGCGCCCGCTGCGCTGCGGGAGACGGCGTGGCGACGCCTCGCCACGGATCTCGACGAGGAGGCACTCGCGGCGATGACGCGGTTCGTGCCCTTGGCGGAGGCGATCCCGGCCGCGGACGAGATCCTCGCGGGCCGGCTGCGGGGACGCACGGTGGTCGACGTCCGCAACTGAGTCGAGCGATCGATATGCTGACGCCATGATCGTCCTCGCCACGGTGCTGGTCACCCTCGCCGCCGCCCTCCACGTCGCCATCTTCTTCATGGAGAGCGTCGCGTGGACGCGTCCCGCGGTCTGGCAGCGGTTCGGCGTCGCCAGCCAGGAGGCGGCGGACACCACGCGGCCGATGGCGTACAACCAGGGGTTCTACAACCTGTTCCTCGCCATCGGGGCGGTCGTCGGCCTCATCCTCTACGGCGCCGGGCAGCACGCGTCGGGGCTCGCGCTCATCATCTTCGCGGCGGGAAGCATGGTCGGCGCGGCGGTCGTCCTGGTCACCACGGGCCGCGGGTACGTGCGACCCGCGATCATCCAGGGCCTGCTGCCGCTGGCCGGACTGGTGCTGCTGCTCATCGCGCTCGCTACCGGGCAGCACTAGCCCGGTAGCGCCAGATCGCAGCGCAAGCGGCGCAAGCAGCGCAAGACGTCAGCGCGGGCACCGGCAGCACTGGACCGCGTCAGCGGAGCTCCGGAGCCACCGTCTCCGGACGCAGCCCCCGGCCGATCAGGCGCGAGGCGAGCATCTGCGTCAGCGGGGTCGCCGCGGCGATCGCCACGCCGGCCGGGCCGGGCATCGGCTCCGGCAGCAGCCGCACGCCCTCCGGCCGCGAGATGAACCGGTGCGCCGCGAGCTGGATGCGCTGCATCCCGGCGACCGCGGACATCCGTCGCCGCTGGACGCCGTCCAGCAACCGCAGGTCGACGCCGCGCTGCGCCTGCTGGCCGCCGGCCCCCGCATCCTCAGCCCCCGCATCCTCAGCCCCCACCGGACCGAGCTCTCGCAACGTCGCGGTGAGGGCGTTCGCCGTCGCCACCGCATCCTGGATCGCGTAGTTCACCCCGACGCCGAAGGCCGGCGACATGGCGTGCGCCGCATCCCCGATCGCCAGGAATCCGCGGCGGTACCAGCGCGGCAGCCGGTCGATCTGCACGCTCAGCAGCTTGACCTGATCCCAGTCGGTGATCGTCTCGAGCACCGCTCGCAGATGCGGCGCCGCATCGACGACGGCCGTGCGGAAGGCCGGGAGGCCCGCTTCGCGCAGCTCGTCGAAGCCGCCCTTGCGGATGATGAGGCCGAGCTGGACGTAGTCCTCGCGCTCGATGCTGACGACCATCCCGCCGCTTCCGACGTAGGCGAGGGTGTGCGCCGGCAGGTCCTCGGGCTTCGGGATGCGGAACCACAGCACGTCGATCGGCACGCCGAACCGCCGGGGACGCAGCCCCGCCTGGTCGCGGAGCACCGAAGCGCGGCCGTCCGCCGACACCGTCAGGCGCCCGCGGACC
This sequence comes from Leifsonia sp., assembly GCA_051962155.1. Taxonomy (GTDB): domain Bacteria; phylum Actinomycetota; class Actinomycetes; order Actinomycetales; family Microbacteriaceae; genus Leifsonia. Next base: position 71,670 of record JBQCCO010000203.1, on the reverse strand, counting down.
TCCAGCGCGCCCTCCGGTCCCTGTGCCCGCACACCGCGCACGGCGCCGCCCTCCCAGATCAGCTCGGTCGCCTCGGTCTGCATGAGCAGGCGGAAGTTCGGATACCGCGCGGCGTCCTCGGTGAGGAAGGTCAGGAAGTCCCACTGGGGCGCCAGCACGAGGAAGTCGTCCGGCGCTGGGAGCCGGCTGAAGTCGATGGGATGCAGCCGGTTGCCGTTCACGACGACGTCGAGGCTCGTGACGCTGGTGTGCGGAAGCCCGAGGAACCGCTCCCGAAGTCCCAGCTGACCGAGCACGGAGATCGTGGACGGATGGATGGTGTCCCCCCGGAAGTCCCGGAAGAAGTCGGCGTGCTTCTCGAGCACGACGACATCGACGCCGTTGCGCGCCAGGATCAGGCCCAGCATCATCCCGGCCGGTCCGCCGCCGACGATGACGCACGTGGTGTTCAGCGTCTCCATGGCTGGAAGCGTATCCTCCCGGCATGGCGATCATCGGCAGCGTCCTCATCGCCGCGGCGGCGCTGGTGCAGCTCAGCTTCTTCGCGATGCAGAGCGTGCTCTGGCCGGCGCCCGGAGTGTGGAGGCGCTTCGGGGTGGCCTCGCAGTCGCAGGCGGACGCGGTCCGACCGATGGCCTACACGCAGGGGTTCTACAACCTGTTCCTCGCGGGCGGGTCGGTGGTCGGACTGCTGCTCTACTGGACGACGCTGCGCCAGGTCGGCTTCGGGCTCATCTTCTTCTGCGGAGTCTGCATGGTCCTGGCGTCGCTGGTGCTGCTGACGATCAGCCGTCGCTACTGGGGCGCCGCGCTGCTGCAGGGCGCGCTGCCGTTGGTCGGCCTCATCCTGTTCGTGATCGGCGAGGCCGAGTAGCGCGACTACTCGATGACTTCGCCGTCGGCGGTGAGCTCGCTCCCGTCGACGCGCAGCGCCTCCACCAGGCGTCCGGCGTGCGGGGTCGAGACGATGATGCGCGAGTACTCCTCGCCGTCGAGGTCGATCACGACGGCGGCCCGCTGCTTGCCCTTGATCAGGAGGAAGTCCTTGCCGCCGTGGAACTTCCACGTGCCGATCGACAGCGTCAGCGGCACGGCGGCTCCGGGGGCGCGGATGCCGCGGATCCAGATCCATGGATCCTCCGTGATGGCCACCGAGCGGATGCTGTCCCGCGGCACCACCAGGTCCTCACGCTTCATGGCCAGCACCTTCTCGGCCCGCGTGAGGTGGATCTCCAGGCGGTCGGGGTGAACGTGCAGGTCGGACATGGCTCTATCCTGCCAACTGCACCCCTCCGGATGGGCGCAGGAACCTCACAAAGCGATTACGTTCACAAAAGGCGAGCGACCGATCCCGGGCATGTATCCTTCTCGTCGTGGCAACGCAGCGACGAACTCCGGGTTCGCAGACTTCACTTCGTGAAGCCAACCGAGCCCGCATCGTCGACGCCATCAAGAAGCACGGCGGCCTCACCCAGGTGGAGCTGGCGGGCGCGACCGGCCTCTCCCCCGCGACCGTCTCGAACATCGTCAAGGAGCTCTCGACGTCTGGGCTCCTGCACACGACGCAGAGCATCCGCTCGGGCCGCCGGGCCCAGCACGTCACCCTCGCACACGCGCTCGGACTGGTCGTCGGGGTGCACTTCTCGACGCGGCACCTGCGGGTCGCTCTCGCCGATGTCGCCCACACGGTCGTGGCCGAGAACCACATGCCGCTCGCGCGGGACCATCGCGCCGACAACGAGCTCGACAAGGTCGCACTGCTGCTGAACGACATGCTGGAGTCGGTGGATGCGTCCCGCGACGACCTCCTCGCCGTCGGCATCGCCGTGCCGGCCCCGATCGACCGCGCCACCGGGACGACCGCCCGCAGCGGAATCATGCGGGGCTGGGACGGCGTGGTGATCGCGGAGTCGATGGAACGGCGGATCAAGCGGCCGGTGTTCGTGGACAACGCCGCGAACCTCTCGGCGCTCAGCGAGTCGCGCTTCGGCGCCGGCCGGGGCAAACGCAACACGGTCACTCTAGAGATCGGCGACGGGATCGGTGCGGGGCTGCTGCTGAACGGCCAGGTCTTCCGCGGGAACCGGGGCATCGCTGGCGAGTTCGGCCACACGACGATCCGCGAGAACGGGCCGCTCTGCCGCTGCGGCAACCGCGGCTGCCTGGAGGCGATCGCCGGGGGTCCGGCCATCCTCGAGGAACTGCGCGACCACCTCGGCACGCTCAAGCTCGGCGATCTCGTGCTGCAGGCGATGGCAGGGGATGCGCGCTGCATCCGGGCCATCGCGGACGCAGGCCGGCACATCGGCGTCGCGACGGCCAACCTGTGCAACCTGATCGACCCGGAGCGCGTCATCGTCGGCGGAGAACTGGCCCGCGCGGGCGAGCTCCTGCTCGGCCCGATGCGGCACGCGGTCGAGCGCTCGATCATCGTCAACCCCGACCTGATGCCCGACATCGTCCAGGGTCAGCTCGGGATGCGCGCCGCCGCGCTCGGCGCCGTGGCATACGCCGTCGACTGCGTATCGCTCGACTCGAACAGCCTCTCGTACTGACGCGTGCCCTGCGTCGAGGGCGGCGGTGTCCCCCGAAGACGTCCCCAACCGTTATCGAATCCGTTGGCTTCAAGTCTTGACGCCAAATCCACCGACTGGCACACTCAACGAAGCCGCCAACGAAGGCGGTTCCGAATCGGAGGTTTTTCAATGAAGATCGCCACCAAGAGAGCGGTCATCGCGTCCGTTGCGATCCTGCTCACAGCCGTCACCCTCTCAGCGTGTTCCCACGGTTCCGGAAACAGCTCGGGAGGGAGCACGTCAGGCGCCTCGACCGCCCAGATCGGTCTCCTGCTGCCCGACTCGGTCACCGCTCGGTACGAGGCGGCCGACAAGCCCTTCTTCGAGGCCAAGGTCAAGGAGCTCTGCTCCGGCTGCAAGGTCCTCTACGCGAACGCCGACGGCGACGCCAGCAAGCAGCAGCAGCAGGCGGAGTCGATGCTGACCCAGGGCGTCAAGGTGCTCGTCCTCGACCCGTTCGACGGTGAGGCGGCCGCTTCGATCGTCGGAGAGGCCAAGGCGAAGAACGTGCCGGTCATCTCCTACGACCGACTGATCAACAGCCCGGACAGCAACTACTACATCTCCTTCGACAACGAGAAGGTGGGCCAGCTCCAGGCGCAGGCGCTCGTCGACAAGCTCAAGAAGGACGGCGTGGCCTCCGGCAGCGGCATCCTCATGGTCAACGGCTCGCCGACGGACAACAACGCCACCCTGTTCAAGAAGGGCGCGCACAGCGTCATCGACTCCAGCGGCTTCAAGGTGCTGGCCGAGTTCGACACACCAGGATGGGACCCGGCGAAGGCCCAGGACTGGGTGTCCGGTCAGGTCTCGCAGTTCAAGGACCAGATCAAGGGCGTCTACGCGGCCAACGACGGAACCGGCGGCGGTGCGATCGCGGCAATGAAGGCGGCCAACCTCAACCCGTTCCCCCCGGTGACGGGTCAGGACGCTGAGCTCGCGGGCATCCAGCGCATCCTCTCCGGCGACCAGTACATGACCGTGTACAAGGCGATCAAGCCGGAGGCCGAGAAGGCCGCCGAGCTCGCCATCGACCTCACCAAGGGCAACAAGCCGAAGGGCGACACGACGGTCAAGACGGCCGGCGGCGCCGAGATCCAGTCCTTCCTGCTCACCCCGGTGGCCGTCACGGCGGACAACATCGAGAGCACGGTCGTCAAGGACCAGTTCTACGGCTCCGACTCCGTCTCGAAGATCTGCACGGCCGCGTACAAGGCGGCGTGCGACAAGTACGGCGTCAAGTAATCCCTGACGGACTCCCGGCCCGGGCTGCGCCCTCCTACCCGAAAGGGGAGCGCATACCGGGCCGGGAGGTTCCGTTTCACCCGTTCCGCTCTACCCTGAGAACAGGAAACATGCTGCGCACAGCTCGAAGGAGAACGCCGTGACCATGGAATCCGCCATCGTGGACGGGGAGCGGTCCACCCGCCAGCCCGTCCTCTCCCTCCGGGGGGTATCGAAAGGCTTCGGCGCCGTCCAAGCGCTCACCGACATCCACCTCGAGGTCTACCCGGGCGAGGTCGTCGCCCTCGTCGGCGACAACGGGGCCGGGAAGTCGACCCTCGTCAAGATCCTCGCCGGCGTGCACCCGCAGGACTCGGGGACGATCGAGTTCGACGGCCAGGTCGTCGGCATCCCGACGCCGTCCGCTTCGCGGCAGCTCGGCATCGCGACCGTCTTCCAGGACCTCGCGCTCTGCGACAACCTCGACGTCGTCTCCAACCTCTTCCTCGGCCGCGAGATCAGCCGGGGCACGCTCGACGAGGAGGAGATGGAGAAGCGGTCGTGGAGCCTGCTCCGCCAGCTCTCGGCGCGCATCCCCTCGGTCCGCATCGCCGTCGCGTCGCTCTCCGGCGGGCAGCGGCAGACCGTCGCCATCGCGCGGTCCCTCATCGGCGACCCCCGCGTCGTCATCCTCGACGAGCCCACCGCGGCGCTCGGCGTCGCGCAGACCGCCGAGGTGCTCAACCTGATCGAGCGCCTGCGCGAGCGCGGGCTCGGCGTCATCCTGATCAGCCACAACATGGCCGACGTGCAGGCGGTCGCCGACCGGGTCGCCGTGCTGCGGCTCGGGCGCAACAACGGCGACTTCCGCGTCCCGGAGGTCAGCTACGAGGACATCATCTCGGCCATCACCGGAGCCACGGACAACGTCGTCGTCCGACGCGCCGAGCGCCTCATGGAGGCCGAAGAATCCACCGAACGGAGCCCGGAAGCATGAGCAAGGCAGCCCAATCCACTGCCCCGGAGAGCCCGGCCGAGCTTGCGGCCGACCTCCAGGACGAGCGCCTGATCCGCACGGAAGGCCTCGGCGGCGCTGCACGCGCCTTCGGACGCCGCGTGCGCGGAGGCGACCTCGGGTCGCTGCCGGTCGTCATCGGCCTCGTCGTGATCTGGGTCGTGTTCCAGATCCTCAACCCGAACTTCCTCAGCGCGAACAACCTGGTCAACCTGACCTTGCAGTGCGCCGCGATCGGGACCATCTCGATCGGCATCGTCCTCGTGCTGCTGCTCGGGCAGATCGACCTGTCGGTCGGCTCGGTGAGCGGTGTGGCGGCGGCCATCCTGGGCGTCGGCTTCACCCAGCTGCACTGGCCGCTCTGGCTGACGGTGATCGTCGCCATCCTGGCCGGCTCGGCGATCGGCCTGCTGTACGGGTTCCTGTTCACGCGGTTCGGCGTCCCGAGCTTCGTGATCACGCTGGCCGGTCTGCTCGGCTTCCTCGGGCTCCAGCTGTGGATCCTCGGACCGAACAGCTCGATCAACATCCCGTACGATTCGTGGATCGTGAAGTTCGCGCAGCAGACGTTCCTCCCGCCGTGGGCGGCCTACGCGCTCGCAGTCATCGCGGCCGGCGGGATGTTCCTCTCCGACTGGCGGCGGAACATCCGGCGCCGGAAGGCCGGGCTGTCCGAGGGCTCGGTGGCCGTGGTGGCGATCCGGGCCGGGCTGCTGCTCGTCGGACTCTGCATCAGCGTCTGGTACCTGTCCACGGACCGCGGCACCGGGGCCATGTTCCTGTTGTTCGTGATCCTCGTCGTCGTGATGAACTTCTTCCTCACCCGCACCCGCTGGGGCCGGTCGGTCTTCGCGGTGGGCGGTTCGGTGGAGGCGGCACGACGCGCCGGCATCAAGGTGAACCGGGTGTTCATCAGCGTCTTCATCCTCACCTCCACGTTCGCGGCGGTCGGCGGGCTGCTGGCCGCGGCGCGACTCGCATCCGTGAGCGCGTCCTCGGGCGGAACGGACACCAACCTGAACGCGATCGCCGCCGCCGTCATCGGCGGGACGAGCCTCTTCGGCGGACGTGGATCGGCCTGGTCGGCGCTGCTCGGCATCCTCGTCATCCAGTCGATCTCGAACGGCCTGACGCTCATGAACCTGGACTCGTCCTACCGGTTCATGATCACCGGAGCCGTGCTGCTGCTGGCGGTGATCATCGACTCGCTGTCGCGGCGCTCGCGAGCGTCGCACGGCCAAGCCTAGGGACGCCGTCCCCGCTGTGTCGTGACAGGCGGGCGTGGGAAAGTGGTGGGATGACCCGGACCACCACCTTCCGCGCCCGCCTTCTGCGCTCCGGGGTGGAGCCGCAGACGGTGACCGTGCGGTCGGCCTCCGACGCACCGCCGCGGACCCTGCGCCGGGCGGCCGGGGGCGGAGGGTCGCTGAACTTCGACGTGTACGCGCTGCTGGACGCGGACGGGTGGCCGGCTTCCGCGACGTACACGTACGTCGAGTCCCTGTCGCGCGAGCCGGCGTCGCCGGACGCCTGACGCGCCTCCGCGCCGGTCGCCCGTCACGCCTCCGCCACGTCGCCCGTCGTGCCTCCGCCACGTCGCCGAAGTGCTCGTTGTTGCAGTGCGCGACGGCGTGTCGCGTGCGACTACGAGCACCTCGGCGTTCCTACTGCGGGATGGACGGGGTGGCGGGGGTGGCGGCGGCCGCCGCGCGGGCGGCGGCCGGAAGGGCGTCGAGGATGCGGGAGACGGCCGTGTCGTCGTGCGCTGCGGTGACGAACCAGGCCTCGAAGACGCTCGGCGGCAGCGAGACGCCGGCGTCGAGCATCGCGTGGAAGAAGGCACGGTAGCGGAACGCCTCCTGGCGTTGCACCTCGGCGTAGGTGCGCGGCGGGCGGGCGAATTGGCCGAAGACGAAGCTGAACAGGTTGCCCGCGTGCTGGACGCTGTGGGCCACTCCCGCTGCCGAGAGCGCGTCGGACACCGCGGCGGAGACCGTCTCGGCGACCACGTCGAGACGGTCGTACACCGCCTCGTCGGCGTTGGCCAGAGTCGCGAGGCCGGCGGCGACCGCGACCGGGTTCCCGGAGAGGGTTCCCGCCTGGTAGACCGGACCGGTCGGGGCGAGGAAGTCCATCAGGTCCGCGCGCCCGCCGAGGGCCGCGAGCGGCATCCCTCCGCCGATGACCTTGCCGAAGGTGACCAGGTCGGGCGTGTAGCCGCGATCGAGACCCCAGAAACCGGCCTCGCCGACACGGAAGCCGGTGAGCACCTCGTCGAGGATGAGCAGCGCGCCGAACTCGTGCGCCAGGTCGGTGAGGGCCGCGTTGAAGCCCTCGTCGGGCGGCACGACGCCCATGTTGGCGGCGGCGGCCTCGGTGATGACGGCGGCGATGTCCGGGCCCTGCGCCTCGAACACCGCGCGCACCGCATCCAGATCGTTGTACGGCAGAACGATGGTCTGCGCGGCGGTCGCCTCGGTCACGCCGGCGGATCCGGGCAGGGCCAGGGTCGCGAGGCCCGAGCCGGCCTGGGCGAGGAGGCTGTCCGAATGGCCGTGATAGTGACCGGCGAACTTGAGGAGCAGCGGCCGTCCGGTGAACCCGCGGGCGAGACGGATCGCGCTCATGGTCGCCTCCGTGCCGGTCGAGACGAGCCGCAGCTTCTCGACGAACGGCACGCGCGCGATCACGGTCTCGGCGAGCTCGGTCTCTGCCGGGGTGGAGGCGCCGAACGACAGGCCGCGCGCGGCGGCCTGCTGCACCGCATCCACGACGGCGGGATGGGCGTGGCCGAGGATGGCCGGACCCCACGACGCGACCAGGTCGACGTACTCGCGACCCTCCGCGTCGGTGACGTACGGTCCGCGGGCGGACACCAGGAAGCGCGGCGTGCCGCCGACGGACCCGAACGCCCGGACCGGCGAGTTCACGCCGCCCGGGATGACGCGCTGGGCACGCTCGAACTCCTTCTCGTTGCTGTCGCTCATCGCAGCCACCCCGCCACCTCGGTCGCCCAGTAGGTCAGGATCGCGTCGGCGCCGGCTCGGCGCGCCCCCAGAAGGGTCTCCTCGATGATGCGCTCGCGGTCGATCCAGCCGTTCGCGGCCGCCGCCTCCACCATCGCGTACTCGCCGGACACCTGGTAGGCCCAGACGGGCACGTCGCTGATCTCGGCGACATCGCTGAGCACGTCGAGGTAGCTGAGCGCCGGCTTCACCATGAGGATGTCGGCTCCCTCCTCGAGGTCGAGCCGCGCCTCGCGCAGGCCCTCGCGGCGGTTCGCCGGGTCCTGCTGGTAGGCCCGGCGGTCGCCGGAGAGCTGGGAGTCGACGGCCTCGCGGAACGGCCCGTAGAAGCCGGAGGCGTACTTGGCGGCATAGGCGAGGATCACCACGTCGGTGCGGCCCGCGTCGTCGAGCGCCTCGCGCACGGCGGCGACCTGGCCGTCCATCATCCCGCTGAGCCCGAGGAGCTGCGAGCCGGCCTCCGCCTGGGCGATGGCCATGTCGCGGTAGCGGAGCAGGGTGGCGTCGTTGTCGACGTTCCCCCGCGCATCGAGGACGCCGCAGTGGCCGTGGTCGGTGAACTCGTCGAGGCACAGGTCCGTCTGCACGACGATGGCGTCCCCCACCTCGTCGGCGAGGACGCGGGTCGCGACGTTGAGGATGCCGTCCGGGTCGGTCGCGCCGGAGCCCACCGCATCCCGGGTCTCCGGCACGCCGAACAGCATGAGGCCGCCGACTCCGGCCTCGGCCGCCTCGTTCGCGGCGCGCTTCAACGAGTCGAGGCTGTGCTGCACCACGCCGGGCATCGACCCGATCGGGACGGGCTCGCTCGCGCCCTCACGCACGAACACCGGGAGAATCAGCTCGGCCGGATGGAGGCGGGTCTCGGCGGTCAGCCGGCGCATCGCCGGCGACTGCCGCAGCCGTCGGGGGCGGATGACGGGATGCAGTTCGCTCACTCGTACGAGCCTACGCCCGCGGCGCTGACGGTTTCCCAGACGACGGGTCCGAGTTCGTCGGGCGCCGCCGCCGGAGGCCGGAAGGTCAGGAGCTCTCGGTGGCGTCGTCGGCTTCGGGGTCGGGGTGTGGGTGCGGGTGGACGGCTCCCGAGAGCGCGACGCGGACGACGGCGTCGATGAGGGATGCGGCGGTGCGCTCGGCGGCGACCACATCCACCCGGAGTCCGAAGCTGCGTGCGTCGCGCGCGGTCTGCGGGCCGATCGCGGCGATGAGCGTCGACTCGGGGACCGGTCCGAGCTGCTGCTGCACCTGCTCGGCGACCGAGCCGCTCGTCACCAGGATGGCCTGCACCAGCCCGTCGCGGACATCCCGCACGACGTTCTCGGGCACGGCCACTCCGACGGTGCGATAGGCGACCACCGACTCGACGTGATGCCCGATGCGCCGCAGGCCTTCGGTCAGCAGCGGCTTCGCGATCTCCGACCGCAGCGTCAGGATCCGAAGCGGCAACGCGCCCTGCGTGGCCGCCTCCCACTCGGCGAGCAGACCGCGCGCGGAGTTGTCCTCCGATGGCACCAGGTCGACGTGGTAGCCGGCGGCCGCGAGCGCGGCGGCGGTCGTCTCGCCGACCGCGGCGACCCGCGTCGTCGGGGGCACGACGGCCCGCTGGGCGCTGAGCACATCCACCGTCGTCGCACTGGTGACGGTCATCCAGTCGAAGTCGCCGTTCGCGAGCCGAGCGAGGGCGGCCTCGAGGGCCGGCGCATCGGCCGTCGGCGCGAAGTTGATCATCGCGGCGACGATCGGAGAGGCGCCCTTGGCCCGCAGGTCCGCCGCGACCGAGTCGCCCCACGGGCCGCCGCGCGGCACGAGCACCCGCCAGCCGGCGAGCGGCTTCGGGATCGGCGCGGTGTTGGTCATCGAGTGCTCCCCAGCGGCGCGAGGCCGGCCGCGCCCGCGTCGAGCAGTTCGGCGACCACGCGGGCGCCGACGTCGTGCGCCGCCTCTTCGAGGTGCGCGGCGCTGAGGGAGTCGGGGGTCGCCGCGTGGGAGGCGGTGAGCTGTTCGCTGCCGTCCGGCCGGTACACCGTGGCGGTGAGGAAGAGGAGACCGTCGTCGACGATCGCGGTCGCGCCGATCGGGGCGGCGCATCCCGCCTCGAGCCCCGCGAGCACATCGCGCTCGGCGATGACGGAGGCATGCGTGGTGACGTGGTCGACGGCGGAGAGCGCCCGCGCGACCAGACCGCGGCCCTTCTCCTCGCCGGCGCGGACCTCCAGCGCGAGAGCACCCTGGCCGGGCGCGGTCGGCATGGTGGACAGCGGGAAGAAGTCGGTGACGGCCTCCAGCCGTCCCAGACGACTGAGCCCGGCGGCGGCGAGCACCACCGCATCCAACTCGCCGGCGCCCACCTTGCCGAGGCGCGTGTCGACGTTGCCGCGCAGGTCGACGATGTCGAGGTCCGGGCGCTGCGCCTTCAGCTGGGCGACGCGCCGGGGTGAGCCGGTGCCGACCCGGGCGCCCTCCGGGAGGGTCTCGAGCGTCAGGCCGTCGCGCGCGCACAGCGCGTCGCGGGCATCGGCGCGCTTCGGGATGGCGCCGATCACGAGGCCGGGCGCCGGTGCCGTCGGGAGGTCTTTGAGGGAGTGCACCACGAGATCGACCTCGCCGGCGGTCAGCGCCTCGCGCAGGGCCGTCGCGAAGACGCCGGTCCCTCCGAGCTGCGAGAGCGACTCGCGCGACGTGTCCCCGTGCGTGGTCACCGTGACGAGTTCGACATCCGATCCGGTCGCGCGCGCGATCGACTCGGCGACCGTCGTCGTCTGGGCGACGGCCAGGGCACTGCCCCGCGTTCCGATGCGCAGCACTCCGTCGCGGCGCTCGGCGGCGCCCTCGACCCTCGTCACGGAGCCGGTCACGGAGCGAGCCCCGCCACTGCCGGCTTGAAGCCGAGGCGGACGTTCTCGCAGCAGCCGGGCCGGCACACGTCGTACCAGGGGCCGAGCGAGGTGAGTGCGGGACGCTGCTCGACCGGCACGCCGTCGCGGCGCTCCAGGACGAGGTCGACGAGTCCGCGGACGTAGCTCGCGTGCGTCCCGGGCGTCGGGACGCGGACCGCTACCAGACCGTTCTTGTCGCTGGTCTCCAGCGCCTCGTTGTCGAGGTCCCAGAGCACCTCCATGTGGTCGCTCACGAAGCCGAGCGGCACGATGACCACGGCCTTGACGCCCAGCGCGGGCAGTTCGGCGATGCGGTCGTTGATGTCGGGCTCCAGCCACGGCATCGACGGCGGACCGGAGCGGGACTGGTAGACCAGATCCCAGGCGACCGTCCCGCCGGTCGCGGCGTGCGAGACGACCTCCGCGACCGCGAGGTGCTGGGCGGCGTAGGCGCCACCCTCCCCGAAGCCGCGGTCGGCCGGTCCGGACTTGGCGGCATCGGTGGAGGGGATCGAGTGCGTCGAGTAGAGGATCCGGACCTCGGTGGCCGGGTCGATGCCCGGCAGCCTCTGCTGCAGCTCGTCGATCGCCGTGCGGACGCCCTCGATGAACGGCTCGACGAACCCCGGGTGGTCGAAGAACTGACGGACCTTGTCGATCTGGATGCGCCCGGCGAGCCTGGTGGCCTCGAGCGCGCCCGCGAAGTCCTCGCGATACTGGCGGCAGCTGGAGTACGAGGAGTACGCGCTCGTCGCGATCGCGATGAGCTTCGTGAAGCCGCGCTCGTCGGCCTCCCGGAGCGCCTCCGCGAGGTACGGGTCCCAGTTGCGGTTGCCCCAGAGCACCGGCAGGTCGATCCCGCGCTCAGCCAGTTCTGCCTCCAGCGCCGCCTTGAGCTCGCGGTTCTGGTCGTTGATCGGACTGACGCCCCCGAAATGGCGATAGTGGTGCGCCACCTCCTCCAGCCGCTCGTCCGGGATGCCGCGCCCGCGCGTGACGTTGCGGAGGAAGGGGATGACGTCGTCCTGACCCTCCGGCCCGCCGAAGCCGGCGAGGAGGATCGCGTCGTAGGCGACCGGCTCCGTCACGTGCTCCGGACCGCCGGCCGCGGCGGGGGTCGCAGCGAGCACTCGCGCGCCGGGCGTTGCCGTGCCGGCGGCCTCCACCTGTTCACCCGTGCGGGCGTCCGTCACTGCAGAACCTCCACCAGTTCGGCGGGCTGGATGCGGCGGCCGGTGAAGAACGGCACCTCTTCGCGGACGTGGCGGCGCGCCTCGGTGTACCGCAGCTCGCGCATCATGTCGACGAGGTCGGTCAGCTGGTCGGCCTCCATCGGGAGCAGCCACTCGTAGTCGCCCAGCGCGAAGGCCGCGACGGTGTTCGCGAGCACCGACCGGAACGCGGCGCCCTTGCGGCCGTGATCGGCGAGCATCGTCGAGCGCTCCTCGTCGGGAAGCAGGTACCACTCGTAGCTGCGGACGAACGGGTAGACGCAGAGCCAGTCCTTCGGCTCCACGCCGCGCAGGAAGGCGGGCACGTGCGCCTTGTTGAACTCCGCATCCCGGTGCACCCCCATCGCGTTCCACGTCGGGAGGAGTGCCTTCAGCAACCGGGTGCGACGCAGCTGGCGCAGACCCCACTGCAGGGTGTCGGCCTCGGGTCCGTGCAGCCAGAGCATCAGATCGGCGTCGGCGCGCAGGCCCGAGACGTCGTAGAGGCCTCGAACGGTCACATTCTGGAGTTCGATGTCGGCGATCACGCCCTCCAGCTCCTCGACGGCTTTCGGCACATCGGTGCCGTCCAGGTCGTCCGGGCGGGCGGGATCGCGGCGCAGCACGGCCCAGAGCGTGAAGCCGGACGGGTTGTCGCTGGGGGTTTCTGGGCTGGTCGACTCTGCCGGAACGGCAGCCGGGGTACTCATACCCACAGTCTCTCTCGCAAACCTGAGAAGGCCAAAAACGGGCGCCGGTTCACCGGCGGACGAGCCGGACGATGCCCCACACGGCGCCGGCCACCGCGGCCACTGCACCGGCCGCGATCCCGGCGAGGGCGACGGGGTTCTCGGCCCGCAGCCGCTGGACGCGCTCGGCGGTGCGCTTGGGCACGTTGAGCTTGTACTCGATCGCGTCCATGGTGGCGGCGAGCTCGGCGCGCGCCCGGTCGACGTCGCTGCGGTCAGTTGTCATACTTCCCCAGTCCTTTCAGCGCGTCGGCGTCCTCGCGGACGCTCTCGATGGTCTGCGACGGCGCAACGCCGTCCATCTTCTTGAACGACCGGATCCCGAACAGCGCGAGGACGACCGCGATCACGACCAGTCCGCCGAACACGATCAGGGCGGCGGCCCAGGCCGGCAATGCAACGGCGATCCCGAGGATCGCAGCGGCGATGAGCACCCCCAGCGCGAAGAACAGCAGGAGCGCAGCGACCACGAGGAGCCCTATGCCGACACCGGCATATCTCGCCTTCTCGGCGAACTCGGCCTTCAGATGATTCAGCTCGGCCTTGAGCAGGTGGACGATCAGGCGTGGCAGGTCGGAGACAAGCTGGACCAGCGATCGGCTGCGGCCGCCCTGGGCGCGAGCACGGGCGCGAGCATCCTGAACCGGATCCGCGCCCGCCGTGCGTGGCGCACCGGGCGCACCGGCAGCGCCGGCGGCGGTCCGTTCACGGTCGGTCATCCGCGTCTCCCCTCGTCGCTTCCGTACAGTACCCCTGTCAGGACGACGTGGGGCTGCCGTCGTCCGCCGCACGGATGGCCGCCTCGGCTGCCGGCGACGGATAGGGCGCGCGGGCCTCGCGGCGCCGGGCGTTCGCCTGGACCACGAGCTTCTTGATGGTGATGTACACCGTCTCGGGGAACTCGCCCACCTTCTCGGCCACGAAGTCCTCCACGGCGTGCACCTGCTTCTGCACCCCGGGCGACTCCCAGACCTTGCCGGCGGCGGCCTTCAGCTGCTCGTACCGCTTGCGGCCGGCGCGCGCGCCGAGCACGTAGCCCACCGCCGCCCCGGTGACGAAGAGGAGTTTGCCGCGCATTCCGTCTCCCTGTCTCAGTTGTCCGTGTGGTGAAGAGCCTCGGTGAGGCCCCTCCAGCGCAGACCTCGCGCGCGCTCTGCTGTCCGGCGCGCATCCGGGATGACGGAGGCGAGGCCTGTTCCGGTCAGCCAGGACCCGGTGACCTCGAGACCCTCGACACCGTCGACCTCGGTGCGGACCCGCTGGATGCGTTCCCGCTGCCCCACTGTCGCATACGGGAGGGCGTTCGTCCAGGGGGTCCGGGCGAATGCGGTCACGGCGGATTCCGCGATCGGAATATTCAGCAGACGGGAGGCGTCCTCGACCGCCTGGGCCCTGAGTTCCGCATCCCCCAGGGCCAGGGATTCGGCCGGGCGACCGGCGCGTCCGTACGAGAGGCGGACGACGTGGCGACCGGCTCCCGCCGCCTCCGCGACCCACGCCCACTTGGCGCTGGAGTGCGTCATCGCCTTGGCCCGGACGTCGTTCCCCGGGACGTCGGCGACGAGCACGCCGGTCCCCACGGGAGCGCTCGCGAGCCGGTCGTCCGCGACGACGAGGGTCACCAGCTCGACGCTGGAGGCCGACGGCCAGTCGAGGTCGCCCAGAGCCGCGAGGTCCGGATCGAGGGAGGCGAGCAGCGCGAGGGATGCGTCGGCCGGCGTTGCGAGCACGACGGCGTCGGCCGGGAGCTCGTCGCCGTCCTCCAGACGGATGAGCCAGCGCGCCGGGCGCGCGTCCTCCGCGGCCTCCTCGTCCTCCGGCTCCGGGGAGACCGCCGCCGGGTCCACCGCATCGCCGAGGGCGTCCGCGAGCACGCCCTCCACGAGCGCCTGCGCCGTCTCGTCCGCTGTGGGTGCGGTCCACCGCTCGAGCGCAGCGACTGCCGCGCCGGTCCGGACGACCCCTCCGCGGGTCTCGATGTCGGCGGCGAGCGCCTGCGGCAACCGCCACATCCCGCCGCGGATCCCGCCGACAGCGCTTCCCGCCTTCGAGGCCGAGCGCAGCTCGGCGACGGCACCGGACAGCGAGCCCAGCCGAGTCAGCGCGGCGTTGAGCCCGGGCGCGACGACCTCCACATCCAGTTCGTCCGGGGCGGCCGAGTAGACGCCGGTCGCGACGGGCGCGACGAGAAGGTCGAGGACCTTCTGCCCCATCCGCTTGCGAACGAGGGTGCCGAGCCGCCGCTCCTGCCCGATCTTCAGCACCGGGATGAGACGGTCGAGGTAGGCCCGGAGGGCGCCCGGCCAGCCGATCGCGTCCGCCACGTCCTTCGCGAGCGGTGAGCTGGGGATGCCGAGCAGCCCGGCCTTCGGGAGCGGCACCGATCGGGACCCGTGGCGCAGCCAGGCGCCGGACGGGTTCGGTTCGACCACGTCGTCGTCGAGGTCGAGGTCGTGCAGCAGTTCGGCGACGTGACCGCCCCGGGTGGCGAAGCTCTCCGCGCCCGCGTCGAGGGTCATCCCGCCGAGGTCCAGAGGGGCGACGCTGCCGCCCAGGCGGTCGCCGGCCTCGAGAAGCGTCACCTCGAAGCCGGGACGCGCGCATTCGCGGGCGACGACCAGGCCGGCCAGACCACCGCCGATGACGACGACGCGGGTCGGCGGCGCTTCGATGGCCTGGCGGATCTCGTCGCCGAGGTCCTCGCCGGGCCCGGGGTCGCCGCCCGTCATCCGCTCTTCGCTCACTCCGGCCGCCACCCGTGCACCAGCTCGACCACCCGGGTGAGCACGGCCGGATCGGTCTCGGGAGGGACGCCGTGCCCGAGGTTCAGGACATGGGCGGGCGCTTCGCGTCCGCGGTCCAGCACGTCGAGGACGTGCGCCTCCAGCACGGGCCAGGGCGCGTCGAGCATCGCCGGATCGACGTTGCCCTGCAGCGGGACCACGTGACCGAGTCGGCGGCTCGCCTCGTCGAGCGGGATGCGGTAGTCGACGCCCACCGCATCCGCGCCCACCTCGTGCATCGCCTTCAGCAGTTCGCCGGTGCCGACCCCGAAGTGCACGATCGGGACATTGCGCAGCACGGCATCGATCGGCGGCTCGAACCCGTCCACCGTCGGGGTCGCCGGGATCTCGTAGGCGAGGTCCCGCACATGCGACAGCGCCCGCGCGGACGCCGGTGCGACGAGCGCGGCGTAGTCGTGCAGCGAGAGGGCGCCCGCCCACGAGTCGAACAGCTGGGCGGCGCTCGCGCCGGCGAGCACCTGCGCGCGCAGGAAAGCGCCCGAGAGATCGGCCGTCCACGCCATCAGGCGCGACCACGCGTCGGGGTCGGCGTGCATCAGGGTGCGGGCGCGGATGTGATCCTTCGAGGGACCGCCCTCGACGAGATAGGCGGCGAGGGTGAACGGCGCGCCCGCGAAGCCGATCAGCGGCGTCGCTCCCAGCTCCGCCACCGTGAGCCGCACGGCCTCCTGGATGGGCGCGAAGACCTCCGCGCCGAAGGAGGCGGGATCGACGGCGGTCAGCCGGTCGACGTCGGCTGCCGTGCGCACCGCCTCGGCGAACACCGGGCCCTTGCCTGGAACGATCTCGACATCCACACCGGCGAGCTTGAGCGGCACGACGATGTCGCTGAAGAAGATGCCCGCATCCACGCCGTGCCGGCGGACCGGTTGCAGGGTGATCTCGCTGGCGGTAGCCGGCTCGTGGCAGGCGTCCAGCATCCTCGTACCGACGCGGAGCTCGCGGTACTCCGGGAGCGACCGGCCCGCCTGCCGCATGAACCACACGGGCGTGACCACCTGCCGCTCACCCTGATAGGCCCGCACGAGAGGGCTGGACGCGGTGCGGCCGGAAGCGAGCGGATGGTCGGCTGAGAGGGTGGTCACACGTCGATTCTGCCAGTGCGCGGATGAGCCGGAGCCCGGGGCTGAATGGAAGCTGAGCCGCCGATTCGAGGTTGCCCTGACGCGAGCGTAGGATTTGCCCGTGCTTCTGTGCTTCTCGTCGAGCCACCGGACGGCGGACTTCGACCTCCTGGAACGGCTCGAGCGTCACGCTCCTGCCGTGACCGCCGCACTCGCGGAGCACACGGGCGCCGTGGCCGGATCCGTCGTCCTCGCCACCTGCAACCGTTTCGAGGCCTACCTCGATATCGACGGCTCGCATCCCGCAGGCCAGGCGGCATCGGCACAGGCGGTGCTGGATGCGGTGAGCGCGGCATCCGGGATCGACGCCGAGACCCTGCGCGAGTCCAGTGCGGTCTACAGCGACCACGCGGTCGCCGAGCACCTCTTCGCGGTGACGAGCGGGCTGGAGTCCGTGGTCGTCGGCGAGGGCGAGATCGCGGGCCAGGTCCGCCGGGCGCTCGACATCGCCCGGAGCGCCGGATCGGTCACCAGCGAGCTCGAACGGCTGTTCCAGGTGGCCTCCCGCACCTCCCGGGGTGTGAAGAACCGTACAGAGATCATGTCCGCCGGCCGGTCGCTGGTACGGCTGGCCCTCGACCTCGCCGAGAGCCGGGTCAGCGACTGGGCGCAGACGCGGGTGCTGCTCGTCGGCACGGGCAAGTACGCCGGCGCGAGCCTCGCGGCGCTGCGCGATCGCGGCGCACACGATGTGCGGGTCTACTCCCCCTCCGGTCGCGCGGCCGCCTTCGCGCTGTCGCACGACATCGGGGCCGTGTCCTCCGACGAGCTTCTCGACGCGCTCGCCGAGAGCGATCTGGTGGTGACCTGCTCCGCCGTCACCGACTACGTGCTCACCGAGCCGCTGCTCGCCGACGCGCTGCGCCGGCCAGGCGCCGCCGAGCGCCGGCTGGTCGTCGACCTCGGCCTCCCCCGCAACGTCGACCCCGCGGTCGCCGAACTCGGCGGAGTCGAGCTGCTCGACCTCGAGACCATCAGCATCCACGCGCCCCTCAAGGAGTTGCAGGGCAGCGTCGACGACGCACGCAGCATCGTGGATGCGGCGGCCGCCGAATACCGCGCCCAGACCGCGGAGCAGGCCGTGACGCCGGCGCTCGTCGCCCTGCGCACGCACGTCTTCGGCATCCTCGACGCCGAGATCGAGCGCGCGCGGAATCGCGGGGACTCGAGCGAGCAGACCGAGGCGGCCCTCCGCCACCTGGCCGGCGTGCTGCTGCACACCCCGTCCGTGCGTGCGCGGGAGCTGGCCCGCGCGGGCGACGCGCCGTCGTTCGCCGAGGCGGTCGCCGCGCTCTTCGGCGTGGAGGTCGAGGCGGCCGGGCATCCCGCATCGCTCACCGCCGTGGACGACGAGTCGGCCGCATCCTGACCGCGCATCCCGACCCCGCATCCGGGCCCGGCCCACTCGAAGGAGCGACTGTGAGCGACGAAGCCACCACGACCGCGACGACCACCACGACCACCGCGACGACGGCCGTGGCGCCGCACGGCGCGGCCGGGCTCCCCTACGCCGCCGAGGTGCTGCGCACGGAGCGTCTGGTGCTGCGCCCGCTCAACACCGGCGACCTCGAGGATGTGCACGCCTACCAGAAGCTGAAGGACGTCGTGCGCTACCTCTACTGGGAGGTGCACGACCACGACGAGTCGGCGGAGCACCTGCGCAAACGCATCGCGATGAACCGCCTCGCCGAGAACGGCGACGGCATCGTCTTCGCCGTGGAGCTCGCGGACGCCGAGGGCGGCGCGGGCCGCGTGATCGGCGACATCAGCCTGTTCCTCAAGAACGCGACGTGGGGCAAGTTCGAGATGGGATGGGTCTTCCACCCCGCCGTGCACGGCCGCGGCTACGCCACGGAGGCCGCGCAGCGCATCCTGGAGCTGTGCTTCGACACGCTCGGCGCCCACCGGGTCTTCGCCCAGCTGGACGCGCGCAACGACGCCTCCGCTCGCCTGTGCGAACGGATCGGGATGCGCCAGGAGGCTCTGCTGCGCGAAACGGAGATCTTCAAGGGCGAATGGTCGGACACCGCGGTCTACGCCATCCTCGAGCAGGACTTCCGCCCGGCCGCGGACTGACCGCTCGCCCGCGGAATCGGCGCCGGGCGCTTCCTCAGTAGGATGGACGGGTCCCCACCCCACCCGTACCGCACAGGGAGCACCATGGCCGCACCCACCAGGCTGGATTCCGTCATCACGCTGGCGCAGCACCGCGGATTCGTCTTCCCCTCCGGCGAGATCTACGGCGGGACCCGATCGGCGTGGGATTACGGGCCCCTCGGTGTGGAGCTGAAGGAGAACATCAAGCGCGAGTGGTGGAACGCCTTCGTGCGCGGCCGCGGCGACATGGTCGGGCTCGACTCGGCCATCATCCTGCCGACTCCGGTCTGGGAGGCCTCCGGTCACGTCCAGGTGTTCAGCGACCCGCTCACGGAGTCGCTCGTCACGCACAAGCGGTACCGGGCCGACCACCTGTTCGAGGCGTACGAGGCCCAGCACGGGCATCCGCCGGTCAACGGACTCGACGACATCGCGGACCCGGACCACCCCGACAAGGTCGGCCAGTGGACGCCGATCCGCCAGTTCTCGGGGCTGATGAAGACCTTCCTCGGCGTCGTCGACGACGAGTCCGGCCTGCACTACATGCGGCCGGAGACGGCGCAGGGCATCTTCACCGACTTCGCCTCAGTGCTGCAGACCTCGCGGAAGAAGCCGCCGTTCGGCATCGGCCAGATCGGCAAGGCCTTCCGGAACGAGATCACGCCGGGCAACTTCATCTTCCGCACGCGCGAGTTCGAGCAGATGGAGATCGAGTACTTCGTCGAGCCGGGCACCGACGAGCAGTGGTTCGAGACCTGGATCGACCTGGCCTGGGAGTGGTTCACCGAGCTCGGCATCAAGCCGGAGAACATCCGCCGCTTCGAGCACCCCCAGGAAGCGCTGGCCCACTATTCGAAGCGCACGATCGACATCGAGTACCGCTTCGATTTCGTCGGCAGCGAGTGGGGCGAGCTGATGGGTGTCGCCAACCGTACCGACTTCGACCTGAAGACCCACATCGAGCACTCCGGCAAAGACCTGAGCTACTTCGACCAGAACAAGAACGAGCGCTACGTCCCGTTCGTGATCGAGCCGTCCTTCGGCCTGACCCGCGCGCGCATGGCGTTCCTGGTCGACGCCTACGACGAGGAGCAGGTCCCGAACGCGAAGGGCGGCACCGACAAGCGCACGGTCCTGCGCCTGGATCCGCGCCTCGCGCCGGTCAAGGTCGCCGTGCTGCCGCTGTCGCGCAACGAGGCCCTCTCGCCGCTCGCCCGCGGGCTCGCCGACCGGCTCCGCAAGCGCCGCAACGTCGACTTCGACGACTCGGGCGCGATCGGGCGCCGCTACCGCCGGCAGGACGAGATCGGCACGCCGCTCGCGGTGACGGTCGACTTCGACTCGCTCGAGGACGACGCGGTCACGGTGCGCGACCGGGACTCGATGCAGCAGGAGCGCATCCCGCTCGAGGGCCTCGACCGCTACCTCGCCGAGCGCCTCCGCGAGATCTGACCGGGGCGGTCGGAGAAGGCCCGGGACGGACACCACCGTGACAGAGGCCGGCGTGAGCACCGCAGAGACGCGGAACGTCGTGGCGCGTTACGCGCGGATCGCTCCGGCCGGGATCGCTCTGGCCTTCGTGGTGCTGGCGTCGTCCGTTGCGACCGGGACGCTGTGGAGCGCCGCGTCCGCCGGCAGCGCCACGATGACGTGGGCCGCAGGAGTCACGACGACCGTCGAGAGCGGATCCTGGTGGACTCCGCTCACTGCGCTGTTCGTGCCGGAGGACCCGGTCCAACTGGTCATCACCGTGCTCCTCGCTCTGGTCGTCATGGCCACGGCGGAGCGGCTGCTCGGCACCGCCCGGGCGGTCCTCGCGTTCCTCATCACGGGCGTTGTGGGCATCGCCCTCGGGATCCTGCTGCAGTGGACGGCTGCGGGGGCCGGCGAGATCTGGGCGAACGTGACCCGATTCGATTTCACCCTCGATCCGACGATCGGCATCGTGGGCGCGCTGATCACGGCGAGCGCGTTCGCGAGCTCCTTGTGGCGCAGGCGCATCCGGCTCCTGACGTTCGCCATCCTGCTCGTGTTCGTGCTGTACAACGGCGACCAGAACAACGCCTACCGGCTGATCGCCGCCCTCCTCGGGCTGGGGCTCGGCGTGCTGCTCCGACGCGACGGTCTCCGTCGGCTGCGCCGCAGTTCGCACGCGGAGACGCGGAACCTCGTCGCGGCGGTCATCGCCATCACCGCGTTCGGTCCGCTGCTCGCCCTGCTGCCGCCCGGCGGTTTCGGCCCGCTGTCGTTCGTGGCCGCGCTCTTCGAGCAGCCGCGCGTGAACGTCCCCGAAGTGCTGGCGCGCTGCGACGCCTCGTACACCATCGCCTGTCACGACGACCTGACGATGGTGTCCGTCCAGGGGCCCGGAGCACTGCTGCTCTCGGTGCTGCCGCTCGCGCTGCTCATCCTCACCGCGATCGGCCTGCGTCGCGGCCGCCGGTTCGCGCTGCTGCTCGGGATCGTCGTCAACATCGTCATGCTCCTGCTGCCGTTCACCGCGCTCACCGGCGATATCGAGCTGGAGGCGGAGGGTCCTCAGGCTCTCGTTCCCGCGATCGAGGTGCTCGTGTGGCTGCTCGCGGCGATGCTCGTCCCGGTCGCGTCGCTCGTCCTGCTCGTCGTCACCCGGCGGCAGTTCCAGATCCGCTCGCCCCGTGAGGCCATCGCCCGGTTCGCGATCGTCGTCGTGTGCTCCTTCGGCCTGCTCGCCCTCGCCTACCTGGTGGCTGCGCTCTCCTCGCTCACCGAGTTCGTGCCGGACGCCAGCGTGGGCGACGTGTTCGCATCCACTCTGCGCCGGTTCGTTCCCGCCGGGTTCCTCTCGGCGCTCGGGACGCCGATCGTCCCGACCACGCCCCTGGTCGTCCTCCTCTTCCAGTGGGTCGGGCCGGCGTTCTGGACCGTGTTCGTCTTCGCCACCCTGCAGGTGTACCGCGCCACCTTCACCGGGCGGACCCTGGCCGACGAGGAGCACTTCCGGGCCCTGCTGCGACTGGGCGGCGGCGGCACGCTCGGCTTCATGGGCACCTGGCCCGGCAACGTGTACTGGTTCAGCTCGGACGGCGAGTCCGCGATCGCCTACCGGGTCGTCGGCGGGATCGCGGTCACCCTCTCCGACCCGGTCTGCCGGCCGGAGAGGGCCGAACGGACGATCGCGGAGTTCGTGCAGTTCTGCGATGTCAACAGCTGGGTCCCGGTGTTCTACAGCATCCACGGCGAGTACCTGCCCGTGTTCGACGCGCTCGGCTGGCCGTCGATGTCGGTCGGCCAGGAGACGCTGATGCACCCGCAGAGCTTCGACCTGGTGGGCAAGCCCTGGCAGAAGGTGCGGCAGGCGCACAACCGCGGGATCAAGGCGCAGATCTCCACGCTCTGGACGAGCTGGGACGAGCTCTCGCCGCTCATCCAGACGCAGATCACCTCCCTCAGCGAGCAGTGGGTGTCCGAGAAGGAGCTGCCCGAGATGGGCTTCACGCTCGGCGGGATCGACGAGCTCAAGGACCGGGACGTGCGGCTCTACCTCGCTTTCGATCCCGAGGGCGGACTGCAGGCCGTCACGAGCTGGCTGCCGAGCTGGCGGGACGGGCGGGTGGTCGGCTGGACCATCGACTTCATGCGGCGGGCGGACGGCTCGATGTCCGGGATCATGGAGTTCGTGATCGCCTCGGCGGCGCAGCACATGCGCGACGCCGGCGTCGAGGTGCTCAGCCTGTCCGGCGCCCCGCTGGCGACCAAGCCTCTCGCCGAGGGCGACGGGCCGGACGAGGGCACGACGATGGATCGGCTGCTCGCGTTCCTCGCGCGGACGCTCGAGCCCGCCTACGGCTTCGCTTCGCTGTTCTCCTTCAAGAGCAAGTTCAATCCGACGTACGAGACGCTCTACCTGGCGTACCCGGATGTACTGGCGCTTCCGGCGATCGGCAACGCGCTTGCGAGGGCGTACCTGCCCGACGCGAAGGCCCGCGAGTACCTCGCGCTCGCCGGCACCCTGGTCCGGTAGTCAGCCGGTGGACGCCTCCATCGCCGCTCGCCGCTCGGCGGAGCGCCGGATGCGCCGGGCGATGAGCAGCCACGCCAAGCCGCTCGCCAGCACGAAGACCAGGTAGAAGAGCAGGATCGCGCCTCCGCGGGCAACGAGCGGCCAGGGCAGGATCTGTGCCAGCCAGATGGCGCCGTCGAAGATCCCGTGAGCGGCGGCCACGCCGAGATAGACCAGCACGACGCCGAAGGTCAGGCGGAAACGGCCCGCCCGGGCGGCACCGAAGACCGCAGCGCCCAGCAGCGCGGAGAAGACCGGATGGAGGAACGGCCCGGTGAGCTCCCGGCCGATCACCGTCTCCACGAACATCCCCAGGCCGAGGCCGTTGAGCTGACCGCGGGCGAACGCCTCCATCAGGTAGCCGAGGTTCTCGATGACGCTGAAGCCGATCCCGACGGCCCCGCCGACGAACAGACCGATGCGTGCGTTCTTCACGGGCAGCTTCCAGGCGAGGACGACGGCCGCGGCGATCTTGACGAACTCCTCGACCACGCCCGCGAGCACCAGGGCGAGCCCGCTCGGGTGCAGGGCCGTGCCGCCGCTCAGCACGTCGATGATGCTGTTCACCGGCGCGGCCAGGAGCGTGGCGGCCAGCCCGCCGACGCCGGCGATGATCACCAGACGGGATGCCGTCAGCCCGTCGTCGCGCCGCAACCGGTAGGCCATCGTGTAGAGGATGGCGGTCGCCACCGTCGCGGCGCCGGTGAGCAGGAGGAACGGCGAGAGCACCGCGGGCCCGTGCACGTCGGGATGCGGCGAGATCGCGGTGATGAGCCAGTTGAAGCCGAAGAGCCAGAGCCAGATGAAGGCGCTGGCCGCCACGATGATCCACCCGCCGAAGCGACCGATCCACTTGTGCGGCGGCTTCGGGCGCGCCGCCGGCTGCAGAGCCCGGACGGAATACGTGTACGGGGTCCAGGCGGCGCCGCTCCACCAGCGGAGGAAGCGCGCATCGAACGGATCGCCGTACCAGCCGGGCGGCGCGGTGCGGGCCGGCGGCGGGGTCCCGGCCGGGGAGGGCGTCCCGCCGGAGGGTGCGATGGTCACCGGGCAAGCATACGAACTCGGCGCCTCCCCCGCCCCACCCCGTCCGGGCGGCACGGCGAGCCTCCACGTCGCAGGCCGCACCAGCTGGCATACTCAATGCTCAACACCAGGGGGAACGACATGCGCTTCACCACTTCCGGCCAGAAGGCTGTGGTGATCGGCGTGCTCGTCGCCATCAGCGCGGTGCTCGCGCTCCTCCTCGACGCTTTCCACTCCGAAGCGGGATCGATCGTCCTGACGGTGCTGCAGGTCATCGGCTGGTATCTGGCGAGCCGCCTCTTCCGCGGACGCGGCGAGTCCGTCCGGGCGGCGCGGCCCTGGTGGCGGATGACGAACCGGCCCTTCCTCAGTGGGGCGCTCGCGTCGATCTACGGGCTGCTGGCCGTGATCAACATCGGCTTCTCGGTCGCCGGGTTCGGGAGCGCGTCCGGTGTCGCCTCCATCCTCGCCGAGCTGGCCCTGGCCGCGCTGTTCGCGCTCTCCTGGCGGCGCCTGTCGTCAGTGGCCCGCGCTGCAGCCTGACCCGTAGGCTGGGCGCATGACGCTCGACTCCGGCATCCGCACCGACGAACTCGACCCCGCCACCCGTCCCCAGGACGACCTCTTCCGGCACGTGAACGGCAAGTGGATCGCCCGCACGGAGATTCCGGCCGACAAGGCCCGCTGGGGGTCGTTCATGATCCTGGCGGAGGAGGCGGAGGCCGCGGTCCGCGAGATCGTCGAGCAGGCCCAGAACGCGCCGGTAGGCACGGAGGAGCGTAAGTTCGGCGACCTCTTCACGAGCTTCATGGACGAGGACCGCATCGACGCGCTCGGTGTCGAGGCCATCCGCGACGAGCTGACGTTCGCGGAGGGCGTCGACAGCATCCCGAGCCTCCTCGAGACGATCGGCAAGCTGGAGCGTCGTGGGCTCGGCGGCTTCTACCAGCTCTTCGTCGACAACGACCCGGGCGACCCCGAGCGGTACCTCGTGTTCCTCGAGCAGTCGGGCATCTCGCTGCCGGACGAGTCGTACTTCCGCGAGGAGCACTTCGCGCCGATCCGTGAGGCTTTCGTCGGCCACATCCAGCGGATGTTCGAGCTCGCCGGCTTCGACGACGCGCCGGGCAGGGCGCAGCGCGTCTTCGACCTGGAGACGGCGATCGCCTCGCATCACTGGGACAACGTGGCCTCGCGCGACTCCGAGAAGACGTACAACCTGCACTCGTGGGCCGACGCCACGACCCTCTTCGACGGCGGAGCGGTCGCGGGCCAGGCGGCAGACCTCGACGTCTGGGCACAGGCGCTCGGCGCTCCGCAGAACGCGCTGGCCGAGGTGGTCCTGCGACAGCCGTCCTTCACCACCGGGCTGGCGGGCCTCCTCACCGAGGACCGCCTGGAGTCGTGGCGCGACTGGCTGGCCTGGCAGGTCATCCACGGCGCCGCGCCCTACCTCTCGGGCGACTTCGTCGAGGCGAACTTCGACTTCTACGGCCGGACGCTGACCGGAACCCCGGAGCTGCGGGCCCGCTGGAAGCGCGGTGTCTCGCTCGTCGAGGGTGCCATGGGCGAGGCCGTCGGCCGCGCCTACGTCGAGAAGCACTTCCCGCCGGCGGCGAAGGACCGGATGGATGCGCTGGTCGTCAACCTGATCGAGGCGTACCGGCAGAGCATCCAGAACCTCGAATGGATGGGCGCGGAGACCCGCCGGCGCGCGCTGGACAAGCTGGAGAAGTTCACGCCGAAGATCGGCTACCCGGTGAAGTGGCGCGACTACTCCCGCCTCGAGCTCGACCCCACGGACCTCGTCGGGAACGTCCGCGCTGCCGCCCTGTTCGAGTTCAACCGCGAACTGGGCAAGATCGGCTCGCCGATCGACCGCGACGAGTGGTTCATGACCCCGCAGACGATCAACGCGTACTACAACCCCGGCTTCAACGAGATCGTGTTCCCTGCGGCCATCCTGCAGTTCCCGTTCTTCGACGCCGAGCGGGATGCCGCGGCCAACTACGGCGCGATCGGCGCCGTGATCGGACACGAGATCGGGCACGGCTTCGACGACCAGGGCTCCAAGTTCGACGGAGACGGACGTCTCGAGGACTGGTGGACGGAGGCGGATCGTGCCGCCTTCGAGAAGCGCACGGCGAGCCTGATCGAGCAGTACAACGCGCTCGCGCCGGCGCAGGTGCCGGACCACCACGTGAACGGCGCGCTCACCATCGGCGAGAACATCGGCGACCTGGGCGGCCTGGGCATCGCGTGGAAGGCGTACCTGCTCTCGCTGAACGGCGAGGAGCCCCCCGTCGTCGACGGGCTCAGCGGCTCCGAGCGGTTCTTACTGTCGTGGGCGCAGGCCTGGCAGCAGAAGGGACGCGACGAGGAGGTCATCCGCCTTCTCGCGATCGACCCGCACTCTCCGAACGAGTTCCGCTGCAACCAGATCGTCCGCAACATCGACGCGTTCTACGACACCTTCCAGGTGTCGGAGGGCGATGCGCTGTGGCTGGCACCGGAGGAGCGCGTCACGATCTGGTGAGTCGGCGCCGCATCCGTCCGATGTTCGGCCGATCCGGCGCTCCATGGCCCCCGCACACGGGGTAACATCGTCCCTGTCGCTGTCGCGGAAACCCTCGCGGCGGCGGCAGCGGGGCCGACCACGGCCGCCGCGGTTTCCGGTACACGACACTCGGAAGAAAGACCCAGCGACACTGTGACGATCCAGGCTCAAGAGTCCGAACGCCGGGCCCGTCAGGCGAATACCCGCCGCGGCCGGCATCGCGCTCCTGGGTCCACCGAGTCGTTCAGCCGCGGGTTCGACGCTCTCGGGCGGCTCGCCGTCTCCGGTGTGCAGGTCTCCGCCCGGGCGACCGATCTGGCGACCGGCACGGTACTCTTCTCGGTCGACGACCACGTGGTCATGCCGACGGCCAGCATCGGCAAGGTGCTGCTTCTCGTCGAGGTGGCCGCGCGCCTCCAGTCGGGCGAGCTGAGTCCCCTCGCGCACCTCGATCGCGACCCGCGCGATGTCGCCGGCGACTCGGGCATCTGGCACCACCTGCACGTGCCGTCCCTCCCCGTCGCCGACCTGGCCGCCCTCGTCGGCGCGTCGAGCGACAACCTCGCCACCAACGTCCTGCTGCGGCGGGTCGGGTTGGAGGCGGTGAGCGCCCGCACCGAATCCCTCGGCCTCACGCGCACGGCGCTCCTCGACCTGGTGCGCGACCACCGCGGCCCCGACGACGCGCCGCAGCTCTCCGTGGGCAGCGCGAACGAGCTCACCTGGCTGTTCTCCGCGCTCGCGCGGGGCGAGATCGTCAACCCCGCCACCAGCCAGCGCGTGGTCTCGTGTCTCTCGCTGAACAGCGACTTCTCGCTGGTGTCCAGCGCCTTCGGCCTCGATCCGCACTCCCACCGCCATCCCGAGCACGGCATCCTGCTGGTCAACAAGACGGGGACGGACGCGGGGGTCCGCAGCGAGGTCGGCGTCCTGCGCGGTCCGCGGGCGGGCGTCACCTACGTCGTGTCGACCTACTTCGACGACACCAGCCTCCCCGAGCGTCTCGCTGTCATCGAGGGGATGCGGGCCGTCGGGCTCGACCTGCTCGAGTACGTGTTCTGAGTCCCGGTCGGGCGCCGAGCGCCGAGCCCGGGAACGCCCGACGGCCCCGACGCGTGTGCGCCGGGGCCGTCGTGTGTTCGGCGAGCCGAGGTCAGTCGCCGTCGCCGGTGGCGCCCGCCGGGATGCCCGGCACGTCATCCGGACCGTAGATCTTCGCGTCGCCCGGATAGGGCGAGGTCCAGTGGTGCGTCTGATACCAGGTCCAGCGGTTCATCAGCTGCGGGTTATCGTAGTCCGGGATAGCCGAGTGCTTCGCCGTTCCGGTGAAGTGCTGCTTCTCGGCCCACTTCTGCCACTCCGCCGCCGTCGCCTGCTCGGCCGCGGGGATCTCGGCCGCCTTCGCTGCGGCCTTGTTCACGGCATCCGCCTGCGGTCCCGTGGCTCCGAGCGTGTCGTAGCCACAGGCCGGCGCGGTGACGACGCCCTCGGTGAGCGGCACCGTGTTCGCCACGGCGGTGTACGGGGTGAGGTCGGCCTTGTCGGTGAAGGCATCCTCCATCGGGGTCGCCGCCGCGATCTTCTGGTTCAGCGGCTGGGCGCCCAGGATCTGCTCGATCGTCCGGATCATGCTGATCTGCGAGTAGAACGTGCTGACCGTCTTGCCGTGGACCGCGTAGGGGCTGATCACCTGCACCGGGGCGCGGTGGCCGTCGACGTGGTCCGCGCCGTCCTGCGTGTCGTCCTCGGCGACGAAGATCGCCGAGTCCTTCCAGTACGGCGAGTGCGAGATCTCGTCGACGATCTTGCCGACGGCGAGGTCGTTGTCGGCGACCTGAGCCTCCGGGTCGGCGGTCCCACCGGTGTGGTCGCTGGAGAGCCAGACCATGTTGAAGTTGGCCGGACCGTTCTTCTCGAAGTCCTGCTTCCACGTCTCGTACCGGTAGATGTCCGGCACGGCCAAGTCGAACGGCGCGGCATTGGGGTCGGTGATCGCGTTCAGGGACGGGATGGCGGAGCTCGCGTGCAGCTGCAGCGACGGATCGAACAGCTTCGACGGGTCGCCGCCGCTCATCGCATCCTTCGCCGTGCAGTAGTACTGCTGCCAGGTGGCACCGGCCGGCTTGCCCTCGCCGTACTCGAACTCGCCGAAGTTCTTCGCGGACTTGCCCGCGCTCTGGACCGAGTTCCAGAGGAAGCCGGACCGCTGGTGGCCGAGCACATCCTCTTCCGTGTCGTACGAGCGGGTGTACTCACCGGCGCTGGTCTCGGTGTAGGCCGTGTTGTCGCCCTGCATCAGCCAGTTGTGGCCTTCGGCGGAGTTCGTCCCGATGTCGTACGTGTTGTCGTACAGCCCGAACTGGCTGGCGAGGGCGTGCTGGTTGGGCGTCACCTTCGCGCCGAACTGGGCGAGGGACGCATCCCCGTTGCCCTGCTTCATGTCGCCGTACAGCTGGTCGTAGCTGCGGTTCTCCTTCACGAGCAGGAACACGTGCTTGATCGCCGACGGGTCGCCGACCCGCTTCGGGATCGCCTTCAGCGCGTTGCCGCCGTCGCCCTGCGCCTGGAGCACCGACTTGCCGTCCCAGCCGTTCTGCGCGAACACCTTGCCGGTGTAGGCGCGGATCTCCTTGTCGCTCGGGAGCGTGAACCGCGTGAGGGATGCCGTGGTCGAGTGCGTCCCGTGCCCGGTCGCCGGCGTCGTACCGGTGCCTTTGTTGAACGTCAGCGCCGGGCCGCGCGCGTCGATCCCGCGGGTGTTGGTGACGACGATCTTGCCCCCGGCCGTCGCGACGTTCTCGGGGAAGTAGTCCGTCGGCAGGAGGCCGATGAAGCTGGCCGGGTCGCGGGGGTCCTTTCGGTCGACGGTGTAGACCGCGATCGCATTGGCGCTGCCGAGGGAGACCAGCAGGTGGTCGCCCTGCTGGGTGATCCCCGTCGGCTGGTAGCCCGTGGTGGAGGACGCCCAGGGCTGCGTCGCGATCGTCTGGGCGACCGTGCCTGACGTCGTGTCGATGACCGAGACGGTGTCGCTGTTGGTGTTGACGACGTAGAGCGTCGTGCCGTCGAGGTGCATCGCCGTGGGGTGCAGCTGGACCGGGATGGTCGCGACCGCGGCAGAGGGATTCGCCGTGTCGATCACACTGACCGTGCCGGTGGTGGAGGTGCCCAGCGTGGTGTCCGCCGGAACCTGCGTCCCGTACGAGCCCATCGTCGCGTCGCCGGCGACCGCCTGTCGACCGCCCTCGTCGGCGACGTAGAGCTTGCCGCCGGCGAAGGTCAACTGGCGGGGCGCGATCCCGACGGCGAAGCTGCGCAGGATGGTGCCGCTGGCCGGATCGATCACGACGACGGTGTTCTGCCCGTTGACCGCCGCGTACAGCGTCGAGCCGTCCGGGGAGAAGGCCATCCCGGCGGTGAGAGCCTCGAGACCGCCGACGGTCGGGATGCTGATCGTGGTGCCCGCGCCGAGCGACCCGTCGGCGTTGAACGGATAGCGGACGATGCCCGTGGCGACCGGCTCGAAGAGGAACTTGCCGTCGGGCGAGAAGACCGGGCCCTCCTGGCCGACCGAGCCGTCGGAGATCTTCAGGTACGCCATGTTCCCGTAGCCCGCGTTGGTGGCCGCCGTGGCGAAGGAGGCCGCCGCGAGAGTGCCCGCCGCCGCGACCGGCTTGTAGCTGTTCAGATCGAACACCTGGAGGTCGACCGAGCGGTCGGCGCTCGTCCCGACAAGATAACGGCCGTCGGGGCTGACGACCGAGCCCATCAGCTTGCCGAACGGCGTCATGACGCGATCGCCGATCGGCTGGAGGGTCTGGCCGGACGCGACGACCTGGCCGTCGGGGTACGCGGTCCCCACCTGCCGGTCGCCGAGTGCGAGCGTCGAGGCGGTGGCGACGCCGCCACCCAGGAGAGCGAGGGCGCAGCCGGCCGCTGTGATGGCGAGGATGCGATGCCCCGCGGCGAACGAGGTGATGCGACGAAGACCGGAGCGTTTACGCCGGGGTGGAGTGCCGTGCATGTCACGTGCCTTTCAGGATCCGTGGTGCCGAGAAGACGCTCATCGGTCCTGAGAGCACGAAGGCATCTCACCGATGGCGGGCCGGGGGGCCACGTCCGACACTCGCGTACCCCCATCAGGGGGTCAACCGAACAGTGCATGAATGGACGGTTACACGGGTGGGTCGGTGGGCGTCGCGCCCACCGGCCCAGCGGGGCGGCGGGGCACCGGGGCGGCGGGGCACCGGGGCACCGGCCCAGCGGCCCAGCGGCTACCGGCTCAGCGGCTCACTGCTCGCGCGCGGCGCGCACCCGCTCCCACTCGGCGATGAGCTCGGGGAGCCGGACCTGGATGAAACGGTAGAAGCCCGCCATGTCGGACAGCCTCTCGGTGGCCGGCGAAGCCGGATCGCCGACGGCGGCGAGACCCGCCTCGGCCTGCTCGGCGAGGACGCCGTAGATCGGGCTGTTGCGCACCATGAGGGAGTACCAGTCGCTGGGGAGCTCGTAGCGGTCGCGGCGGCTTCCCGCCTGAGAGAGGCGACGGATGATGCCCAGCGTCGAGAGGTAGCGGACGGCACCGGAGATGGCGGCCGGGCTGGCCTCCAGGCGGGCGGCCAGCTCGGCCGCCGTGAGCCCCGGCGCCTCGGTGACCGTGAGGGCCATGAGGACGCGCGCCGGCATCTTGGGGAAGCCTGCGGCGGTCAGGACGGCAGCCGAATGCTCCAGCACCTCGGCGAGCGCCGCCTCATCTCTGGCCATGGAGACCGTCCCGTCTTTCCGTTGGCACCAGCTATCCGATGGCGAAGTCTCGTCGGCGGATCAGCGCAGCAGCCGCGAGAAGGGCGGCAGCTGTGATGCCGAGCATCCAGTATCCCCCCGTCCAGTCCACCGAACCGACCACGACGGGCGCATCGGCGAACGGCGACAAGTGGCGGATCGCGTCGGGGAAGTTCATCAAGCCGCCGAAGATGCCCACGAACGCGCCCACGCCGAGCGTCGCCCACGCGACCGGCACGGTCCAGCTCGGCAGCACGACGAAGAGCAGGGTCAGCACGCCGAGGTAGACGAGGGCGACCGGCAGCTGTGCAGTCGCCGCTGCGAAGGAGTCGCCGATGGTGGAGGCATCCGCTCCGGCAGCGACGGCCGACAGACCGGAGGCGACGGCCGCGGCCAGCAGCACGGCCACGACCGCGATGAGGCCGACCACGACGAAGGAGAACAACCAGCGCGCCCGGGACACCGGGGTGGCCAGGAGCAGCTCGGCCGTCCCGGCGGCTTCCTCCTGGCGCAGGCGGACCACCGCCTGCACCGCACATGCGGCGGCCAAGACGCCCACGATGGAGAAGATCGCCGCGATGAAGAGCTGGGTGAGTGGACCGGACCCGCCCGCGCCGATGTGCCCGATGGCATCCCGGATGCCTGAGAGGCTCGGGTCGTTCGCGATCGAGCTGCCGACGATGCTGCCGAGGGCGCCGGCGAGGAGGCCGGTCAGTGCGCCGCCGAGAGCCCACCCGAGAACGGTCGGCCACTGCAGCCGCCAGGCCAGTCCCAACGTTCCCGAGAGCGTCGCGGCGGCGTCGGCGCGTCCGGCCCGCTCCGGGATGATGCCGGCACCGGTGTCGCGGACCGCCTGCAGGGCGAAGACCGCCAGCACGAGCACCGCCGCCAGTCCGAGCTGCAGCAGCAGCGGTCGCAGGTCGTCGGCGGTGTACGGGGCGAACTGCTCACCCCAGCCGATCGGGCTCAGCCAGGTGGGCCAGGCGGACCGCACGTGGGTGCCGTCGCCGAACACGGTGCCGGTCGAATCCCCGATGCCGCGGAGCAGGAAGGCGAGCACGACCACGGCCGACGAGAAGCCGTTGGCCCCGCGGGAGGTGCTGAACACCTGCGCGAGGAGGAGCCCGACGGCGAAGAACGCGAGCCCGGCGCCTCCCGTCGCCGCTCCCGCCACGAACGACCCGGCGAGCGGGAGACCGGCGACGGCGAACCCGCATGCCGTCAGCACCGCGAGGACGACGTTGACGAGGGTCGCGTAGATGACCGTTGCGGCCGTCGGGAGCAGCCGGCCGGCCGCGGTCGAGGCGATCAGCTCGGCGCGACCCGACTCCTCCTCCGCCCGGGAGTGGCGCACCGCCAGGAACGTGTTCATCAGGCCGGCGAGCAGTGCGAGGAAGGAGAAGATCTCGAAGAACGTGACCGAGGCGAGGCTCGTGCCCTGCGGGAGTCCGCGCAGAACCAGGATGGTGGGGTCGGCGATCGCCAGCCGGATCAGCTGGACCCGGCTCGCGTCGCTTCCGAAGGTCTGGTGGATGCTGACCGCTGAGAACAGGGCCAGGAGCGGGATGCAGAGCAGCCAGATCAGCAGCTGCCAGCGGTCGCGCCGCAGCCGCTGGCGGATCAGCGCGCGGATCGTCGCGCCGGTGCGAACGCGCGGCGTCCGGGCGTGCAGGGTCTTCGGCTCGACCCGGGCGGTCGCCGTGCTCATCGCGCCACCTCGACCCGCGCCGCTGTCTCGCTCGCGACCGCATCCTCCGACAGGTCGTCGCCGTAGTGCCGCAGGAACAGTTCCTCGAGGGACGGCGGTGCGACGGTCAGCCCTCTCACCGGGATGCGCGAGAGCGCCGCGAGGAGCGGAGGCAGCGCGTCGCTGTCCGCCGTGAAGCGCACGCGCCCGTTCTGCACCTGAAGGTCGTGCGCGCCGGGCAGCTGCGACAGGGCGTCGGCGGCCACGCCGTCAGCGCTGAAGGCGACCTCGGTGCGGGTCAGGTGCCGCAGCTCGTCGAGCGTCCCCGTCTCCACCGTCCGGCCGGCACGGATGATGCTGACCCGGTCGCACAGCTGCTCCACCTCGGACAGGATGTGGCTCGACAGAAGCACGGTCGCGCCCTCGCCCGCGACCCGCTCGATCTCGGCGTCGAAGACCGCCTCCATGAGCGGGTCGAGCCCACTGGTGGGCTCGTCGAGGATGTAGAGGTCGGCCGGCGTGGCGAAGGCGGCGATGAGCGCGACCTTCTGCCGGTTGCCCTTGGAGTAGGCGCGGCCCTTCTTCGTCGGGTCGAACTGGAAGACATCCATCAGCCGCTTCTTGCGGGCGGCGTACCCGGAGCGGTCGGCGGTGCCGCCGCGGAGCCGGGCGAGCAGGTCGATGGCCTCGCCGCCGGAGAGGTTGGGCCACAGGCTCACGTCGCCGGGGACGTAGGCGAGCCGGCGATGCAGGGCGACGGCATCCCTCCACGGGTCGCCGCCGAACACGGTCGCCTGGCCGCCGTCCGCCCGGGCGAGGCCGAGGAGCACGCGGATGGTCGTGGACTTGCCCGCTCCGTTGGGACCGAGGAAGCCGTGGACCTCGCCCGCCGTCACCGCCAGGTCGAGGCCGTCAAGGGCACGTACGCGGCCGAATCTCTTCTCGAGGCCCGCGACGTCGATCACTGAATCCATGAAACGGGATGCTACACCGTATTCAGTAATTTGTGAATCTTGTGTTGAGGATGAATTCGGATCAGGTCTGGGTGCAGTCGATCGAGTCGATTCCCACGTACTGGTGGGTGGAGGCGCTGTCCGGAATGGTCAGCTCGTACGGCACGGCGGCCTTCAGGTCGGCGGTGACGGTCCACTCGTCCAGAGTGTCGCCGTCGACGCTGTCCGCGAACCCGGCGGTGATCGTCGCGCCCTCGCACGAGCGGGTCGGAGTGAGCTCGAAGGTCCAGCCGTCGACGTAGTGCACGTGGACTCCGTCGACGTCGTAGTCCTCCGTCGCCGGATCGGTGCTGCCGTCGGAGGGACTGGGCGACGGCGTGTCCGACGGCGGGGAGTACGGTGCCGAACTGCTGCTCCCCGACTCGGCCAGGCGACGGGTGCTGTCGCCGATCGAGGCGATCGCGAACACCGCCACCAGCAGGATGACGAGACCGCCCGCGATGCCGCCCACGGTGATCCCCACGATCGCGCCGGTCGAGAGGCGGCGACGCGGCGGCGGCCCCGGGTACCACGGGCCGGGCGCACCGGGCCCGGCGTAGGGCGGGCCGGGCGGAGGCGGAGCAGCCTGGGGGTGGCCGGGATACGGAGCCCCGGGGTACGGACCCCCGGGGTACGGGTACGGACCGCTCGGTGATGCGGAATGCCGCGGAGCGGGCGGGGCAAACGTCGGCTGCGCGAAGACGGGCTGCTGCGCGGACGGCGGCTGCTGCGACTGCGGCTGTTGCTGCGGCACGACCGACGCGGGCGGCGCCGGCAGCTGCCAGGACGTCGCGGTGAGCAACGCGTCCCGCGCCGCCGTCACCGCATCCCGTCGCGTCTGGTCGGCTCCCGCCTCGCTGAGCCGCACCGCGTACGCCTGCAGCACCTCGTCCCGCGTCGCCGACGGCGACACCCCCAGCACTCCCGCAGCCTCGATCGGACTCACGGCCCGCCCCCCATCACCTCACGTGTATCGCTCGATGGTACTGGTGCGATCGTCGCCGACGCGCATCCATCCCGGTGCGATGCTCAGCCGGACACGAGGGCCGAGAAGTGCATCGCGGTGGCCGGACCACCGCATCCCTCAGACCAGCACGTCGCCGAGCCCGCGCACCCGGCTCCCCCCGTCGCGTCGGCCGGGTCGTTCGGCCGTTGCGATCTCGCCGAGCTCCCGGATCACCCGCCCGTAGTATCCAGCCGCAATGCCCGTGCGATAAGCGGCCGGATTCAGGTCGGCCTCGTTGCGCAGCCGGATCTCGGCGCGCGCCGCCTCGAGGGGCGAGATGACCTTGACGCCGGCGCGGTAGCGGATCAGCCGGTGCACCCACTGGTCGAGCGCATCGGGCAGGCCTTTCGGCACCCGGTCGTGTTCGCCGGCGAGCGAGGCGCGCGCCCGCCCCACCCCGTGCGTCGCCACGGGCGGATCGCCGGCGACCCCCTCCCGCTCCGCCCGGCGGCGGTCGGCGGCGAGCACCGAGAGGAGGTCGTCGCTGCGATTCGCCTGCCGCGACAGCACCTCTAGCTCGTCGAGCGCCGCCGCGTACTCGTCGTCGTACCCCTCGTACTCGCCGGGGTGCGCGGAGCGGTCGCTCACCAGATCGGCCCGCGCGGTCGCCGCCTGCGCCCGTGTCAGCACCGTGCGCCCGCTGCGCACCCGCTCGAGCCGCCACGTCCAGGTGGCGAGCGGCTCGGGCATCAGGTGGCTCATGGGTCCACTGTAGGGACGGCCACCGACATCCCTCCGTGCGACACAGCGTCGCGGTGGCGCTAGCGTAAGTCGTCGTGAACCTCACGCCCCATCGCCCGGTCGACCGCGAGATCCTGCGGCTGGCGATCCCGGCCCTGGGTGCACTGGTGGCCGAGCCGATCTTCCTGCTCGCCGACTCGGCGATGGTCGGTCACCTCGGGGTGGATCCGCTGGCCGGCCTCGGCATCGCGAGCGCGGTGCTGCAGACGGTGGTCGGCCTCATGGTGTTCCTGGCGTACAGCACCACACCGGCGGTCGCCCGTCGCCTAGGAGCGGGGGACGAACGCGGCGGCGTCGCGGCGGGCGTCGACGGCTGCTGGCTCGCGCTGGTGCTCGGCATCGTCCTGGCGGCTGCGGGATGGGCGACGTCGCCCTTCCTTGCCGCGCTGTTCGGCGCCTCCCCCGGGGTGACCGAACAGGCCGCGCGCTACCTCTCGCTCTCCATGCTCGGTCTCCCGGCAATGCTCATCGTCTACGCCGCGACCGGGCTGCTGCGCGGCCTGCAGGACACCCGGACTCCCCTGGTCGTGGCCGTCGCCGGTTTCGGTGCCAACATCCTGCTGAACTTCCTGTTCATCTACGTGGCGGGCCTCGGGATCGCGGGCTCGGCACTCGGAACGGTGACGGCCCAGTGGGCGATGGTGCTCGTCTACGCGGTCATCGTGGCGCGGCATGCCCGCCGGGTCGGTGCTCCCCTGCTCCCCCACCGGACGGGGATCGGGCGCACGGCCCGCGCGGGCGGCTGGCTGCTGCTGCGCACGGCGAGCCTCCGCGCGGCCATGCTCCTGGCGGTCTTCGCCGCGACGCGGCTCGGGCCGAGCGAGCTTGCAGCGTTCCAGGTCGCGCTGACGATCTTCGCAACGCTCGCATTCGCCCTGGATGCGCTGGCGATCGCCGCGCAGGCGCTCATCGGCAAAGGACTGGGCTCCGGCGATCTGGCAAGCGTGCGCGCCGTGCTGAGCCGCTGCCTCCGATGGGGTGTCGGCGCGGGAGCAGTGCTCGGCGTCCTGACCGTCGCCGTCAGCCCGTTCGTCGGCGCGCTCTTCACGAGCGACGCCTCCGTCGCCGCGTTGCTCCCACCGATCGTCGCGATCGTCGGACTCGGAGCCCCGCTCAGCGGCTACGTCTTCGTGCTGGACGGCGTTCTCATCGGCGCCGGGGACGCGCGCTACCTCGCGCTCACCGGCCTCGTCAACGTGGCCGTCTTCATCCCGCTGGCGGTGGCAGCGGCGATGTGGGGCGGGCGCGACCTCGCCGGCCTCTCCGCACTCACGGCGGCCTTCGCCTTCGGCTACCTCGGCGCCCGGGCGGCGACCCTCGGCCTCCGGGCGCACGGACGGGCCTGGATGCGCGCCGGCGCCACCGTCTGACCGCCCGGCGCGACCCAGGGCGCGCAACCTTCGTCACGAATGTCCGCTCCAACGCGCGCCAGAGCCACATTCGTCACGAATGTTCAGCCGACAGGCCGGCCGACGACTACCGCAGCCACTCCCGCGCGGCCACCACGAGCGCCCGCACGCCGGTGTCGATCGTCGGCTGCGGCAGCGGGGCGAAGAACGGCGAGTGGTTCGTCGGGATGTCGCGATCGACCGTCCCGGCGGCGACCGCCGCGCGCACCGCCTCCGGGTCGCTCCCGCCGAGCAGCCAGTACACCAGCGGTGCACCGGCGGCCGTCGCCAGGTTTCCGACGTCCTCGCTGCCGGACAGTGCACCGGGGCTGAGCACGTGCTCCTCGCCGAACGCAGCCGCGAAGGCGGCGTTCACCCGTGCGGTGGCCTCCGGATCGTTCATCGTGACCGGATAGCGCTCGCCCCATTCCATCTCCGGAGCCGTCGGCGCGCCGGACGCCTGCGACTCGGCCGCGATGATCCGATCCACACCGGCCAGGACCCGCTGGCGCACCTCCTCGTCGAAGCTCCGCACGCTGATTCCCAGCGTCGCCTCCGCCGCGATGATGTTGTTCTTCGTGCCCGCGTGGAGGCTGCCGACGGTGACCACCGCCATGTCCTTCGGCGAGATCTCCCGCGAGACGACCGTCTGCAGGCGCATGACGGTGGCCGCCGCCATGACGACAGGGTCGATGGTCGTCTCCGGCTGCGAGCCGTGACCGCCGCGGCCGTGGAGGGTCACCTCCATCGTGTCCACCGCGGCGAGGGCGGCCCCCGGATGCGCGCCCACCATCCCTGCCGGGTGCGGGACGACGTGCTGGCCCAGCACGATGTCCGGCACGGGGATCCTCTCGTACAGCCCGTCCTCGACCATCACCTGTGCGCCTCCGCCCTGCTCCTCGGCAGGCTGGAAGAGGGCGACCAGCGTCCCCGACCACTCCGCGCGCGCGGCGGCCAGCGCCTCGACGGCACCCAGGAGGCAGGTGACGTGGATGTCGTGCCCGCACGCATGCATCAGCGGGACCGCATCCCCGTGCTCGTCGACGACCGTCGCTGTCGAGGCCCACGGAAGGCCGGTCTGCTCGCGGACGGGGAGCGCATCCATGTCGGCCCGGAGCAGCACCGTCGGCCCCTCGCCGTTGCGCAGGACGCCGACGACACCGGTCGTCGCGATGCCGGTGTGCACGTCGAGACCGAGATCCGTCAGGTGGCCGGCGACGATGCCGGCGGTGCGGTGCTCGGTGAAGGCGAGCTCGGGATGGGAGTGCAAGTCGCGGTAGAGGGCTTCGAGATCCATACCGTCACCCTACGCAGCGCCGCGCTGCCCGACTACGGCACCCGGGGCGCCGCCGTGGTGTTGCCCTGGTGGAAGACGCTGGTGAAGGTGGAGGGATGCGGCACGCCGCCCTCGAGCATCTCCACCACCGCGCGTCCCGCCGCCCGGCCCTTGTCGACGGCGGGCTGGACGAGCGTTGTCAGGTCGTAGGGCCAGAGCCCATCGACGCGGACGCCGTCGAAGCCGACGATGCTGACATCCCCGGGGACCTCCAGGCCCAGTTCCTCCGCGGCCCGGATGACGCCGGCGGCGAGCAGGTCGCTCTGGGCGATGATGGCGGTCGGCCGGGTGCGGGCATCGGCGAGCAGTGCCCGGCCTGCCGCACGGCCCTCCTCGACGAAGGATCCGCGCGTGATCCAGCCGCCGGCGTCCGGGAAGACGTCGCGCGCCCCCGCCAGACGCTCGACCGCGGTGGTGGAGCTTCCGGCGGCCAGCCGCTCGGCGGTGAGCGGCCCGCGCGCGCGGTCCCGGGTGAGCGACAGCGTCACGACGGCGACGTCGCGGTGCCCGAGATCGCGCAGGTGCTGTGCCGCGACGCGGGTCGCCTCGCGGTTGTCCTGGCCGATCGTCGGAACCCCGAACGCCGGGTCCCCCTCGATGGCGACGACCGGGATGCCGCGGCGGCGCAGCATGCCGACGGACTCGTCCATCCGGGGGCTGCAGCCGATCAGGACCACCGCATCCATCGGGGCATCCTCGATGCGCTGGGCGGCCTCTCCTGCATCGGTGAGGATGAGGAGGCCCGAATCGATCGCCCCGATCTCTTCGCTGATGCCGTCGAGCAGTGCGATCTTGATCGGGTCGCGGAAGGCATCCCGCACCCGTTCTTCCATGACGACGCCGACGATGCCGGAGCGGCCGCGGCGCAAGGAGCGGGCGCGCGGGTCGGGCCCGGCGTAGTTGAGCCGCTGCGCTGCGGCGAGGACCCGTTCGCGGGTGGCCTCGGAGACGGGGCCCGTGCCCGAGAAGGCGAGGGACGCGGTAGAGTTCGAGACTCCGGCCAGCCGGGCGACAGCGG
Source organism: Leifsonia sp. (assembly GCA_051962155.1). Classification (GTDB taxonomy): domain Bacteria; phylum Actinomycetota; class Actinomycetes; order Actinomycetales; family Microbacteriaceae; genus Leifsonia. The sequence goes on along the minus strand of JBQCCO010000203.1, from coordinate 32,390 downwards.
CCAGGGTGGGCCGCGTGCTCGCGACGGCTGTACTGGGTTCTTTCACGTGTGATAGCTTAGTCGAATCGTTTCGAGTCGAAACGATTCGAGCCGACCATACCCACAGGAATAACCCCGATGTCGCAGCCGATCTCGACCCCTCGCCGCTCCCGTCGCGAGCTCAGCGCCTGGCGGAACGCCGTGTTCGTCGTCTTCATCCTCTCGGGCCTGTCGATCGCATCCTGGGTCGCCCGCATCCCGGGCATCCGCGACGACCTCGGCCTCGGAAAGGACCCCGCGGCGATCGGGTTGCTCATCCTCGGGCTGTCGATCGGCTCCATCGTCGGTCTGTCGCTGTCGTCGGTCGCGCTCGTCCGCTTCGGGCCGCACCGCGGGATGGTCGGCGCGCTGGCGATCGTCGCCACGGGCATCCTCCTCCTCGGGCTCGGCTCGTCCCTCTTGCACAGCGTGCCGCTCGTGGCGGTCGGCCTCATCCTGCTCGGATTCGGCAACGGGATGGTCGACGTCATGATGAACGTCGAGGCCACCGCCGTCGAACGCGAGGTCGGGAAGACGCTGCTGCCCCTGATGCACGCGTGCTTCAGCCTCGGCACGGTGGTGGGCGCCGGCATCGGGGCGCTCGCCGCCTGGCTCGCCGTCGCGGTCGTGTGGCACCTGCTCGTCATCGCGATCATGATCGTCGTCGCCGTCCTCGTCGCCATCCGCTTCATCCCGCGGGAGGCCGACCTCGGCGACGAGGTCGGAGAGGCCCCGCGCATCCCGTTCGGCGAGCGCATGCGGGTGGCGCTGGCCGTGTGGGCGGACTGGCGCCTCATCCTGATCGGCGTCGTGATACTCGGGATGGCGTTCGGCGAGGGATCGGCGAACGACTGGATCTCGCTCGCTGTCGTGGACGGGCACGGCCAGTCGAACTCGATGGGAGCCGTCGTCTTCGGCTTCTTCGTCGCCGCGATGACCATCGGGCGAGTGGCCGGCGGGCCCGTCGTCGACCGCATCGGCCGCGTGGCCGCCATCCGCATCACGGCAGGGATGGGCGCGGTCGGGCTGGTGCTGTTCATCCTCGGCGGACCGCTCTGGCTGGTCGTGATCGGCACCGTGCTGTGGGGGCTCGGCGTCTCGCTCGGCTTCCCGCTCGGGATGTCCGCCGCAGCCGACGGCGCTGCGAACCCGGCCGCGCGCGTCTCCGCCGTGGCGATCATCGGCTACTGCGCTTTCCTCGTCGGTCCGCCCGCCATCGGCTTCCTGGGTCAGCACTTCGGGCTGCTGAACGCGCTCTTCCTGGTCCTCGCGCTGCTCATCGCATCCCTCCTCGCCTCCTCCGCCGTGCGCCCGGCCCCCGCTCCCGCCGCCGCCCCGCGCGAGAACGCCTCCGAACCCGCCTGACGCCCCACGCCCCACCGTCGAGTACGCAAAGACTGCACGCGACACGCCGGGCGAGCGTGCAATCTGTGCGGACTCGACGGTGGGGGGCGGGGTGCGGGTCAGGCGAAGGCCAGGCAGACGGGGGTGGGCACGGCGGATGCGCCGAGCGGGGTGAGCGTGCGGGACGCCTCGTCGAAGGCGAACACGGTCACCGCGTCGCTGTCCTGGCAGGCGGCGAGCACCCGGTCGCCGTGGGGCGCGATCACGAGGTCGCGCGGAGTCCGTCCGCCCACCGGGATGGAGGCGACGAGCGTGAGCCGCGACGCCTCCGGGTCGAACGCGAACACGGCGATCGTGTCGTCCCCGCGGTTGCTGGCCAGCACGGTGGTACCGGACGCGCTGACGCAGACCGCCGCCGGGGCATTGTCCCCGCGCGCGCCGTCCGCGCGCGTCGTGGTGCTCTGCGCCCGCACGAACCGGTCGCCGTCCCTCCGGAGCACGTCGATGCTGGAGTCCAGCTCGTTGACGACGACCACGTGCCGGACCTCCGGGAGGAAGGCTAGGTGGCGCGGCCCGGCGGACCCGAGCACCACGGTCGCCCCCGGCCGCAGGCTCAGCCGCCCGTCGTCCGAGAGGGCGTACCAGCGCACCTCGCCGAGCCCGAGGTCGACGACCACGACGTCTCCGCTCACCGGGTCCACATTCAGCTGGTGGACGTGCGGCGCGTCCTGACGCGACGGCTCCGGGCCACGGCCCTCGTGCTGCACGAAGGCCGTCCGCTCCCCGAACGACCCGTCCAGGTTCAGGGCGAACACCGAGACGGTCCCGCTTCCGTAGGTGCCCGTGATCAGCAGCGGCCGGAAGGGATGCACCATCAGGTGGGCGGGCGATGCACCACCGCTCGACACCGATCCGAGTTCAGTCAGCGTCCCGTCCTCCGCCCGCGCGAACGCCACCACCGCGCCGTCGGGCTCCGTCTCGCTGACCGCGTACGCGGCCGCCCCATCCGGTGCGACCGCCACCCAGGACGGGTTGGCGGGGCCCGCGGGGCCCGCGGCGCCCCCGGCGCCGGCGGCGAGCGCGACCTCCGTCACCGCCGTTCCGTCGAACCGGGCCGAGAGCAGCCCGTCGGCATGGCCGTCGACGAAGGCGAGGCGCTCGGTGTACGTGCCGATGAGGAGGTGACGGGTCATGCGTCCATCCTTACCACCCACCCGCCTCGCCGTAGGATGTTCCGGTGCGCCTTGTCATTGCCAACTGCTCCGTGGACTACGCCGGCCGGCTCAGCGCGCACCTCCCCCTGGCCACTCGCCTGCTGATGCTGAAGGCGGACGGCAGCCTCCTGGTCCACTCGGACGGCGGCTCCTACAAGCCGCTGAACTGGATGAGCCCGCCCTGCACCCTGACGGTGGACGAGCCCGACGACCTGCAGCGCGCCGCCGGCATCAGCGAGGTCTGGCGCGTCACCCAGGCCAAGACGGCCGACATGCTGGTGGTGTCCATCCACGAGGTCCTCAGCGACACCGCTCACGAGCTCGGGATCGACCCCGGGCTGCAGAAGGACGGCGTGGAGGCGCACCTGCAGAAGCTGCTGGCCGAGCAGATCCACCTCCTCGGCGACGGGCACGTGCTCGTCCGCCGCGAGTACATGACCGCAATCGGTCCGGTCGACATCCTGGCCCGGGATGCAGAGGGCGCCGCCGTGGCCGTCGAGCTCAAGCGCCGCGGCGACATCGACGGCGTCGAGCAGCTGACGCGCTACCTCGAGCTGATGAACCGCGACCCGCACCTCGCGCCCGTGAGCGGCATCTTCGCGGCTCAGGAGATCAAGCCGCAGGCCCGCACGCTCGCCGAGGACCGCGGCATCCGCTGCCTGGTGCTCGACTACGACGCGATGCGCGGGCTGGACGACAGCGAGAGCAGGCTGTTCTGATGGCGGGCCCGAGGGGACGCTTCCCGCAGAGCTACGAGAACGCGCCGGTGCGGAAGGCGCTCGCCGTGATCACGGCGGAACCCACCCTCGAGAATCTGGATGCGCTGCTCGCCGCCGCGACGCAGGGAGGACTGGTCGTGGATGTGACCGGCTCGACCCCGGACGACACGCGCCTGCGCACGATCAGCTCCACCACCGGCGAGGCGGTGCTGCCGCTCTTCACGTCGATGGATGCGCTGCGCGCGGCTGTCGCGCAGACCGCCGGCGGCGAGGGGACGCCGGTGCAGGCCGTCATCGTGCCGGCCCTCGAGGCGCTCGGCTTCATCCGTACCGCCGACTTCGTCGCCGTCCAGTTCGACCCGGGCGCCGAGCACACGATGGTGGTCGCACGCTCGCACATCGAATCCGCTCTCGGCGGCCGCTGAGCGACGACTCAGATACGTCACATACCATAGGACAGCCATGACCAACCCGATCATCACCGTCACTCGCACCTGGACCTGCGTCCTGTTCGACCTCGACGGCACCCTCACCGACTCCGCTCCCGGCATCACCTCCTCGCTCGCGCGCATGTTCGCAGCGCTCGGGCGACCGGTCCCCTCCCCGGCCCAGCTCATCCAGTACGTCGGGCCGCCGCTGCTGGACTCCCTGCGGGACTTCGGCGGGATGACGGAGCCGGCGGCTCGCGAAGCCCTCGCCGTCTACCGCGCCGACTATGCACAGCACGGCGCGCTCGACTCCGCCGTCTTCCCTGGCATCCGGGGACTGCTGCAGCGCCTCCACGCGGCCGGCATCCCGCTCGCCCTGGCCACCAGCAAGCCGGAGATCCAGGCGACGCAGATCCTCGAGCACTTCGACCTCGCCCAGTACTTCGACGTCATCAGCGGCGCGACAGAGGACGAGAGCCGCAGCGCCAAGGCGGATGTGGTGGCCGAGGCCCTGCGCCGTCTGGAGGAGCTCGGCATCGACCTCGGGCACACCGTCATGGTGGGAGACCGCGCGTACGACGTCGAAGGCGCGAGTGCGCACGGCCTGCCGACCATCCTCGTGGAGTGGGGCTACGGCTCGCCCGCAGAGGCGGCCGGCGCGATCGCCGTCGTCCACTCGGCCGACCAGCTGAGCTCGCTGCTGCTCGGCTGAACGCGCGGGGCAGCGGGCCAGCGGGGCCGGCGCCCGTCTGCCCTCGGCGGAGAGGACTAGGCGAGCCTCGACTGCGCAGGTAGGCTGCTGTGTTGCGAAACCGCACCTCATACAGCACTAGGAATCCATATGCGCTCACGTAATCCGTTCGTCCCGGCTGCCATCGTGGCAGCCCTCACCATCGGCTCGCTGGCGGCCTGCTCCAGCAATGGCAACTCCAATTACGTCACACCGCAGACCGCGTCCTCGTCGTCCTCGTCGTCGTCCTCGGGCGGGTCCTCCGAGGCCGCCACGCCGGAGGCTCTGCCCTCCGACTTCCCCAAGAACGACGTCCCGATCATCGACGGCACCATCGTCGTGGCGCGGGGCGACAAGGTGAACGGCTGGTCGGTGACGGTCCAGCCGTCCGGCAAGACCGGCTTCGCCGACGCGAAGTCCGCCCTCGAAGGCAAGGGCTACAAGGTCCAGCCCGGCGCGACCGACAAGGCCGCCGTCTACACCAACGGCACCTACACCGTAGGCCTGAAGACGCCCGGCGTCTCCGTCACCTACAACGTGACCGCCACCCAGTAGCGCGCCTCACCGCACCTCACCGCCCACCATCGACTACACGAAGACTGCACAGAATCCCGCGATTCCCGTGCAGTCTCTGCGGACTCGATGGTGGGCGGTTCGGGTTTGAGGGAGCGGGAGGGAGCGGGGCGGGAGCGGGTCAGGCGTCGATGATGCGGACGAGCTCGTCGATGAAGGTGGTGAAGGTGTCGGAGCGGCGGATGAGGCCGAGGACGGTCTCCCGGTCGGAGAACACCTCGACGAACTGGTCGAAGACCGTCTGGAACGACGCCCGGCCCTCGGCCGAGAACGCGATGAACGCGATCACGTTGACCCGCGCATCCCCCCAGTCGATCGCCGTGTCGTTGACCACGATCGCGATCGCCGTCCGCTTCGCGCGCATCGTCATCGCGTGCGGGACGGCGAGGGAGTCCGTGAACGCGGTGGAGGACATCTGCTCGCGCTCCACGCTCTGCTCGACGTACTCGCGGTCGATGGCCCCGGCCGCGATCATCCGGTCGCCGAGTGCGCGGATCATCGTGATCGGGTCACGGGCGTAGAAGTTGCGCAGGAACAGACTCTCGTCGAAGTACTCCAGCAGCTCGCTCTTGATGCGCGCCCGGTGCCGTTGGCGACGGATGCGCGACGCGGCCTGCCGGATGTGCTCCACATCCGTCTCGGTCAGGAACGGCTGCACGATCACGGTGTTCTCACGGCGGACCAGCGGGTCGATCGTGGTGAGCACCAGGTCGGCGTCGATGGTGTCCCAGTTGACGTCCGTCGACGTGATGACGCTGGTGATGTCGAGCTCGTCGCTGAGGACGCTCTCGAGCCGGTCGCGCAGCAGGATGTGCATGTCGTAGTAGTTGGGACACACGACCGCGCACGTGACCGCATCCCGGCGCCGGGACTGCTGCTCCAGGTACGCCCCAACATGCATGGCGATGTAGGCGATCTCGTCGTCGTTGACCTCGATCCCCTCCGCGGCCTGCAGCCGGCTGGCGATGTAGACCGCGAGCTCGTAGATCATCGGATACGAGCTCTTGATCGACCGGGTGAGGGGGTTACGGGAGAAGGTGTTCTCGTGCGCACGGGCGACGAGGTTCTGCACGTGCAGGGTGAGCCGGACGATGAAGTCCTCGTCGTGGAGGTCGACGAGGTACTCGCTGGAGGCGCGGTCGATGATTCCCCGGACGACGTCGAGGTCGGCGGGACTGACGAACTCCTCGACGCCGTCCCTCCCGGCTCCCGGCGCGATGACCCGGGTGCGCATGAGGATGGCCAGGTAGCGCAGCTCCGTGGGGTCGAGTGCGGTGCCGAAGTGCCGTTCGATGAGCTCCCCGAGGTCGCGGGCCAGCGACCGGATGGTCTCGCTCGTCTCCGGCTCCTCCACCGTCGGCAGCACGCGGTTCTTCGCGACCCGGTCGAGCGCCACGGCCATGTGGAGGAGCACGTCGTTGATGCCGTACTCGTTCACGAAGAAGCCGCGGGCATCCAGCATCCCGACGAGGTCCGACTTGAACTCGGCCAGTCCTCTCGAGCCGAAGGCCTCCTGGATGCGCGCCACATCCACGACGCTCTGCCGCATCTCGTCGCGGAACAGCCGGCTCAGCAGCTTGCGCCGCGCGATCTCCGGCCCGAGCAACCGCACGACGGCGCCGTGCCGTTCGAGCGACAGCTCGGTGCCCGCGAGGAGGCCGCGCATCCGGGTCAGGTCGGATTCGATGGTCGAGTCGCTGACGAACAGGCTCTCGGCGGTCTCGTACACGTCCACGCCGCCGGGCTCGTCGAGCAGGCGCCGCACGAGGAAGACGAGCCGCTCCTGGGGGGAGCCGGCCGTGCCCGCCTCGGATGTCCCGTCGCCCGCGAGGTACGCCGCGTAGGCGTCGGGCTTGACGCGATAGCCGTTCGGCCCCGACTCGACCACCTCGCCCAGTGCTGCGGCGTAGCTGCGGATGCTGCGCGTCGTCACGCCGAGATCGTGGGCGAGCTCTGCGGCCGTCGTCCAGGCAGCACGACGCGCGAGGATGTCGAGCATCCTCGTCTGCTTCGCCGAGAGCGCCACCAGGACCACCTTCCTCGATGAGTCAACCACCCGGGCACGGCCGGGCGGCGGATTCCGGCGATCTTTCCGCACCCCCGGAAGAAACGCTGCTGGAGGGGATCGCCGGGGCCGGGTGAGCATGGTGGCGTTCCTCCCGTCCCACCCAGCGTCACCCGGAAAGGCAAGATCGATGAAGATCGTGGTCGTCTGCGGCGCCGGCGCGTCCAGCACGTTCGTCGCCGTCAAGCTGCGCGCTGCGGCCCGGCTGCGCGGCGTCGCCGTCGAGGTCCAACCCGGCAGCGCGAGCCAGCTGGAGTCCCTCGCCGGTGTGGATGTGGTGCTCGTCGGAGCGCACCTGGAGTCCGCGGTCGCGGCCCTCCGCGAGCGTGCCGCCGCCAGCGGCACCGCCATCGCCGTCCTGCCGCCGGTCTCACCGGCGGCGCTCGACGGGGACGCCGCACTGGACCTGGCCCTCGGCGCGAAGGCGACGAGACTGTGAGCAGCGCCATCGAACGGATGGCGGCGGCCGACACCCGGCCGGCACGGAACGAAGGAGATCGGAACCATGGCTGAACGGATCATCACCGTCGGATCGACGCACGGATTGCACGCCCGCCCCGCGAAACTCTTCGTCGAGGCCGTGAACGGCTCCGGCGCGGCCGTGAAGCTGACCAAGGAGGGCGGCAGGACGGTCGACGCCGGCAGCATCCTCGGCGTGATCTCCCTGGGCATCGACCACGGCGACAAGATCGTGCTCACCACCGACGCGCACAACGGCGAGGCCGTCCTGGACGACCTGGCCGAGATCCTCGCCACGGACCACGACGCCTGAGCATGAGCGAGCACACCATGAGCGAGCAGAGCACGAGCGAGCAGAACACAAGCGAGCAGAACACAAGCGGCGACAGCGTCGTGACCCGCACGGGCATCCCCAGCTCGAGCGCCGTTCTGACCGGCGCCGGCATCGGCCAGGGCGTCGCCGTGGGGCCTGTCCTCCGGATGTCGGCCCCGCTGCCGGAGCCGACGGACGAGCACAGCGAGCGCACCCCCGACGAGGAGAAGGCCCGGGTCCGGGATGCGGTGGCCACGGTCGCGGCGGACCTGCGCCGGCGCGCATCCACCGTCGAAGGCACCGCGGCTGACGTGCTCGAGGCGCAGTCGATGATGGCCGAGGACTCCACTCTCGCCGACGATGTCGCCTCCCGCATCGACGGCGGCAAGACCGCCGAGCGTGCGGTCTTCGAAGGCTTCGCGGTGTTCCGCGACATGCTGAAGGATCTGGGCGGCTACATGGGCGAGCGCGCCGGCGACCTGGACGACGTCTCGCAGCGTGTCGTCGCCGCTCTCGAGGGCAAGCCCGCCCCGGGCGTCCCGCAGTCCGACCGGCCGTTCGTCCTGGTCGCCCACGACCTCGCACCGGCCGACACGGCCCTCCTCGACTTGACCAAGGTCCTCGGGCTGGTCACGACCGAGGGCGGTCCGACCTCGCACACGGCGATCCTCGCCCGTGAGAAGTCGATCGTCGCGATCGTCGGCGCCGCCGGTGCCGACCGCCTGGCCGACGGCGACGACGTCATCGTGGATGCGGCGGCCGGCACCGTCACCGTCTCCCCGTCCGCGGACGAGCGCGCCGGCGCGGAGCGCCGCATCGCGGAACGCGCCGCCGCCCTCGCCGGAGCCGTCGAGCCTGGCGCCTTGGCGGATGGGACGGCCATCCCGCTGCTCGCCAACCTCGGATCCGCCGATGGGGCGGAGGAGGCCGTGGCTCTCGGCGCGGAGGGCGTCGGCCTGTTCCGGACCGAGTTCCTCTTCCTCGACCAGCGGCTGGCCCCGACGGTCGAGCAGCAGCGGGAGCAGTACGTGAAGCTCCTGAGCGCGTTCGGCGGCGGAAGGAAGGTCGTCGTGCGCGTGCTCGACGCCGGCGCCGACAAGCCCCTCGAGTTCCTCAACGACGCCCACGAGGACAACCCGGCGCTCGGCCTCCGCGGCCTCCGCTCGCTGCGCGCGAACGAGGACATCCTCCGCGAGCAGCTGACCGCCCTCGCCGAAGCCGACGCGCAGACCGACGCCGACCTCTGGGTGATGGCCCCGATGGTCTCCACCATCGAGGAGACGCGCTACTTCACCGAGCTCGGGCGCGAGTACGGGCTGAAGACCGTCGGCGTCATGGTGGAGGTGCCTTCGGCCGCGCTCCTCGCCGACCGGGTGCTGCAGGTCGCGGACTTCGCCTCGATCGGCACCAACGACCTCACGCAGTACACGCTCGCCGCCGACCGCCTGCTCGGCTCCGTCGCCGGGTTCCAGGATCCCTGGCATCCCGCCGTCCTTCGCCTCATCGGCGAGGTCGGTGCTGCGGGGGTGGCACGCCGGAAGCCGGTCGGCATCTGCGGCGAGGCGGCAGCGGACCCGCTGCTGGCCGTGGTGCTCGTCGGACTCGGCGCGACCACCCTCTCCATGTCGCCGGCGGCACTCGCCGACGTGCGGCTGTCCCTCAAGCGCTACACCCTCGGCCAGGCACGTTCGCTGGCCGAGACCGCCCTGGCCGCCGATAGCGCGGCCGAAGCCCGGGACGCGGTCCGTGCGGCCGCCGAACGGTTCACCTCACCAAGAAACCCCGACGGATCGGCACAGGCCGATAGAAACGAGGAAACACCATGACATCGGCGACACTGGAGTCGGCGAAGAAGCCGGGCGGAGCGCGCGTCCACGTGCAGCGCTTCGGCACGTTCCTCTCCAATATGGTGATGCCCAACATCCCCGCGTTCATCGCCTGGGGACTCATCACCGCCCTGTTCATCGCGACCGGCTGGCTGCAGAACACCCATTGGGCCATCAGTCCCATCCTCGGCGGGTTCGGCGACCAGGCGAAGATCGGATGGCAGGGTGCGGCCACCGCACTCGCCCAGGACCCGAGTGGCCACACGTTCCAGCAGTACGTCGGGCTTGTCGGCCCGATGATCACCTATCTGCTTCCGCTGCTCATCGCCAACACCGGTGGGCGCATGGTCTACGGCGTCCGCGGCGGTGTCGTCGGCTGCATCGCGACGATGGGTGTGATCGTCGGCTCGACCATCCCGATGTTCATCGGCGCGATGATCCTGGGCCCGCTCGGCGCCTACGTGATGAAGAAGGTCGACCAGCTCTGGGACGGCAAGATCAAGGCCGGCTTCGAGATGCTGGTGAACAACTTCTCGGCCGGAATCGTGGGCATGCTGCTCTCGATCGGGGCTTTCTTCGGGATCGCGCCGATCGTCGAGTGGCTGAGCGCGGTACTCAGCAGCGCGGTCAACTGGCTGGTCTCGGCGCACCTGCTGCCGCTGGCGAGCATCCTGATCGAACCGGGCAAGGTGCTGTTCCTCAACAACGCGATCAACCACGGGGTGCTCACGCCCCTGGGCATCGAGCAGGCGCACCAGACCGGCAAGTCCATCCTGTTCCTGCTCGAGGCCAACCCTGGGCCCGGCTTCGGCATCCTGATGGCCTATTCGGTCTTCGGCCTGGGTATCGCTCGGGCCAGCGCGCCCGGCGCCGCCCTGATCCAGTTCGTCGGTGGCATCCACGAGATCTACTTCCCGTATGTGCTGATGAAGCCGATGATGATCATCGCGGCCATCCTCGGCGGCATGACCGGCATCGCGATCAATGTCACGTTCGGATCCGGCCTGCGTGCTCCAGCCTCCCCCGGCTCGATCATCGCCGTCCTGATCCAGTCGCCAGGCGACAGCGTCGTCGGCGTGACCCTCTCGGTGATCGGTGCGGCGGCAGTGTCCTTCCTCGTGGGATCCATCATCCTGCGCTCCAGCCGCCGCCGTGACCTCGCCGCAGGCAACGCGGGGGACCTGTCGGCCGCCGTCGCACAGACCGAAGCGAACAAGGGCAAGTCGTCCTCGGTGCTCGGGGGTCTCGTCCGAGAGGGCGAGCACGACACCGGCGACGCGCAGGGCGACGCCACGACGCGACTGGTGCAGAACATCGTGTTCGCATGCGACGCTGGAATGGGATCGAGCGCGATGGGCGCCTCGGTGCTGCGGAACAAGTTCAAGAAGGCCGGAGTCGAAGGGGTGACGGTGACCAACCAGGCCATCAGCAACCTCGACGGCACCGCCGACCTCGTCATCACGCAACGCGAGCTGACCGACCGCGCCAAGGGCCAGTCACCCGACTCGGTCCACGTGTCGGTCGACAACTTCATGAACAGCCCGAAGTACGACGAGGTCGTCCAGCTCGTCGCCAGCCAGCAGAAGACCACGGAGGATGCCACGAAATGACCGACACCATTCTCGACCGGGCGAACGTCGTGGCCGCGGGCGCCGCGGCCACGCGGGAGGACCCGATCCCGGAGGCGGGTGAGCTGCTCGTCGGGGCGGGCGCCGTCGATCCGGACTACGTCGACTCGATGCAGGAGCGCGAGAACACCGTCTCGACGTTCATGGGGAACGGCATGGCCATCCCGCACGGCACCAACGAGTCCAAGGACGAGATCAAGCGGTCGGCCCTGTCCTTCATCCGCTACTCCTCGCCGCTCGACTGGGGCGGCGAGGAGGTGCGGTTCGTCGTCGGGATCGCCGGGCAGAACAACGAGCACCTGGAGATCCTGTCGAAGATCGCCACCCTCTTCTCCGAGGAGGACGATGTCCAGAAGCTGATCGACGCCCCGGACGCGGACGCACTGTTCGCCCTCCTCGGCGACGTCAACGAATAGGCGGGATCACGATGAGGAGCAGTCGAATGAAGGCAGTCGCGTGAAGGCGGTCCACTTCGGCGCGGGCAACATCGGGCGCGGCTTCGTGGGGCTCCTGCTCCACGAAGCCGGCTACGAGGTCGTGTTCGCCGACGTCAACGCGGAGCTGATCGATGCTCTCGCGGCCGCCGACTCCTACCGGGTGCACCTGGTCGGCGAGGAGTCGCAGACGACGACGGTCACCGGTTTCCGTGCGATCAACAGCGCGACCGACGAGGATGCGCTGGTCGCCGAGATCGCCACGGCGGATGTGGTGACGACCGCGGTCGGCCCGCGCATCCTGCGCTTCGTGGCGCCGGTGATCGCCCGCGGCCTGGCCGCACGTGCGGACGGCGCTCCGCGCCTCGCGGTGATGGCGTGCGAGAACGCGATCGGCGCCTCCGACCTGCTGGCGGCCGAGCTGATGGACGGGCTGCCGGACGACGATACCCGCGAGAGGCTGGCCGCACGTGCCGTGTTCGCCAACACGGCGGTCGACCGCATCGTGCCCGCGCAAGCGCCGGACGCCGGAGTGGATGTCACGGTCGAGACGTTCTTCGAGTGGGTCGTCGACCGCACGCCGTTCGAGGGGCGGGAGCCCCGCATCCCCGGCGCGCATTTCGTGGATGCGCTCGGCCCGTACATCGAGCGCAAGCTGTTCACCGTGAACACCGGGCACGCGACGGTCGCGTACACGGGATTCCTGGAGGGCGCGACGACGATCAGCGAGGCGATCGCCATCCCTGCCGTGCGCGAGGCCGCCGAGGCCGCGCTGCGGGAGACGTCCGCGGCGCTGTCGGCGAAGCACGGCCTGCCGGAGGAGGAGCTCGCCGCCTACCGGGCGAAGATCCTGGGCCGGTTCACCAATCCGTACCTGGTGGACGAGGTGACCCGCGTCGGCCGCGAGCCGCTCCGGAAGCTGGGACGCAACGACCGCTTCATCGGTCCGGCTGCGGACTACGCGCAGTACGTCGGGGGTGTGCCGGCCGCCCTGATCGCCGCCGTGACCGCCGCCCTCCGCTTCGACGTGCCCGAGGACAGCCAGAGCCTCGAGCTGCAGCGCATCCTGGACGAAGCGGAGGCCCCCGCCATCGTGGAAGAAGTGATGGGCGTGACCTCCGGCGAGCCCCTGTACGACCCCCTCGCGCAGGCCGTCTCGGAGGTCCAGCGCCTCCATCATCGCTTCCTCGATTGACCCGCTGACACACCGCTTCCGGCGTATTCGGCGGAGGAAGCGACAGCAGGGACGGAAAGCCGTGAGCGCTCCGGGAAGCGGGTGGTACCTTTCGCATGTGAGCCGAATCGTGTCGGTGGCCCCGGTGCTCCCCGCCCGGAGTTACAGCCAGGGGGAGATCACCGCGGCGCTGCTCGCGATGATCACCTCGGACCCGGCGCGGCAGCAGGTGATGCGCCGCATCCATGCGGCATCCGGCGTGCAGACGCGGAGCCTCGTGATGCCGCTCGAACGGTACAGTTCGCTGGCGTCGTTCCGGGAGTCGAACGACTTCTTCATCGCCGAGGGCACCTCCCTCGCCGAGCGCGCCGTGACGGCTGCGCTGGACTCCGCGGGCCTCGCTCCCGCCGATGTCGACTTCCTGCTCTTCACCTCCGTGACGGGGATCGCGGCCCCCTCGATCGACGCGCAGCTGGTCGCCCGCCTCGGATTGCGGCCCGACGTCAAGCGCCTCCCCAGCTTCGGCCTGGGATGCGTCGCGGGCGCGGCCGGTATCGCGCGCGTCAACGACTACCTGGCCGGGCATCCGGACGAGGTCGCTGTGCTGCTCTCGGTGGAGCTCTGCTCGCTGACCGTGCAAGCGCGCGACGACTCGATGGCGAACATCGTGGCGAGCGGGCTCTTCGGCGATGGCGCGGCGGCCGTCGTCATGGTGGGCGATGCCCGCGCGGAACGGCTCGGACTGGCCGGTCCGGATGTGGTCGACTCGCGCAGCCGCATCTACCCCGACACGGCCGACGTCATCGGCTGGGACATCGGGGGCACCGGCTTCCGCATCGTGCTCAGCGCCGGCGTACCCGAGGTGATCGAACGGAACTTCGCCGGGGATGCGCGCGGCATCCTCGCGGCGCACGACCTGGAGGTGTCCGACGTGGGCGCCTGGGCCGCGCATCCCGGCGGCCCGAAAGTGCTGGAGGCGTTCGCCGAGGCGCTCGACCTGCCCGACGGCGCCCTCGACGCCAGCTGGCGGTCGCTCGCCACTGTGGGCAACCTCTCGTCGGCCGCCGTACTGCACGTGCTGGCCGAGCAACTGGATGCGCACCCCGTCGGCACCATCGGGTTGCTGTTCGCGCTCGGTCCCGGTGTCACGAGCGAGCTGGTGCTGCTGCGCTGGGCGGACGGGCGGGCGCGCCGCGCGCCGCTCCCGGCGCCGATGATCGAGCCGGCTGCGTAGTCTCGGCAGTATGACCATGATCGGGACGCTCGCATGATCTGGTACGGCCTCCTCGTGCTCGCAACCGGGGCGGAGCGCATCGCAGAGCTCATCGTTTCGACCCGCAATGCGAGATGGTCGTTCGCCCGTGGCGGGGTCGAGTTCGGCCGTGGCCACTTCCCCCCGATGGTGGCCCTGCACACCTCCCTGCTGCTCGCCTGCCTCGCCGAGGTGTGGTTCGCGGACCGCCCCTTCCTGCCCTGGCTCGGCTGGCCGATGCTCGCCCTGGTGCTGGCGAGCCAGGCTCTGCGCTGGTGGTGCATCGCGACGCTGGGCCCACGCTGGAACACCCGGGTGATCGTCGTCCGCGACCTGCCCCTGGTGGCGCGCGGACCGTACCGCTGGTTCACGCATCCCAACTACGTCGCCGTCGTCGTCGAAGGCTTCGCGCTCCCGCTCGTGCACACGGCGTGGATCACCGCGCTGGCGTTCTCCGTCCTCAACGCCTGGCTGCTCGCCGTCCGCGTCCGCTGCGAGAACCAAGCACTCGCGACGGTCCTGGCCGCACCGGGACGGGCATGAGCCCACAGCTCGTCGTGGTCGGCGGCGGTCCCATCGGTCTCGCCTGCGCGATCGAGGCCCGCATGAACGGCCTGGAGGTCACGCTGGTCGAGCCGCGTGTCGGCCCGATCGACAAGGCGTGCGGCGAAGGCCTGATGCCGGGCTCGCTGGCCGCCCTGCACCGGATCGGCGTCGATCCGCCCGGGCGCCGGCTGGACGGCATCGCCTACCTCGACCGGACATCGCGCGTCGAGCACTTCTTCGCCGACCGACCGGGACGCGGCGTGCGCCGGACGGTCCTGCACCAGGCGCTCGCGGAGCGCGCTGAGGAAGTCGGCGCGGAGCGCATCCAGGCCAAGGTCTCCGGCATCTCGCAGAGCGCGGACGCGGTGGAGCTGAGCCTGAGCAGCGGAGAGACGCTCCTGGCGCCATGGGTGATCGCCGCCGACGGCCTGCACTCCCCCGTGCGGCGGATGCTGGGTCTCGACGGACGGCCGCAGCCCGGGACTCGTCGACGCTTCGGACTGCGCAAGCACTTCGCCGTCGAGCCGTGGTCGTCGCTCGTGGAGGTGCACTGGTCGCACGGAGCGGAGGCCTACGTGACACCCGTCGCGGAGCGCCTCGTCGGTGTCGCCGTGCTCGGCGGGCGTCCCCTCGATGTGGATGAGGTGGTCGCTGGGATCCCGGAGCTCGCAGCCCGCCTCGAGGGCGCGGCGGCGGTGACCGAGCCGCGCGGGGCGGGACCGCTGCTGCAGCGAGCCCGGTCGCGCTCCTCCGGCCGGGTCCTCCTCGCCGGCGACGCCTCCGGTTACGTGGACGCGCTCACCGGCGAAGGGATGCGCGTCGGCTTCGCCCAGGCCCGGGCCGCCATCGCCGCGGTGCGCGCCGGCAGCACGGAACAGTACGAGCGGGCGTGGCGCAGCACGACCCGTGACTTCCGTCTGCTGACGACCGGCCTCGTCATGGCGTCGCGCTCCCGATTCCGGCCACGGATCGTCCCGACCGCCGCCCGGCGCCCCGAGCTGTTCGGGTCGATCGTGGAGCGACTCTCGAACTGACGGCTCCCCGTCGCCCCCGGAATCTCTCGTTGAGGCTGTGTCTTTTATGCCCTGATCGCTTGGGACTAGGGCATATAAAGCATGCTTAGACGCTGTGGAAAATGGCCCTGCCCGGGATGGACCGTTTAGTATATGGAATCGAAGATCACAATCGAATATGCCTAAAGGGGAGACATGGAGCGATCCACCGCCGCAGCTGCGGCCGATACACCGGACTCCGAGAACTCCGCGGAGTTCCGGGTGTCCTCCACAAGCGCCGTGGCCGAGCCCGCGCGCACTCCGCCCAAGAAGCGCACGACGGTCACCTTCTACATCACGGATGCCATGCGGAACAGAGCGCGCGCTGCCTACCGCCAGACATCGTTCGGCGAACGCGACACGAGTTGGTCCGAGATGCTCAACACGGCACTGCTCGCCGAGGTCGAGCGGCGCGAGGCCGAGTACAACGACGGCCGGGTATTCGTCGGGAACGACAAACCGCTCACGCCGGGCCGGCCGATCGGCTTCTGACCGACGCCCGTAGCGCCCACCTGCCCACGCCGGATTCCCGGCACACCGGCGCGGGGGAGCCGGTGTGCCGGGTAGTCGAAGCGCGCGCGGAGCGAACGACGATCCGATCAGCGCGTGTGGTGGCGACGCTCCCGGTTGGCCGAGGCGAAGACCGCAAGCACTCCGAGGAGGGCCAGGAGAGCGCCGAGGGCGCCGACCCCCAGGTTGTCGGAGCCGGTCGAGGCGAGGGTCGCCGTGCCGCTCCCACTGCTCGCGCCGAGCGCTACGACGCCGCCTACGGATGCCACCGTCGTTTCGGGGTCACCCACGGCCGGGGTGATCGGGGTCGCGGGAGGCGTCGGGGTGGACGTGTCGCCGGTGCTCGCACTGACGAGACCGAGGGCGTTTCCGCCGATAGCCACCGGGACACCGAATCCGATCGGCAGTCCGCCACCGTCCAGAAGACCACCACCGAGCAGACCACCACCGAGCAGGCCGCCACCGGTCGTACCACCGGTCGTGCCGCCCGCCGTCGCTCCACCGGTAGCAGGAGCACTCGTGATCGTTCCGCTGGAGGACGCATCCCCGAGCACCGAGACCGCGTTACCGCCCGCCGTCACCGGGGCGCCGGCGCTGACCGGAGCCTGCACACCCGGCAGCAGCCCGCCGCCGGAACCGGACGTCGCCGTGCTGCCTGTCCCGGCAGTCGTACCGCCGGAGGTGGAACCGCTCGTGGACGCATCCCCGAGCACCGAGACGGCGTTACCGCCGGCCGTCACCGGCGCCGTCGCTTCCACCGGAGCCTGCACACCGGGCAGCAGCCCGCCGTTCGTGCCGGATGTGGATGCGGTGGCGCCCGATCCGGCACCGCCGGGAGCGGTCGCCGACGATCCCGTCGAGGACGCGTCCCCGAGAACCGCCACAGCGTTGCCGCCTGCCGTCACCGGAACGGCAGCCGCGACAGGCGCCTGGACGGCGGGCGCACCGGACGATGCAGCGGTCGCTCCCGAGCCGCCGGAGCCGCTCGAGGCGGCGGGGGCGGTCGCCGAGCCGGCGCTTCCTGCATCCCCGATCACGCTCACCGCATTGCCGGAGACCGTCACCGGGGCGCTCACGTCAGCCGCCGCCTGCGTTCCACCGAGGAGGCCGCCGATCGAGCTGGGCGAGATCGAGGCCGAGGGCGCGGGCGCTGCGGGCGCCTGGGCCGTGGAGCCGGAACTCGTCGAGTCGCCGAGGACCGAGATGGCGTTGCCCGAGATCGTCACGGGAGCCGTGGCGCCGACGACCGCTTGGGTTCCGCCGGAGCCACTGGAGGTCTCGGCCGCGTTCGCCGCGGCCGTGCCGGCGAGCCAGAGGCCGCCGACGCAGAGGGTGAACCACAACCCTCTGGATACGTACTTATTCATGGGAAAGCCCTTCATGCTGAGTGTCCTCGCCCGGGCACACGTGTGCCGGGCAGTGGTCGCGTGCTGCCACTGGAGGGCAGCAAGGACCCACTCAGTCGGGGCTGATGTCGTGGTCGCCGACCGGGCCGGCCGGGAGGAGCTCGTCCGCGGATGCGCCGGCACGCGCCATCCAGCCGGATGCGGGCAGGGCGGAGCCGTCGAGGGTGGCTACGGCGGGCACAGCTCCGCCCGAAAGGCCCCCGCCGGCGGCCGATCCGCCGGGCAGACTACCGCCGGGCAGACCGGGTGGAGCAGTGGGTGCGGGGTCCGATGGCCCACCCCCGAGAGGTCCGCCGAGGTCCGCAGACCAGCCGCGGAGACCGAACACGGCCGACGAAGAGGTGGAGAACGCGACAGGCGGCTCACTCGCCGGAGCCGATTCCGATGCCGCCCCCGCGATGGCCGGACCGCCGGCCGGGCAGGAGCCCCGTTCGGGAGCCGTTCCCGGGCCGCTTGCGGCGATCGGCGTCAGCGGCACGACACCCGTGCCGACTGCGCGGACGACATCCACCACCGTCTGGTCGACGGTGCCGCTGACCGGCTGCGTCGCTGTGGCCACCGGCGCCGGCGGAAGCACAGCGCCGACGACGGGCAGCTGCTCGACAGCTGCGTCGACACCGGAGGCCACCGGATCGACGGCACTCGAGACCGGCGACGAGCCGGCCACCTGGTCGACGGTCTGGGTCACGGGCGCGACGACGGTGGAGACGACAGGGGCGACGGCAGCGGCGGCGGGTGCCGGGAGCGCCGCGGCGGCGGCACTCGTGACCGCGCCGACGGCCTGACCGGCCGAATCGGCCGCGCTGGACACGAGTGCACCGACAGGACCATTCGGGGGTGCCGGCTCTGCGCCGGAAGCGGGAGAACCGCCCAGCAGGAAGCCTGCCACGGTCAGCCCCGCTCCGAGGAGCAGAGAACCGAGGAGCACGCGCGCGGGAGTGAACCTGCTCTGCAGCCCATCGGCCGCCTCCAGCACGCGATCACCCCCGACCGTTCGAGATGAAGCAGACTGTACTCCCCCGTCTAGCAGACCGTAAAGGTGTTGGCGAAGGATCATGGCGCCGCCTCGCACCCAAGGCGTATAACGGGGGCATGGCGGACGCGATCACCAACTGGATCGACCTCTACCGGCGCGCATGGGAGAGCAACGAACCCGATGACATCCGCGCCCTGTTCACCGAGGACGCGAGCTACCGCACGGAACCGTTCGCCGAGCCGTGGGACGGCCACCAGGAGATCGTGGAGGGATGGCTCGACGCCCAGGACGACCCCGGCGCCGCGAGCTTCGAGTGGCGATTGCTCGGACAGGACGGCCCCGTCTCCTTCGTAGAGGGCGTCACCGACTACCGCGACGGCCCGATCTACAGCAACCTGTGGATCATCCGGCTGGCCCCCGACGGGCGCGCCGAGGAGTTCACCGAGTGGTGGATGGAGCAGGAGCCCGGCCAGCCCTGACCAGCCGGCCTCGGCATCAGCCGAGTTCGCCGAGCCAGAGCCCGAGGCCGGCAGCGGCGAGTGCGAGGACGAGCATCCCGACGCCGTTGACGAACGCCGCCCGGTAGCGTCGCTGCTGCGCCAGCCGGACCGTCTCATAGCTCGCCGTGCTGAACGTGGTGTAGCCGCCGAGGAAACCGGTCCCGAGCACGGCGCGCCACTCGGCCGGGAGGCCGTGGGCCAGCGCGAGGCCGGTGACGAGACCCAGCAGGAACGACCCGGTGACGTTGATGACGGTCGTCCCGAGCGGATACGCGATGCGCACCCGTGCCCGGAGAAACCCGTCGAGAACGAGCCGCGCCACCGCGCCCACTCCCCCGGCCGCGGCGACGGCGAGGACCAGCAACACCGTCATCGTCGCCCCCGCTCCGCGCGACGCCGGGCGATCGTGGAGGCCAGCGCGATCCCCGCGACGGAGGCCGCAGCGCCGATCGCGATGGTGGCGACGGCGTACAGGATGCTCAGGCCGACGCTCTGCGCAGCGATCAGCCCGTCGGTGTCCACCGCGAGCGAGCTGTACGTCGTGTAGCCGCCCAGGATGCCCGTTCCGGCGAACAGGCGCAGATCGCGGCGCACGCCCTCATCGGGTCCGTGCAGCGCGAGCGACTGCAGCAGCCATCCGAGCACGAAGGCACCGGTGACGTTGAGGAGGAGTGTGATCAGAGGGACTCCGCCCACGGGCGGCACCGACAGGGTGAGCAGATAACGCACGGACGTCCCGAGGGCGCCGCCCGCGAACACGAGCAGGATGGAGCGCGGGTGCAGGTGCACGGGCGCCGGTCCACGGACCGCCGGCACTAGACCGGGGGGTCTTCCCACGGGAGCTTCTGCGCTCCCGGCATCGGATTCAGCGGCACGACGACGACCGGCCGGTGCTGGCGGTGCGCCAGGTGCACGGCGACCGACCCGTTGAAGAACTCCCGCAGGCTGCCGCGCAGCCCGGCGTCCCGCGTCCCGACAACGATGTATCGCACATCCAGGTCGTCGGCCAGCCGCGCCAGGGCCCAGGCGGGGTCGCCGGCCAGCTGCTTCAGCGAGTACGAGATGCCGCGCCCCTCCAGGATGCTCTGGATGTGCGCCTCGAGCTCGGGATCGAACCGTTCCTCCTCGGTCTCGGGCAGGTCGGGGTCGTAGGGGAGCGCGACGACCGTTCCGTCGACGTAGCTCGAGACCAGGTAGCGATCGGGATCGACGTTCGCGCAGACCAGCGGCAGGCCGAGGTCGCCGGCGAGACGTGCGGCCGCCTCGACGACGGCGGCCGGCTGCCCGGGGACCACGGCCGCGAGGATGCCACCCCGGCCGTCGATCTCGTTGCCGTTCATGCCCCTAGTGTGCACCATGCGCGGGTTCACTCGTGCCCAGGCGCGGGGTACGTTCGGCCTACCAGCGTCTGAAGGGAGCCCGACTTCATGGCCGACCAGCCACCGCTGCCGCGCGAGCGGCGCCGCACCACCCGAGGACTGCGTCCGCTGCCCCAACTGGCGAAGGACCTCGTGGCCCAGTTGCGCCGGCTGATCGCGTCGGAGCTCGCGCTGTTCAAGGCCGAGATGACCGCGAAGGCGAAGGCGGCCGGGATGGGCGCCGGGCTGCTCGCGGGCGCCCTCCTGTTCCTGTTCTTCGCGTTCGGCGTGCTGGTGACGGCGGCCGTGCTGGGCTTCGCGCTGATCCTCCCGGCCTGGCTGGCCGCGCTCATCGTGGCCGCCATCCTCATCGTCATCGCCGTCGTCATCGGCCTGATCGGCTGGCGCAGCCTCAAACGCGGGATTCCGCCGGTGCCCGAGGACCTCGGCAGCGAACTCAGCGCCGACGTCCAGGCGTTGAAGGGAGCGCGGCCGTGACGACGCAGTCGGTACCCTCGGTCCGCCGGGCGGGTCAGCGTCCCGCCGGGCGTCCGCCGCTCCCTCGAGGCGCGGGCATCAACATGCTCAAGCTCGACCTGGAGGTGACCCGCGACGAGCTGGCAGCTACGCTCGACGACCTGTTCGCCACCTTCAACCTGCGCGTTCAGATCCGGTCGCATCCCGCCTTCTTCACCGGCGTCTTCCTCGTCCTGACCGGAGCCGCGGCCGGCACCGCCGCCCTCCTCCTGCGGAGGAGCGGGCGTGCCGGCTGACCAGGGCGGTGTGGGCAGCGCCCGGGCCGAAGCGATCCGCCGGATCGAGGACCGCCGCAGCCTCCCCTGGTTCCGGCTGCCGTGGGGCTTCATCCTCAAGCGGACCATGCGCAGCTTCACCACCGATCAGGCGACCGACCTCGCCGCAGGCCTGACCTACTTCGGCGTGCTCTCGCTGTTCCCCGCGCTGCTGGCGCTGGTCAGCATCCTGGGCCTGGTCGGGCAGAGCAAGACGGGCATCGCCGCACTGTTCGGGATGGTCAACGACCTCGCGCCCGGCATGACGGATGTGCTGAAGAGTCCGCTCCAGCATCTCGCCTCCTCGCCCGCGACGGGATGGGCGCTCGCCATCGGGATCGTCGGCGCGATCTGGTCGGCGTCCGGCTACGTCGGCGCGTTCGGGCGCGCCCTGAACCGGGTGTACGGCGTTCGGGAGGGTCGGTCGGCGCTCGTCCTGCGGCCGGTGCAGCTGGGGGTCACGATCCTCACGCTGGTGCTCGTGTCGCTGCTGGCCATCCTGCTCGTGGTGTCCGGCCCGGTGCTGTCGTTCCTGGGCGGGCTGATCGGACTCGACCAGGCGTTCCAGGTGGCGTGGTCGGTGATCCGCTGGCCGATCGTCGCCATTCTGCTGGTGCTGCTCCTCGCGGTCCTGTACGCCGCGACGCCGAACGTGAAGCAGCCGCGGCTCCGCTGGCTCACGCCCGGGTCGATCGCGGCGATCGTGGTGCTCGCCGTCGCATCTGCCCTGTTCGCGCTCTACGTGGGCACCTTCGCCAACTACGACCGGACCTACGGCACGCTCGCCGGCATCATCGTCTTCCTGCTGTGGATCTGGATCGCGAACGTCGCCCTGCTGCTCGGCGCGGAACTCGACTCGGAGGTGGAGCGGGTGCGAGAGCTCGTGGCCGGCATCGATGCGGAGGTCGACCTGCGACTCCCCCTCAAGTCGGACAAGGGCCTCCTGAAGGCGCAGGAGGTGCAGGCCGGCGACATCCTCGCTGCGCGCAGGCTCCGCACCCGCTACCGCACCCGCTAGGGCGCTGCCTCAAACCTCCACAGAATCAAGACCGAGTTCGTCAACACGGCCGAAGGGCCTAATCGTGCATTTAGCCGGCTATTTGCAGCGTAACCGTGGTGCAAGGGGCGCTATTGCAGGATTGCAGGGCGTTAGAGCAGGTTTAATTGTTGCAGCGAGTGCAAGTTATGCTTATCCCGTGACCCCGGAGATCCTCGCAGCGACGATAGCTTCCATACGTTCGGACGGCACCGATACCGCGCAGGTGGAAGTGAAGCGAGCGTCGGGAGGAGTCCCGTCGAACCTGCCGACCACCCTATCGGCCTTCGCGAACACTGAGGGCGGGGTTGTCCTCCTCGGGATAGATGAGTCCAACGGATTTACCACCGTCGGTGTCACCAACCCTGGTGATATGCAGCGAGCTGTTGCGAACATGGCACATTCGATGAATCCACCCCTCCGCCGCATTGCCACACAGGTGATGCTTTTCGAGGGCAAGAACATCGTGGTCGTTGAGGTTGGTGCTCTGGAGCCAGAGTTGAGGCCGTCCCGGGTGTCCGGTGGCCAGTCGTATGTGCGCGTGAACGACGGCGACTACCCGCTGACAGCGCAGGAGGAAACAACCTTCGAGCACAACCGGGGAAGGCCCCGATTCGACGAAGAACCTATTGAGGGAGCGACCAGGTCCGACCTGGACGAGGAGCTCGTGCGGTCCTATCTCCAGTTGGCGAGGGAACGGCCGGAGCTCTCGAGGATGGGCGATGACGAGCTGCTGATGCGGACTGGGGTGATCACTGCCGACGGTCAGCCGACGGTCGCCGGCTTGCTTTCGCTGGGTGTCTACCCGCAGCAGTTCTTCCCTCGGCTGATCATCAAGGCCAGTGTCGCCCCCGACCGTGGGGACCCGACGGGGACGCGTGCATCCGACGTGCAGGAGATCGCAGGAGCCATACCGGCGATGCTGGATGAGGCAATGCGGTGGGTGACCCGGAACACCCGCACCAGGGTGGTGTTCGGTGGGGATGGTCAGGGAAGGGATGTCCCCGAGTACCCTCTGGAGGCTGTCCGTGAGCTGCTCTCGAATGCTCTGGTCCACCGCGATCTGGCACCGCACACGCTAAACGCAGCGGTGGACCTTCGGCTTCTCCCGGACCGGCTGATCATTGAGAATCCGGGAGGGTTGTGGAACTTGAACCAGCAGGCATTAGGGCTTCACATGCTGTCCTCGTCCCGGAACGGGCAACTGATCCGGATGCTGCAGTGGGTGCGCACTCGCCAGAACATCCGCGTCGTTGAGGCACTGGCCACAGGTATCAATCGCGTGTTCGATAGTCTCGCCGACGCCGGCCTTCAGAAACCACGGTTCTTCAACGAAGTGATCCGGTTCAAGGTGATGGTGCTTCGGGCTGCGCCGATCAAACGGAAGGATGCGGATTGGCTGTCTCAGCTGCCGAACGCGGCACGTCTCTCCGACGATCAGCGACGTGTCCTCGTACGGATGCGCCGCGGCGAGAAGTGGACGACGTCGGCGCTTCAGGGCTTCCTGCGGCTTGACGCACACAAGGCTCGCCAGCTGCTGACGGGACTGGTTGATATGGGTCTCGCTCGCACGGTCGGCGCTACGCGGGGCAGAATGTATGAGCTTGTTGCAGGGCTTGATGGAGACGGAGCCGTTGCTGACGTCGCAGCGGAGTTGCCGCAGCTGATGAAGCGAGCGCGGATGGCGCCGGATGATGCAGCGGCGACCATCTATGGTCTGCTATCCCCTAATTCGCCCGTGCGGACGGGGGAGTTGGCGGCGCAGTTGGATTGGCCGCTTCCGCGTGTCCGGAACGCGCTGCGAACCTTGGTTGAGGAAGGCAAAGCCCGGTCGGTGGGTGGAGGCCGTTCCACGGGCTACCTTCGTTCGTGAGCTGTGGCCGCACGGCCTAGGCTCGGAGCATGAGCGACGAGCGGCCCGGACACGACCTCCCGGACACCCGAGGGCGCACGGGCCTGCACCGGACGGGACGCGACCTGACCGGCAATCCGGATGTGCGCATCCACGATGTCGAGGTGACCTCGGACGGCTGGCACGTTCTCCGCCGTACGACCTTCGGTTATCGCGGCCGCACCGGCGAGTGGACCACGCAGTCGCGCGAGACCTACGACCGGGGCAACGGCGCGACTGTGCTGCTCTACGATCCCGTCGGCCGCACACTGCTGCTCTCGCGCCAGTTCCGGTTCCCCGCGTACGTCAACGGGCATCCGGACGGCATGCTGATCGAGTCCGCGGCGGGGCTGCTCGACGGCGACTCGCCGGAGGAGGCGATTCGGCGTGAGGCCGCCGAGGAGCTCGGGGTGCGGATCGGTGAGCTCACGCATCTGTTCGACCTGTACATGAGTCCGGGTTCGGTCACCGAGCGCGTCCACTTCTATGCGGCGGAGTACGCTCCGGCGGACGTCTCCGGCGGGGGCGGCGTGGAAGAGGAGGGCGAGGAGATCGAGCCGGTCGTCGTGCCCTACGACGAGGCACTCGGGATGGTCGCGGACGGCCGGATCGCCGACGGCAAGACCGTCATCCTCGTGCAGTGGGCCGCGCTCAACCTCTTCGGCTGAGATCCGGTCAGCCGTAGCGGAGGGTGGCGCCGTCCGACTTGAGGAAGTCGATGTGCAGGTGGTTGCAGGTGTCGTCGAACGGCTTGAAGTTGGTGAGGTCCATCGAGGACCGGCACTCCACCTGTCCGAGGCCGGAACCGTCAGGGACAAGCGGGTCGAGGATGCGGATGAGCTGCATCGACTTCGCGTCGCCGCCGGTGAGCGGCGAGCCGTTCAGCAGGTAGAAGTCGACCGCGTGGCCGCCGCCGTCCGCATAGTGCGCCGAGCTGGTTCCTGCTCCCTCGATCTGGCCGGTGCAGCGGCGGTTGATGTCGCTGATGCCCACCTGGTTGAAGTTGTCGAGGGCCACCGAGATGGCCTGGAGCACGCGGTAGTCGACGCCGCAGCTCGGGACGGCCTTGCCCTCGGCGAGGTTGGCGATCTCCGGGATGTGGTTCGGCGTCGAACCGACGAGACGACCGGACGCGACGGCGCCCATGAGCTGGACGGCGAGCGCCTGCACGGCCGGAGAGACGGACGAGTTGGTGGTCGAATCCAGGGCCTGCGGGCTCTCCTGGATGTTGAGGCCGTCGCGCGCGACGACCTGCGTCACGCCACCCCCGGTCAGGGTCTGGACGGCGAGTGCCGTGCGGGCCGCGCCGCCGGTCGAACCCTCGCCGGTGGTGGCGTAGGCGGGGAGGGCGGCGGTACCGAAGAAGGCGGCGAGGGAGAGCATGACGACCGTGTGGATGCCCCAGCGATGGCGCCGCTGCCGGCCGGCGCGTGCAGGCGAGGTCGTGACGGCGGCAACCGGGCGTGCGGCGCGCTGCTTCCGAGGAGCGGACACCGGTCGCGGGGCTGCGGCCTCCGAGCGCTCGGCGCGGGCCGGGCGGGCGACCTCGGCACGGGCCGGCCGGGCGACCTCGGCGCGGGCCGCGCGCGTCGGCTTGACGACGATGCGCTCGCGCTTGCGCGGCCGGGAGCGCTCCGCCTCGAGCGCCGCTCGGCGACTCGGGAAGGTCTGCGTCGCCGCCAGCTCCTCGAGCGTCGTGAACGCGCTCACCGGATCGTCGGAGAGTGCCTGCTGCTGATCCACATCCACCACGACGGGTGCCCTGAGACTGCGGCGTGGCCGCGCTGAGGGAGTGGACTGGGGCAAGCTGCTGGTACTTCCTGGTCGAGTCGGTCGGGGTCGACGCACCGGGAGAGGCGCGAAAGGGGTACCGATCATTTCTACAGGATCTCGACTGGATGTTCCATCAATGCAGACGAATGGATCCATTTCCCCGGGGATTCCACCGCCTCCCTAGACTGGCTGAGGGGCTTCAGGAGAGGACGCGCATGGGATCGAGGTGGGCTCGCCTGACGCGCGCCATGCTCGCCTCCGGCACCGCCATCCTCGTCTCCTCGCTGTTCCATGTCGCGGGCGGCGGGACCGCTCCCGGAGCGATCCCCCTCGTGCTCAGCCTGGCGTTCGCCACGCTGGCGTCGGTCGCGCTCACGGCCCGGCGGCTCTCGCTCTGGCGCCTGACGCTCGCAGTGGCGTCCAGCCAGTTCCTGTTCCATGCCCTGTTCAGCCTCGGCGGAGGCGACGCGCACTTCACGACCACGGGCACAGGCACGGGCACAGGCACGTCCACGGGCACTCTCATCGGCGGGATGACGCACCTGCACGCCGGCGCCCACCTGACTCTCGTCGGGGGCGCGATGCCGGCGTCGCACGGCTCCGAGCTGAGCCCGTCGATGTGGCTGACGCACGCGACGGCTGTGCTCGTCACCGTCATCGCGCTGCGATTCGGCGAGCGCGCGTTCTGGGGGCTCTTCGAGACCGCGCGGGTGCGCATCGAGCGCGCGGCCGACCGCCTCGTCGTCGTCCCGGTCCCCGTCGCCGCCTCCGTGGCCGCGCCGGCCGCTGCCGAGCCCGCTCGCCTCCGCGACCTGGGGCTCCCGCTGGCGCGGCTGCGGCACCGCGGACCGCCGGCGATCGCCTGCGCGCTCTGACTCCGGCACCCGTCCGCTCCGACGGTCCGCGTCGGTCTCGCGCGCACGCGCTCATCGACGATCCGACCATCCAAGGGACCCCATGAAGAAGACCACGTTCGCCGCGTCCATCGCGGCGGCATCCACCGCTTTCCTCCTGCTCGGCGCGCCACTCGCGGCGAGCGCACACGTGCACGTCGACCCCGATCAGGCCACTCCCGGCAGCTACACCACCCTCACGTTCCGCGTTCCCACCGAGTCGGCGACCGCCGGCACCGTCAAGCTCGTCGTCGACCTGCCGACGAAGACGCCGTTCACGTCGGTCAGCTATCTGCCGCTGGCGGGATGGACGACCACCGTCGACACCGAGAAGCTCGCCCAGCCGGTGAAGACGGACGACGGCACGATCACCGAGGCGCCCATCCGGGTCACCTGGACCGCAGCCAGCGGCGTCCGGATCGCGCCGGGGCAGTTCCAGCAGTTCACGGTGTCGGCGGGCGCCGTGCCGGACACCGGATCCGTGCTGCTCCCCACCCACCAGTACTACTCCGACGGCACCGTCGTGAACTGGGACCAGCCGACTCCCGCCTCGGGCACGGAGCCCGAGCATCCCGCACCGACGCTGTACATCACCGACCCTGCGCCGGCCGCGGACTCCGCGACACCACTGGTGGCGAGCGCAGCGCCCCATCCCCCGGCGGCGAACGCCGGCGCCACCGCGACCGTCATCTCCCTCGCCGTCGGCGTGGGCGGACTGGTCCTTGGCGCGATCGCCCTCGTGGTCGCGGTCTTCGCGCTGACCCGCTCGGGGCGTGGCCGCGAGCGTACGGTACAGGGATGAGGAACCGGCTGTTCGCCGTCGCCGCCGGCATCGCTGCGGCCACCGCCCTCGCGCTCGCGCCTGCCGCGGCGGCCGACGCCCACGACTACCTGGTCGGCAGCGATCCGTCCGCCGACGCCACGGTCACGAGCGCCCTGAACACGGTGACGCTCACCTTCAACGACCGGGTGCTCGACCTGTCCGGCGGCGGCTCGACCAATCTGCTCATCGTCACCGGACCAGACTCGGCGAAGCGGCATTTCGAGACGGGATGCGCGACCGTCGCCGACACGAAGCTCAGCGCCCCGGTCGCGCTGGGGCCAGCTGGCCGGTACACGGTCACCTATCAGATCGTTTCGGCCGACGGGCACACCGTGTCGTCGTCGTACAGCTTCGCCTACCGGCCCCCGGCGGGCGTCGCGAGCGCACCCGGGTCGGACACCGCACCGTGCGGCGGGAACGGCGGTGGCGGCAGCGCAGCGCCGTCGCCCGGTGCAAGCGCGGGCGGTGGAGCGGCCGCGCCCACCGCATCCACCCGGCAGCCGACTGTTCCGGCGCCGCACGGCGTGGATCTGGGCCTGGTGATCGGCATCGCGATCGCCATCGTGGTCCTCGCACTGATCGGCGTGGTGATCGTCCTGCTCACAGCGAGGCGTCCGGCGCGCAGCACGTCGGGAACGGACGGACGCGACACCGACACCGACACCGACACCGACACCTGAGTCCCCCACGCGACGCCCGCGGCCCGGTCGCGAACGGTCCCGATGGGACTATTCCTTCCGGGCTCGCGGGCGTAACGTTCGCGCATGGCCAGACAGAGTAGCGACCAGGAGACCGCCGACTTCCCGGACATCGTGCCGGAGGAGCAGCTGGATCCGGACATCGTCCCGGCGCGTCAGCCCGCCCCCGACTCCGTCGACGACGGCGACGAGGAGGACGGTCGCCTCTAGACCCTCCGCCGAAGGTGGCGGCGGGGCCCGGACTCACCGGCCTGCCGTCCGTTCCTGTGAATCACAGAGGCACCGGCCAGCGGACGTCCACCCCGGGTTGAGCCATCGCCCAGTCTGGTGGTGGAAGGTATGGGCGTGGAGATCGTGGTGGACGTCGTGCTCATCGTGCTCGGCATCCTTGCGGTCGGGGCGGGATGGAGCAAGGGCGCGATCCGCTCCGCCGGCACCCTCGTGGGCCTGGGCCTCGGTCTCTGGCTCGGCCTGACCCTCGCGCCGGTCGTCGTGGGATGGTTCGCCGCCTCCGGGTTCGGAGGCGTCACGCAGCGTTCCGTCGTGGCGGCCGTGGTCGTCCTGGTGTGCGCCGCAGCCGTCTACGCCATCGCCGGAACGCTCGCGAGCATCCTGGCCAAGGTCTTCCGCCACGGCCCCATCCGCTGGCTCGACTCGCTGGTCGGCGCCGCGTTCGGACTCCTCACCTGGGCGGTCGTCGTCTGGCTGGTCGCGGGCTTCGCCCTGGCGACGAGCCTCGCCACGGTGGTGCAGGCGGCGAACTCCTCGCGCGTCGTCGCGACTCTCAACGGGATGGCGCCCCTCCCGTCCACGACCGTGCTCGGCGCCGTCGACGATGCCCTCGCCGGAGCGGGACTCCCGAAGGTGTTCGAGGGCGGCGAGGCGATCAAGCCGGCGCCGGCGCCGGACGGGTCCATACCGGCTTCCGTCGCGCAGTCCGAGCAGTCCGTCGTCACGGTCCTCGCCTCCAAGCCCGCCTGCGGCGTCGACTCGGAGGGCAGTGGATGGGTCGTGCAGCGCGGCCGCGTCGTGACCAATGCGCATGTGGTCGCCGGCGCATCCTCTGTCGTGGTCCGCGAGGCCGGAGGCGGCGATGTCGAGCGGGCCACCCTGGTCGCCTTCGACCCCTCCCGCGACCTCGCCGTGCTCGACGTCACCGATCTGAACGCCCCGGCGCTCGACATCGGACCGGACCTGACGGCGGGCGCCGCCGCCTACGCCGCGGGCTATCCCGGCGATGGACCGTTCACGATCTCGCCGCAACGCGTCCGTGACCGGTTGCAGGCCCGCGGCACCGACATCTACCAGAGCGGCAGCGTGGAGCGGGACATCTACTCGCTGCGCGGCGTCGTGCGACCCGGCAACTCGGGCGGACCGCTGCTCGACGCCCAGGGCGACGTCGCCGGCGTCATCTTCGCCCGGAGCGCGACCGATGGCGACACCGGGTATGCGCTCACGCTGGCAGAGCTGCGACCCGTGCTCTCGTCCGTGAGCGCGGCGCCGATCAGCTCCGGCGCCTGCTCGGCGGGCTGACTCACGATGCGCTGAGGCCGGCGGGCTGACATGCTCGCACGACGACGCCGCGCATGGTTGGCTGGTGCCATGAAGGCTGTCACGTACTCCAGCACCGGCGACTCCGGCGTCCTGACCCTCGGCGAGCGCCCGGAGCCGCATCCCGGCCCGGGCGAAGTGCGGGTGCGCATCCATGTCTCGGGCGTGAACCCGACGGACTGGAAGGCGCGGGCCGGCAGCGGGCCGGCGGACCTTCCGCATCCTCAGGTGCCGAACCAGGATGGCGCCGGCGTCGTCGACGAGGTGGGAGACGGTGTCACCGGCCTCCGCGAGGGCGACCGCGTCTGGGTGTGGGATGCCGCCTACGAGCGCCCGGATGGCACGGCTCAGGAGCTCGTGGTCCTGCCCGCCCGTCAGGCCGTCCGCCTGGCCGATGGCGTGAGCTTCGACGAGGGGGCGTCGTTCGGCATCCCGGCGCTCACGGCGCACCATGCGCTCACCGCTCACGCGGGCGTGCCTGCGGAGCTCGCACCGGGAGCGCTGGAGGGCCGGACGGTCCTCGTCGCGGGAGGCGCGGGTGCAGTCGGCCATGCCGCCATCCAGCTCGCCGTCTGGGCCGGCGCCACCGTCATCGCGACGGTGAGCAGCCACGAGAAGGCCGAGATCGCCCGCGCCGCCGGCGCGCACCATGTCGTGAACTACACGGAGCCGGACACCGCCGAGGCGATCGGCGCACTGGCTCCCCGGGGCGTCGACATCGTCGTCGAGGTGAACGCGACCGCGAACGCGGAGCTGGATGTGAAGGTCACCGGCCGCAACGCGACCATCGCGAGCTACGCCAACGCGCCGGGTGCGAACGAGGTCAGCATCCCGATCCGGCCGAGCATGGGCAAGAACCTGCGGTGGCAGTTCCTCCTCACCTACACGGTCTCGGACGAGACGAAGGAGGCCGCGGTGCGTGCTGTGGCCGCCGCGGCCGCCGCCGGCGCGCTCCGCGTGGGCGACGAGCACGGCCTGCCGATCATGCGGTTCCCGCTCGATCAGACGGCGGCCGCCCACGACGCCGTCGAGAACGGCGCCGTGGGCAAGGTGCTCATCGACGTGGTCTGACGGCCTGCACCACGAGCGCCACCGTGGCCGCGGCGGCGATCGCGACCGTGTATCCCAGCGCGGTCGGCAGCAGGCCGATCTCGCCGATCAGCTCGCCGGCCACCAGGGCGGGCACGCCGTAGGCG
This sequence comes from Leifsonia sp., assembly GCA_051962155.1. Classification (GTDB taxonomy): domain Bacteria; phylum Actinomycetota; class Actinomycetes; order Actinomycetales; family Microbacteriaceae; genus Leifsonia. Next base: position 1,213 of record JBQCCO010000203.1, on the reverse strand, counting down.
AGGTAGCTGACCAGGAAGATGCCCGCGAAGAGCTCCGCCCGCTTGTCGTTGGGAGCCAGCGGCGCCAGGATGCGGAGCGGCGCCGAGAAGCCCGCGCCGAACCCCGCGCCCGCCACGATGGCCCCGGCGAACAGCAGGGGCAGCACCGCACCGGCGATGCCGATTGCGGCGAGGATGACGCCCACCACGAGCCCGGCCATCGACCATACCGCCGTCGTCCGCGCCGGCGCTCTCGTCAGCAGGAGGCCCGCGAGCGCGCCCACCGCGGGCGGAACCGCGACGATGGCGCCGTTGAGCAGACCGCTGTCGAGGTGGAAGACGCCGTGCACGATGGACGGGGACAGGCCGATGAAGAGCCCGGCGAGCATCCAGGTGGCGATGAAGACGGGGATCCCGCGGACGAACTCCGCACGCGCCTCGCGAGGCACCACCAGGCGCGGGATGAGCGAACGGATCGCGCCCGGTCGCCGTTCGACGGTCTCCGGCGCGGCGAAGACGACGACGAGGCCCGCCGCGAAAAGCAGCGCGAGACTCACGAAGACGAGGGTGGTCGGCTGGGCGATGAACTGCACGGCGAGTCCGGTGAGGAACGCGCCGATCGCGAGGCCCCCGACGGGCGCGGTGCTGCCGATCGTCGCTCCCAGCTTCTTCAGGCGTTCGGGCGCGAGTTCGACCAGCGCAGCCGTGAAGGTGCTCATCGCCGCGCCGGTGCCGATGCCCTGGACCGCACGTGCTCCGATGATCCAGCCGATGTCCGGCGCGAAGAGGAACACCAGCATGGCCACGATCTGCAGCGCGAGCGCGCCGATCAGCACCGGGCGCCGCCCGATGTGGTCCGACAGCGAGCCGGCGATCAGGAGGGTGATGAGCAGGGTCACCGCGTAGATGGCGAAGGCGACGGTGAGCAGCCACGGCTGGAAGCCCCACTCCTGCTCGTAGAGGACGAAGAGCGGACTGGGCGCACCGACGGCGAGCGCGACGGCCAGGAAGGTGAGGGCCGTGCCGACGAAGGCGGCGCCGCGGCCGAGGCGCCACGGACGATTGATGCGCCTCGGCCGGAGGGCGAGCATCCCACCGGTGCGGGTGTCGGCTGTAGTCATGTCGGCTCCTTAAAGCAATTCCAATTGCTTTTCGACAATAGAGGGGGATACAGCAAAAAGCAACAATATTTGCGTTAAGCTATTCCCATGGAAACGACGACCACACCGGCCAA
>JBQCCO010000202.1:0-2319 GCA_051962155.1 Leifsonia sp. | reverse complement strand
GTTTGTTCAAAATGGCGGGGTTTAAAATTTGTTGTTTGTTTTTTTTTTCCTCCTCCTGGGGGGTGTCCCAACCCCACTCCCCCCCCCTTCGGCGCAGTGAGGGGCGCGCGCCGGGGGCCGGGCAGGGCGGAGGGGCGGGCGGTGTAGAAGCGGAGGCGTGGCCTCAGGCGGACTTGAGGAGCGCGTCCTCCAGCGCCACCCACGGCAGCATCGCGCACTTCACCCGCGTGACGTACTTGGAGACACCGGCCAGCGCGACGGCGTCGCCGAGCAACTCCTCGTCTCCCTCCAGCGCACCCTTCGAATGCATCAGCTCACGGAATGCGGCGATGGAGTCCGCCAGCCGGCCACGATCGGCGTCATGCACCAAGTCGCTCAGCAGGGAGGCCGAGGCGGTCGAGATCGAGCATCCGTGACCCTCCCAGCCGATCGATTGGATGCGGCCGTCGGCTGAAGTGCGCACGCCGACGGTGACTTCGTCGCCGCAGGTCGGGTTGAACTGGTGGGAGCTCGCGGCCTCGTCGCCCGCGATGCCGTAGCCGTGCTTCTCGCGCGCATGGTCGAGGATGACCTGCTGGTAGAGGTTCTGCAGGTCGCTCATCGGGCGGCCCCCGTGGCCACGCCGAAGAAGACGCGGGCGTCCGCGATCGCGGCGACCGCCGCATCCACTTCGTCTGCGGTGTTGTAGAGGTACGTGCTGATGCGCGTGCTCGCCGTCGCGCCGAAGCGGCGGTGCACGGGTTGCGCGCAATGATGTCCGACGCGGACGGCGATGCCGCGGTCGTCCAGGAACTGGCCGACATCGTGGGCGTGGATGCCGTCGACGACGACGCTGGCGAGGCCGACGCGCGGGACGCCCGCACCCGGCCCGAGGATGCGTACCCCTTCCAGCTCGCCCAGTCCGGCGAGGAGCCGCTCGACGAGCGCCTCCTCATGCGCCTGGATCGCCGGCATGCCGACGTCATCGAGATAGTCCACGGCGGCCGCAAGTGCGACGGCCTGCGACACGCGCTGCGTGCCCGCCTCGAAGCGCTGCGGCGCCGGGAGGTACTCGGCGCCTTCGAGAGTCACCTGCGTGATCATGGAACCGCCGGTGAGGAACGGCGGCAGCGCGTTCAGCAGTTCGCTGCGGCCGTAGAGGGCGCCGACGCCGGTCGGACCCAGCATCTTGTGGCCCGAGAACACGGCGAAGTCGACGTCGAGCGCCGGGAAGTCGACGGGCAGGTGCGGGACGGACTGGCAGGCGTCGAGCACGACGAGCGCGCCGTGCTCGTGAGCCAGCGCGGCCAGCTCGGCGACAGGATTGATCGCGCCCAGGACATTGGAGACGTGTGCGAAGGCGACCACCCGTGTGCGCGGCCCGATCAGCTCGGCCGCCTCATCCAGGCGCAGCAGCCCGTCGTCGGTGAGGCCGATCACCCGGAGTGTCGCACCGGTGCGCGCCGCGAGTTCTTGCCACGGGATGAGGTTGGCGTGGTGCTCCGCCTCCGTCACGACGAGCTCGTCGCCCGGGCCGAGACGGAAGCGTTCCGCAACAGCGCCGCCGCGGCCCAACGATGCGTTCGACATCCCGTAGGCGAGCAGGTTGATGCCCTCGGTGGCATTGGAGGTCCAGACGAGCTCGTCCGGCTGCGCGCCCACGAAGCCGGCCACCCGAGCGCGGGCCTCCTCGAACAGCTCGGTCGCCTCCCCCGCCACGGTGTGGGCGCCGCGGTGCACGGCGGAGGTGTACCGCTCGGCGAACGCACGCTCGGCGTCGAGCACCTGGCGCGGCTTCTGCGAGGTCGCCCCGGAGTCCAGGTAGACGAAGGGGTGGCCGTTCACCTCCCGGGAGAGGATCGGGAAGTCCGCCCGCAGAGCGGCAGTGTCGAGAGGTTTGGTGCGCATACGGGTTTCAACGTTACCGGCGCCCACTTCAATCCCGCTGTATGTTTCGCGTCCTCCCGTAGGCTCGGTGCATGGTCGAGCGGACGAACGGATCGCCGTGGTTCTTCATCCTCGGGATCGCGCTCGTCGTGGTCGGACTGGGCGGTCCCCTGCTCGTGGACGCGGCGACCGGGGACGTGCAGTGGCTGGTCCGCGGCGCCGGGGTCCTGGTGGCCGTGGGCGGTGGTGTGCTGATCGGGTTCGGAGTGCGCCGGCGCCAGGGGCGCTGACGCCAGGGGCGCTAACGTCAAGCGCGCGGACGCCCCTCCCCCTTGCGCCGGGGGCTCGCGTCCCTTCGTCGAAATGCTAGTAGTTTCACCCGCGCACGGCGTGTACGCTGCAACAACAAGCACATAGGCGAAATGTTAGCGTACATAGCCGACACGCTCGGAT
>JBQCCO010000201.1:0-4591 GCA_051962155.1 Leifsonia sp. | reverse complement strand
CGACCGCCTTCGCCTGCGCCTCCTGGCCCGACTTGTACTGGATGACCGTGGTCGCGCGGGTGTCCGCGTCGCCGGGAGTGCCCGTCTTGAACCCAGCGGCGGCCAGCGTCTGCGTGGCCGTCGTCGCGGCGCCGTTCGCGCTGCCGCCGTTGAGCACAGTGACCGTCGTGTCGGCCGGCTTCGCCGCTGTGGCGTTGTCGTACGCGGTCGGGGTGCCGATCAGGCTCTGGATGAACGCCGGCATGGCGGCGGTGTCGACCTGCACGATCGAGACGTCCGAACCGTCCACCGTGATGGTCGGCGTGCCGGAGATCGGGATGGTCGCCGACTGCACCTTCCCACCGGTCAGACCCTGCAACTGGGCGGCCAGCTGGAGGAAGTTCAGCCCGGGATCGGTCTCCAGGGAGCCGCTCACCGCATCCAGGACACTCGTCAGCTTCCCCGGGTTCAGCAGGGTTCCGGCGGACAGGAACTTGTGCGCCTCCACCGAGAGGAAGTACTGCTGCCGCACCACCCGATCCAGGTCCCCGCGCGGCAGCCCGTGGCGCTGGCGCACGAAGGACAGGGCCTGCTGGGCGTCCAGCGTCGACACGCCCGCCGGGAAGTTCGCACCCGAGTACGGGTCGTCCACCGCATTGTTGAGGCACACCTGGATGGGCCCGAGCGCCTTGGCGATCGTGTAGAACCCGAGCAGGGACACCCGCACGTAGTGGTCGATGCTCAGCCCGGTGAGGTTCTGCACCGTCTGGATGAGCAGCTTGGCTCCGCTCGCCGGGTCTGTCCCGCCATTGCCGAGCGAGAACGCCGCATTCAGCTTGTTCATGCCGTGGCCGGGCACATCCACCCAGGAGTCGCGGGGGAGCGAGACGAGCGTCGCCGACTTCCCGTTCGCCGGGATGTGCAGGATCATCATCGTGTCGGTGTTCGTGCCGCCGCCGTCTGCCGTCGTGCTCAGCTGGTCGAGCTCGGCCTGCGTGGCGCCGTCGGGGCGGTGGTCGTCGCCGACCAGAAGGATGTTCTGGTCCTGGCCGTCCACGTCCTTCCCGGTCTTCGAGATCACGTCGACGTGCGTCACGCCGCCGACGAAGCGGAAGTAGCTGTAGGCGGCGTACCCGCCGACGACCACGAGGATGATCGCGAGGGCCGCGGCGGTCCAGCCGACGATGCGCTTGGCGCGGCGATGTTTGCGAGGAGGCTTGCCCTGGCCGTCCGCGGCGGGATCGCCCGGGCCGTTCGAGCCGCCGTCGCCGGGGCCGTCGCCGTTTCCGCCTCGGCCGCCAGAGCCGGAACCCCCGGATCCGGAACCGCCGGAGCCCGATCCGCTCCCTCCGCCGGATCCCGGACCGCCGGACCGTCCAGCGCTGCCGCCTCCCCGGCCGGGCGCGTCGCGGCCGAGCCCGAACGGGTCGAACGGCGCACCTCCCGCGGCTCCCGTGGGAACCCCGGATGCCGGACGCGTCGCGCGGACGGGGCGGCGAGGGTCTACCGGCGGCACGCGTCCGAAGACCTCGGTCGGGGGCAGCTGCTCATCGCTGCCGCCCGAGCCGGGCTCTGGGGAGGGAAAGTTCGGGCGTCGCACAGGGAAACGTTAGAGGGCGCGACCTTGGAACCCGCTGCTTCGTGAGGTGTTTCCCGAGGAATCGCCAGCTTTTCCGCGCCGACCTCCCAGGCGCGTAGGGAGGCGGTGGTCACCGGACTGCGAGATCGCTCAGTCGTCCGCCCGGATGCCGGCCTCGCTGATGTGGCCGGCACCGCCCTCGCCGTCGTCGCCGTCTTCATCCGGACGCGCTGTCGCGCATTCCTCGTCGGTGATCGCGGCGTTCATCGTGCGGGCGATCGCCAGCAACTCCTCCTGCTGTTCCGGAGTCAGGGCGTCGAACAGGATGCGGCGGATCGTGGCGGTGTGGCGCGGCAGCGCCCGCACCACCGCCCGGCGCCCGTGGCCGGTGAGGTGGATCCACATCGCACGCCGATCTTCCTCGCACTCCTGCCGTTCGACGAGGCCGCGGGCGACCATCCGGGTGACCTGGTGCGAGACGCGGCTCTTCTCCCAGCCCGTCCGGTCCACAAGGTCGCGCACACGCATCCGACGGCCCGGCGAGCCGACGAGCGCCATCAGCACCTCCAGCTCGGAGATGGAGATGCCGTCGTCCCGCTGCAACTGAAGATCGAGCGTGCGGTCGAAGCCGCGGCGCATGAGGTGGAAGGCGCTGAACAGTTCCAGCTCGTCGTCCGTCAGCTTCCGCGGGTCGGGTCTGGTGCGCGCGGTGGCCATACGACATCCTGACACGTGCCCGGGTGCAGCACGAGGATGCCCGACCGAGTGGATGCCGCCTGCCGCGTGCTCGGGAATGATCCGTCCGGTGACCTCGTTGCGGAACGGTGACACGTCATCAAATCGGACGCGCCATCGAACGAGGAAGGCTGATATGAGCAAGATCGCGATCATCATCGGAAGCACGCGCCCGGGCCGCAACGGCGAAGCCGTGGCCCGCTGGGTCCACGAGAACGCGTCCCAGCGCTCGGACGTCGAGTACGAGCTCGTCGACCTGAAGGATTGGGACCTCCCGCACCTCGACGAGGCCCTGCCTGCCGCCGCCGGTCAGTACGCGGGCGAGCACACCAAGGCGTGGGCGGCGAAGATCGCAGAGTTCGACGGCTTCATCTTCGTCACCCCGGAGTACAACCACAGCACCTCTGGCGCACTCAAGAACGCGATCGATTACGTCGGGGCCGAGTGGTACAACAAGGCGGCCGGCTTCGTGAGCTATGGCGTCTTCGGCGGCGCTCGCGCGGTCGAGCACCTGCGTCTGGTGCTGTCGCAGCTGCAGGTCGCCACGGTGAGCGCCCACGTGGGCCTGAGCCTCGCCCACGACTTCGAGAACTGGCAGCTGAAGCCCACCGCCCAGCAGACCGCAGCGCTCACGCCGCTGTTCGACCAGGTGGAGGCGTGGTCCGCCGCCCTGAAGACCGTGCGCGAGGGCGCCGCCGAGGAGGACGAGGACCAGGCCGCCGCCTGACCTCGCTGCTCACGTCTGGCAGACCGGACAGAAATAGGTGACTCGTTCTTCCGACTCCGTCCGGCCGAGGCTGGCGGATCGGATGAGCGTCCCGCAGCGCCGGCACGGCTGGCCGCCGCGGCCGTACACCCAGGTGTTGCGGCCGCGGCGGGTGTCGCCGGTCGTGACGCGGATCCCGCGGTCGCGGTTCGCCATGATGAGACGGTGGCCGAGGTCGGCGGCCGCCGCGAGGTCCGTGTCGTGCACAGGCCGCGTCGGCAGCATGCCGCGCAGGAAGCACAGTTCGTTCACGTAGACGTTCCCCAGGCCGGCCAGGTTGCGCTGGTCGAGAAGGGCGACCGCGATCGGTGCTTCTGGATGCTCGGCGAGCCGCCGCACGGCTTCCGCGGCATCCCAGTCCCGGCCGAGGACGTCGGGACCGAGGTGGCCGACAGCGTCCGCCTCCCGATCCCGTGGAAGCACCTCCAGCACCCCCAGCTGGAATCCGACCGCCTGCACGTATTCCGTCCTCAGTACCGCACGAGCCTGGTACGCGGGATGCCGCCAGCGGCCGTCGGGCGGGTACACCTCCCACGAGCCCTCCATCTTGAGGTGACTGTGGATGGTGTGGTCGCCGACGTGCATGAGGAGGTGCTTGCCGCGGCTCACCACCTCCTCCATCCGTTGACCGGACAGGTCGATGGTCGCGAACGCGGGCACCCGGAAGTCGGTCTCGGTGAGGACCCGGCCGCCCAGCGCGCGATCGAGACGGCGCGCCGTCTGATAGACGGTGTCTCCCTCAGGCACGGCTGCCTCCGGCCGGGAGGCTGGTTGGCGGGCGGCTCCCGATCGACCGGACCCCGGTCAGCCTGACCCCGATCCCTCGGCCCAATCTCCGCCCGATCGCGACTCTCCGGGCCCATGCCCCTTTCATCCGCGCAGGCGCAATCCGCGAGGGGTGGCGAGGAAGCCGGCTTCGGAGAGCGCCTCACCGACTGCGGACCCGAGCACGAAGGCGCCGTTCACCGTCTCCACGGCGAGCTTGTCGACGCGACGCGAGGTGACCAGCCCCGCCAGCGCACGAGCCGCTGCAGCAAGCGCCCGCGTCGCGTCCTCCGTCGGTCCGGGAGGCTCGGCCGCATCCACGAAGCAGAGGAGGCTCTTTCCGCCGCGCTCCACATAGAGGGTGAGCTCGCCATCCACGAGCACCACCAGCGCGCCGGCCTTGCGGCCCGGCCGGTGACCCGTGCCGCTTTCGGCGGGGGCGGCCGGCCAGGGGAGGGCAGCACCGTAGGGATTCGCCGGGTCCGTCGCCGCGAGAGCGATCGCCTCATAGGGTCGCTGCTGGGTGTGGTCGCGAGAGTAGGAGCGCAGACGGTCCACGGTCGCCCCGCTCGCGAACTGAGCGCCGCCGAGCGTCTCGACGAAATACCCCCGGCGGGCGCGCCCGGTCTCCTCGAAACCGCTGAGCACCTTGTAGGCCAGCGCGAACCCGCCGGGCGTTCCCTCGTTCATGACGGATCCCCGGGTGACGACGCCGTACCGGTCGAGCAGCGTCTCGGCCTGACCGTGCGCGCGGACGGTCGAGTCCA
>JBQCCO010000200.1:0-10441 GCA_051962155.1 Leifsonia sp. | reverse complement strand
GGTGGCCGGGTGGGGGGGGGGGGGGTGCGGGGGGGGGGGGCGCCGGGGGGGGGTGCGGCCACCCCCCCGCCCGCCGGGCTGTTAGCGGAGCAGCTGCAGCACGCCCTGGTTGGACTGGTTCGCCTGGGCGAGCATCGCCGTGCCGGCCTGCGACAGGATGTTGGAGCGGGTGTACTTCACCATCTCCTCCGCCATGTCGGTGTCGGTGATGCGGCTGGACGCGGCCGAGAGGTTCTCCTTCGAGACGTTCAGGCTGCGGACAGCGGACTCGAAGCGGTTCTGCGAGGCGCCGAGCTGCGACCGGGCGGTCGAGATCGCGGTGATCGCCGTGTCGATCGCCGTGATCGTGGTGTTCGCCGTCGCGTTGCTGGTGACGTCGAAGCCGGTGGCGCCCGCCGCACCGGACAGGGTGCCGACAGCGGTGGCGACATCGGCCAGGCCGACCTGGATGGTGTCGTTCGCGGTGGAACCGGCGCCCACCTGGAAGTTCAGCGAGCCGCCCTTGAGCAGGTCGATCCCGTTGAAGTTGGTTCCGTTGGTGATGCGGTCGAGCTCCTTGCCCAGCTCATCGGCCTCCGTCTTGATGGCCGAGCGCGAGGTCGCGTTGTTCGAGTCGTTTCCGCCCTGCACCGCGAGGTCGCGCATGCGCTGCAGGATGGAGTGGACCTCGGTCAGCGAGCCTTCCGCGGTCTGCACGACGCTGATGCCGTCCTGCGCGTTGCGGGCCGCGACGGTGAGGCCGCCGACCTGCGCCTTCAGGCCCTCCGAGATGGCGAGGCCTGCCGCGTCGTCCGCCGCACGGTTGATGCGGAGGCCGCTGGAGAGCTTCTCGAGCGACTTCGAGAGCTCGTTCTGCGTGTTGTTCAGGTTGCGGTAGGCGTTGTTCGCCGCCACGTTGGTGTTGATCTGCATACCCATGATGTTTCCTCCATGACTGGGTGGTGTTCGCGGCCCGTCCGTGGTCCGCATGAGCCTCTATCGGCGGCTCGCCGCATCCCGTTAGCTCAGGATGCGCGGGCCGAGCTCGGCGAGGTGGGGGAGAGGCGCGAGACGCCCGCCACCGCGTGCTGCGCCAGGCGGGCGAGGTAGGCGCTGCGCCGCGCCTGGGATGCCTTCGCCTCGAGGATCGGGTCGCCGTCGTCCGAGTAGTGGGTCGCCATCCCTTCGCGCATCAGCCGGATGGCCTCCGAACGCTGCTGGGACACGGCCGAGTGGGTGATCCCGAGCTCGTCGGCGATCTCGGTGACCGTGCGGTCGTCGAAGTAGATCGCCTCGACGATGGACCGCATCCGGTCGGGGAGGGCGGCGACCGCGGCGCGCACGTAGGCGGTCTGCTCGTTCGCCAGCAGCGAGTCCTCGGGGCCGGCCAGGTCCGTGATGAGCAGCGGTTCGACCGTCTCGTCCAGCGCGCTGACCGTGCGGGCGGCGTCGGCGAGGCCGGCGGCCGCCGTCTCGCGGTCGACGCCGAGCGCGTCGGCGATCTCGTCCACGCTGGGGGTTCGCCCGAGGGCCGCGCTCAGGCTGTCCTGCACGGCCAGCGTCTCCTTGATGCGCTTGCGGGCCGAGCGGGTCGCCCAGTCGGATGCCCGCAGCTCGTCGGCGAGCGCGCCGAGGATGCGCGTGCGGGCATATGCGCCGAAGGGGACACCCAGGGTCGCGTCGTACGCGCCCGCCGCCAGGACCAGGGCGACGGCGCCCGCCGAGGCCAGGTCGTCGCGGGAGAGGTGCGTGGCGCGCGAGCACAGGTCGGAGACCAGGTAGCCGACCAGCGGCAGGTTCTCCACGACGAGCGTGTTGCGTTCGATCCGGTTCACGCTGGGTGACCCCTCTTCATCGGACGGGTACCGGCTGGCGGCCTCCGGGAAGGCGTTCACGGTACTCGGGCGGTGCGGCGGATGCTCGGACTTAGTCGGGTGCCGAACGAGTGCTAGGAGTCTTGCGGTGTTTACGGTAACAATTCGAGGTCGTTCAGGTCGCACTCCCGGTGTCCCCATTAGGGGGCAGACCGTACCCCCAGTACGGGGAATACTGTCAGGCCACCGAAAAGCGGTAGGTCGCGCGGCGCGGCCGGCGGCTGCGCGCCTAACATCGGGCGCAGGCGTGCCGATGGTCTGAAGCGGCGGGGACACCATCCACCGACTTTCAGACCGAGGAGACCAGGTGCGCACATCGACTCACGAGGAAGTTGGTAGCGACATGGCCGCGAGCGAGCTCTCAGCGCAGCTCTGGAAGGAGCGCGAGCTCCTCGAGCTCCTGTTGTTCAAGCTCGAGGAGGAGCAGCTGCTGCTGATCGCCGGGAAGTCGCGCTGGATCTCGCACGCCACGCGCGAGGTGGAGCAGGTCATCGAGCGGATGCGCACCACGGGTCTCGCCCGGACGGTCGAGGTGGCCGCGCTCGCGGAGGAGTGGGGGCTCAGTCAGGATGCGACCCTCCGCGAACTGGCGAGCGCTGCTCCCAACGGCATCTGGTCCGACATCCTCGGCTCGCATCTGACGGCCATGACCGAGCTGACCGCCCAGATCGCCGACGTGCGCGACACCAACGAACGACTGCTGCGCGAGGCGGCCCGCTCCACTCAGGAGACGCTGAGCTCCCTATCCGGCGCCGGGGACGATGCCGGCGTCTACGGCGCCGGCGGAGCGGGGAGCATCGGGGATACGGCCCGCTTCTTCGACACGGAGGCCTGAGTGAGCACGTTCGGCGCGCTGAACACCGCGTACACGGGGCTCGTGGCGGCGAAGGCGGGGTTGGATGCGGTCGGCCAGAACCTGGTCAACGCCAACACGCCCGGCTACACCCGGCAGCGGGTCGCGACCTCGGCAGTGCCCGCGCTCGCCTCCGCCGGGCTGTTCAGCGGCGGCGTCCGGCCGGGCCAGGGCGTCACCGTCGATGGCATCCAGCGGCTGGACGATGCCGGTCTCGACGCGCGCGTCCGCACCACGTCCGCCTTGTCCGGTTACACCAGCACCCGTGCGGACGCGCTCTCGACGCTGGAGTCGTCGTTGAACGAGCCCGGCACGAACGGCCTCTCGGCGCAGCTGCAGAAGTTCTGGTCCGCCTGGGGCGACGTCTCCAACCAGGCGGGCGAGCAGGCGCCCGCCGGCGTGCTGCTCGGCGAGGCGGCGAGCCTCGTCACCCAGCTCCAGACCGGCTACCGCGCCGTGGACGACCAGTGGAGCGCCCTGCGGGGCTCCCTCGATGGCATGGCCGCCGACCTGAACACCGCCGCCGTCGCTGTCGCCGACCTCAACGGCCGCATCCGCTCGTCCCTCGCCGCGGGGCAGTCGGCGAACGAGCTGCTGGACCGTCGGGACGTGCTCACCGCATCCATCGCCACGCTGGCCGGGGGAGTGGTGCGGCCGAACGAGGACGGCACCGTGGATGTGCTGGTCGGCGGGAATGCGCTGGTCTCGGGCACCACCGCGAACGCCGTGAAGGTCGCCGGCGCGACCCGGATGGCCGACGCCGCCGCCGATCCGGCGCGCGTCGAGTGGGCCTACCGGCCGGGCGCCGCGATCGCTCTGGAGGGCGGATCCATCGCGGGCGCCGTGTCCACGCTCGCGCCCGCCGACGCATCCGGTACCGGGGGAGCGCTCGCAGAGGCCGCCGCGGGTTACAACGCCTTCGCCGTGACGCTCGCCCAGCGGGTCAACGCCGTCCACCAGACCGGCACGACGCCCACCGGGGCCACCGGCCTCGACTTCTTCGCGATCGACGCGTCCCAGCCGGCCGCCCTCGGCCTGTCCGTCGTCCCTACCGGCGTCGGCCAGATCGCGACGGGCGCAGCGGGCGCCGGCGGGACGGACGGCAGCGTCGCCGACGCGATCAGCCAGCTCGGCACCGGGCCGGACGCCGTCGACAAGCAGTGGGCCGCCTTCGTGGTCCGGATCGGCGTGGCCAGCCACACCGAGAAGCAGCAGTCCGATCTCGCGGACCTGGCCACGACCTCCGCCGTGAACGCGCAGGTGGCCGGCGCGTCCGTCGACCTCGACGAGGAGAACATGAACATGCTCTCGTTCCAGCACGCCTACCAGGGCGCTGCGCGCGTGATGACCGCCGTGGATGAGGCCCTCGACGTGCTCATCAACCACACCGGAATCGTCGGGAGGTAGCCGTGATCAGCAGAGTGACCAACGCGACCCAGACCCTGAACGCCCAGCGCAACCTGCAGCTGAGCTTGCAGCGTCAGGCAGAGCTGTACGACCAGGCGAGCAGCCGTCGCCTGCTGACCAAGCCGTCGGACGACCCGACGGCCACGGCGAGCGCCCTCGGTGTCCGCTCCGATCAGGCGACCACCGCGCAGTACCAGCGGAACGTGAGCAACGGCGACGCCTGGCTGACGACCGCGGACTCGGCGCTGACGTCCGTCGAGACGCTCATGCACCGCGTCCGCGACCTCACCGTGCAGGGAGCCAACGACGGCGCGATGTCCCCCGAGGCCAAGGCCTCGATCGCGACCGAGCTGGACGGCCTGAAGAAGAGCCTGCTCTCCCTCGCGAACACCACCTACCTGGGCCGGACCGTCTTCGCCGGCAACTCGGATGCCGGGGTCGCCTTCCAGCCGGACTACTCGTTCACCGGCGCCCCGGGAAGTACAGTGGAGCGCAGGATCGGGCCCGACACGACCGTGCGGGTGGATGCGGACGGCGCCGCCGCCTTCGGGACAGGCGCTTCGTCCGTGTTCGCGCTGATCGACGGCACCGTGAGCGACCTGCGCGGCGGCGTCAACGTCACCCCGCGCCTCGCGCAGATCGACGACAGGATGAAGGCCATCGTGGGAGAGCACGCGGAAGTGGGCGGCCGCCAGACCCGCATCGACAAGGCGACGGACGCCCTCGCCGTCGGCGCGAACGCCCTGGAGGCCCAGCGCTCCTCCCTCGAGGATGTGGACTTGAGCAAGGTGATCCTCGACCTGAAGACCCAGGATGTGAACTACCAGACGGCCATCGCCGTCACTGCTCGCGTCCTCCAGCCCACCCTGATGGACTTCCTGCGATGAGCGCCGTCCGCTTCCTCGCCCCGCCGCCCGGGCTCGAGCCGCTCGACGCCTTCGACCTGGACGCGGTGCCCGGTGCCGACGGCCTCTTCACCCTGTCCTCGATCGAGCGCCCGGAGATCCGCCTGTTCGTCATCGACGCCGAGCGCCACCTCCCCGGCTACGCACCCGAGCTGCCCGACGACCGCGCAGCCGAGCTCGGCATCCTCGAGGCGGCGGACGCCCTGCTGCTCGTCGTGGTGACCCCGTCGCCCGAGGGCAGCACCGTGAACCTGCTCGCGCCGGTCATCGTGAACCGTTCGTCGGGAGCGGCACTGCAGCTCGTCCTCGACGACGACGCCTTCCCCGTGCGCGCGGAGCTGGCGGCCCTGGCCGCCGCCTAGCTGTCGTCATCAGTGGATCGGCGCGCTGCTCCAACCGTGCGCGTCGCCGGTGAGCTCGATATCGAGCGTCTCTTGGGCGATTCGCATCTGCTCGGCATACCGGGTCTCCGACAACCGTCGCCACATTTCCTCCTCCGGAACCTCTTCCGCCTGTGTGACGACCCACCAGATGTTGCCGAAGGGGTCGCGAACGCGCCCACCCCGTTGTCCGAACGCGCTGTCTGCGGGCGCGGTCACCACGACGCCTCCCGCTGCGACGGCCCGTTCGATGGCCGTGTCGGCATCCGGCACCCAGACCCGCAACAGAGACGGCATGACGGCGTCGCCGTCCGGTCACCCGGCCTTCTTCTGGGGGCAGGGCGCCGCCTTCGTCATGGCGTCGACGGTCTGCTGCTCCGACCACGGAAGCGAGGCGACGACCTTGGCGCCCTTCTGCTTCGCCGGGACCTTGGAGACGACCGAGGCGAGTCGCTGGGCGAGAGACTGCGCGAAGGCAGGCCCGGGAGTGGAGTTGTTGAGCGCCACCACGATCGTCAGGCCCGACGCCGGGTCGGCGAACAGCGCCGAGCTGTAGCCGGGGATGGCGCCGCTGCTGCCGCGAAGCGGCCCGAGCAGCTGCACGCCGAGGCCGTAGCGCTGCCACGACTCGCCGTCCACGACGGCATCCAGCTGGTCGGTGCGCGACTTCTTGCTCAGGAGGCTCCCGGTGGCGAGCGCCTGCGCGAAGTTCTTCAGGTCGGGAACGTTGGACACAACACCGCCGGCGGTCCAGCCCTGTGACGGCGACAGGCGGCTGACATCGCGCATCGGTGTGCACACGATCGCGCCGGCCGCATCCACCCCGACCGAGTACCCGGCGGCGTGCGGACCGGGCACGCTGAGCTGGGAGCTCGACGGAAGGGAGCTCGCCGTCATGCCCAGCCGGTCGAAGACGTACTGCTTGTACAGGTCCGGCCAGCTGCGTTCCGTCACGTTCTGCAGCGCCATCCCGACCAGCACCGCGTTCGTCAGGGAACGGCCGTACTTCTCGCCGGGGGTCCCGTACCGCTGCGTCGCGATGCCGTCGCTCGCCAGCTCCAGGGGCGGCCACTGCCGCGCCGGGTTCATCAGGAACTCGGCGTTCAGCTGCCCGGCGTAATCGCCGATCCCCGAGGTGTTCTGGCAGAGCTCCCGCATGGTGACACCCTCCACCCCGACCAGGCCCGGCACCCACTTGGTGACCGGGTCGTCGAGGTCGAGGCGTCCCTCGTCCACCAGCTCCAGCAGCACGGTGCACGTCATCGGCACGGTGTTCTGGCCGATGCGGAAGGTCATGTCCGCCTTCACCGGGGTGGAACCTCCGCGCGTCGTGGTGCCCAGCGCCGCGGTCCAGCTGCCCGCCCACGGAGCCCACACTCCCGCGAAGCCGGCGGAGGCATCGGCGAGGCCCATCGCGTCCGTGACGGCCGCCGAGAGACGCTTCTCGACATCCTTCGAGAAGCCGCCGGGCTGCTGCTGGGGCAGGTCGGCGTGGCCCACGGCCGACGTGCATCCGGCCAGGATCAGTGCCACAAGCCCCGCGGCGGCGGCGAGCGCGAACCGCCCGAACTTCGTGTCACGTTGCATCGCTGCATCCCCCGACGGTCGCCCTGCGTGGTCCAGCGATTGTAACGTGCAGCGGAAAGCGGACCGGGATGGACGCGCTCAGCGGCGGGTCAGTGCGAACGAGACCGATCCGAAGCGCACCACCGAACCGGGATCGACCTCGTGCCGCGTCTTGGGGTCACACGCGAACGTCCCGTCGCCCGGGTAGGTGATCGTCGTCCCGTTCGCGGAGCCGAGGTCCATCACCCAGAAGACGCCGTCGAACTGGCCGAACGCCAGGTGGGCGCGCGACACCGACTTGGCGTCGTCCTCCACGGTGATCAGCTCGACGTGGCCCGGATCCTCCAGCTCGGTCCCCGGCGTGTGTACGGCAGGGTTGCGGCCGATGACACCGTTCCCGCTCGTCTCCACGTGCTGGCCATCGCTGAAGTCCAGCACGAAGGTCACCGCCACGTCCGTCCCCTTCTCCCGCTCGCCGCGTCCGCACGGCCGCTCACCGCGCCGTCGCCCCTGCCGTCGCCGCCGGCCCTGCCGCCGTGACCGGCATGGAAACGGGCCGAGCGTCGCGCATGAAGCGCTCGACATCCTGGTCCACCATGATGTCGCTCGGCCGCAGCGGCCTCGTCAGGTACAGGCCCTCGAGCGTCGTGATCCGGCTGAGGGCGACGTAGGTCTGACCGGACGTGAAGGCGCGCGTGCCGAGGTCGACGATCGCCGAGTCATACGTCTTGCCCTGCGACTTGTGGATGGTGACCGCCCACGCCAGCCGCAGCGGGAACTGGGTGAACTCGGCCACGACGTCCTTCGTCAGCTTCTTGGTCGCCGGCGACCAGGTGTACCGGAACTTCTCCCAGATCGCCGGCTCGACCTCGTGCACCTCGCCGTCGACGTCCACATACACGGTGGAGTCGATCTTCGTCACCGTGCCGATCGTGCCGTTCACCCACCGGGGCCCGTCGCCCTGGCCGACGTCGTTGCGCAGGAACATCACCTGTGCGCCGACCTTCAGCTCGAGGGACTCGTCCGCCGGATAGTTCCGGCCGCCGAAGTCGCCGCTCACCTCGGCCTTCGCCGTGAGTACGCGCCCGGGCAGCCGCCCGAGCGCCTGTGCGTTGATGCGGTTCACGGTGTCGTTGCGCGTGGCGAGCGTGATGGTCCCGTCGTCCGGCGCCGGACGCGCTCCGACTTCGTTGAGCCGGTCGGCGATCTCCTTGGTCACCTGGCCGTGACGCACCGCGTTGAGCATGAACCGGAAGTCCGACTCGTGCTGGCGGTGCACCTGAAGCAGCTCGACGATCCGCAGATCGGCCTCCTGCCACACCTTGGCGTCGAAGAACCACATCGAGCGGTAGGTGTCCGCGAAGTAGGCGCGCTCCTCGGTGCCCCCGGGGACGGGCGCCAGCTGGTAGGGGTCGCCGAACAGCACCACCTGCACGCCGCCGAACGGCTCCCCTGCGCGCTGCCTGGCCTGGCGGAGGCTGCGGTCGATGGCATCCATCAGGTCGGCGTTGACCATGGAGACCTCGTCGATCACCAGCGTGTCGATGCTGTTGAGGAGCTTGCGCAACTCGGTGGTCTGGTCGATGTCGTGGTCGGCGATCACGCCGATGGGGAGGCGGAACAGCGAGTGGATGGTCTGCCCGCCGACATTGAGCGCGGCCACGCCCGTAGGCGCTGAGATCACGATCGACTTCTCGGTGTTCCATGCCAGATGGTTGAGCAGCGTCGACTTGCCCGTACCGGCACGACCGGTCACGAAGACGTGTTCTCTGGTGTGCTCGATCAACTCGAACAGCGCCTGCTGCTCCGGCGAGAGGGAAAGCCGTCCCATCCCCGCCCCTTCCGTATCGCCCGACCTGACGCACTACTCTAACCCTGCGCGCGGGCGCCGGACCGCTTATCCACAGAACCTTAGGATGGCCTCATGGCTGAGGCGGACGCGCGCATGCGCCGACGGGCCGTCCTGCTCTGGTCGGCTGTCGGCGTGCTGCTCCTCGCCGCCTTCGCGGCCGGGCTCGGCGCCGTCCAGCGGACGTACTACAGCCCGAGCGGGTTCGTGCGGGCGTTCGCCGGCTCGATCGCCTCCCACGACGTCGCGGCCGCGCTGGCCATGCCCGGCGCCGCTCCGACGGCGGCGGCGCTGGGGAGCGCCCACCTGCCGACGGGCGCATCCCGTGAGCTGCTGCGCGCCGATGTCCTGCCCTCGATCGGGGACATCCGGATCACGTCGGATTCGACCGGGAGCGACGGTGTGCACACGGTGGTGGCGCACGCCGTCGCGGACGGCCGCTCGGTCTCGGCGAGCTTCCGCGTCCGTCAGACGGGATCCGTCCTCGGGCTGCTGCCGACCTGGTCCTTCGCTTCCACTCCGCTCGCCATCTCCCGGATCACCGTCGCGCACGCGACCACGTTCAGCGTCGGCGGCCACAGGCTGAGCCCGCGCGCCTCGTCACCGAAGCAGCCGGCCGGTGCCTTCACCGTGTCGGCCGACTACCTGGTCCTGCCGCTGGCGCCCCTCGAGCTGTCCCATACCTCGGCGTACCTCCGGGCCGCCCCGGTGGTCGCGGCCGTGAGCCCGGGGAGCATCACCGAGACCACCGTGGATGCCGAGCCGACACCGTCCTTCACATCAGCCGTTCAGAAGGAGGTGAACGCTTTCCTGGACCGGTGCGCGGAACAGCATGTGCTGCAGCCGGCGGGATGCCCGTTCGGCATCGAGATCGACGACCGCGTCCAGGGCGATCCGACGTGGTCCATGAGCACGTACCCGGTCGTGCGCCTCCGCCCGGGCGACACCTCGTGGACCACCGATCGCATGACCGGCGTCGCGCATCTGAAGGTGACGGTGCAGTCGCTCTTCGACGGGTCGGTCAGCACCCGCAGCGATGCCGAGCCGTTCGCGATGATCCTCAGCAGCGTGACGATCCGCAGCGACGGCTCCCTCTCCATCGTCGTCGCCCAGTAGCGCTAACGGGAGACCCGGTCAGGGCTAACGGGAGACCCGGTCGCGATCCGCCATCCGGGCCAGGCGCGCGTTGTACTCCTGGAGTTCCGCGTCGCCGGTGCGGTCCGCGTTGCGGTCGCGACGCTTCGTCTCGCGCTCGTCGCTACGGCTCCACTGGATGGCGACGACGATGGCGAGCGTCACGGTCGGGATCTCGCCGATGCTCCAGGCGATCCCGCCCGCGGCCTGCTGATCGATCAGCGGCAGGTCGCCCCAGGTGCGGCCCATCGCACCGAACCAGTCGGCCAGCATGAGCCCGTGCATCTGCATGATCGAGAGGCCGAAGAAGGCGTGGAAGGCCATCGTCAGCAACAGCAGGAGCAGCCGGAACGGGTACGGCAACCGGTACTTGACCGGATCGATCCCGATCAGCGACTGCACGAACAGGTACCCCGTGATGAGGAAGTGCACCACCATCCACTCGTGGCCGATGTGGTCGGTCGTCGCCCAGCGGAAGATCGGCGTGTAGTAGA
>JBQCCO010000199.1:0-15653 GCA_051962155.1 Leifsonia sp. | reverse complement strand
CGTGTCGGCTGCAACTACGAGCACTTCGGCAGAGGTCCCCGAGGGAGACGGGCCCGGCGGGGCGGGCCGTTAGCGCTCCGACGGGAGGGGCTGGGTGCCCTCGATGCGGACGGCCTGCAGGGCGCGCGGGTCGAGGCCGAGCTCGGCCAGGATGGTCGGCGCGATCTGCGTCGTCTCGACCGGAGCGCCGATGCGCTTGGCGTGGCGGGCATCCGGGGTCGACACGAGGATCGGGACCGTGCGGTCGTCCGCCGCGGCTCCGCCGTGCTCGGCGATCTTGGAGGTGCCGCCGGTGTACACGACGCCGGTCTGGGCGATGCCCAGGACGCTCGGGATGCGCGCGTCCGAGGCCGAGGTGCCGAAGTAGGTCGCCACACCCGAACCCGCGTAGATCGTCGTCAGGCCGGAGGAGGCCACCGTGATGGGCGCCTTCGTGATCGTGTTGCCCGCCGCGCTGTGCGTCGCCAGGTACTGCTTGGCGAAGTCGGCCGCCGCCTGCGAGTGGTCGCTCAGCCACAGCTGCATGATGTCGTCGTCGGTGGCGAAGGCGACGAGCGCTCCCGCACCCGGGTGTGCGGCGGTCCAGGCGGCGTCGAGGCCGTCGATGATCGGGCCGTCGTCGACGCGCTTGAGCGCGGCCGGGTCGGTCGGCGACTGGCCGTGCTTGGCCGAGACGATGACCGTCGTGTCGCGGTCGTGGCCGGTCTTCTTCAGTTCGGCCGTGAACTTCGCGAGTGACGCATCCACGAAGTCCAGCGCCTTGCTCAGCAGCGGGCCGGGCGTGCTGCCGCCGGCGAGGTACCCGCCGGTGAGGCCGTCCGAGGTCGGCAGCTTCTGCGCGGTGGAGACCGACTGGAAGTTCAGGCCGAAGATGGCGGGGACCGGCTCGGCGGTGGTGCCGGAGTGGTCCTTGCCGTCGATCTCGTTGAGCACCGCCGCGACCTTGTAGCCGTCGTACTGCTGCGTTGCGGCGTTGTCCTTCGTCCAGTCGCCGCTGAACGGTGCAGCGGCGATGCTGTTGATCTCCGGCGTGAACAGGTCGTCGACACCGGCGCCCGACGGACCGTTCAGGATCTCGTAGGCCGGGTGCTTGTCGCTCCAGGCGGTCCGCAGCCCGGCTTGCTTCGCGACCTCGAAGACCGTGTTCACCTTCAGGTACTGGTGCGGGTAGACGGGCTTGCAGGTCGCCGGGTCGACCGGCAGGGCCGCCGAGTTCAGGAGGGATGCGGGCGAGCTGGTCATCGACAGGATGCTGCCGGGCAGGCCGCTGAGTCCCTGGCCTGCATCGATGCTGTCCTGATTCGTGTCCGCCGCCTCGGTGAAGGCGACCTCTGCTCCCGGCTTCGCCGTCGTGCAGTCTGTGGTGCCCGCAGGCAGCAGCGCCCGGTTGTAGGTGTCGTCGTAGTACACGCCGGTCGTGCCCGGGTTTCCGCCGGTCACCTGGGCCACCATGCCCGGGAACGAGTCGGACGGGACGGGAGTGACGGCGTTCGTGAAGTCGGTCCCGTGGTGTGCCAGCGTCGCGAGGGCGGATGCGGGATGCGCCGTGACGTACCAGTCCAGGTCCTTCTGGTGCAGGCCGTCGACGGAGATCAGGAGGACGTGCTTGGCGTCCGCGCGGCCGCTGTCGCCGTTGCCGTGTCCCTCGTCGGCGAGACCAGGCGCGGCTGCGGCGCCGGCGAGCAGAGCGCCCCCGGCGAGGGCGGCGCAGAGGGCGATGGCGCGGGAACCGGCCGTCCGTCTGGTGGAGAGCATCAGCATCCTTTCGAGCGGCCCACCCCCGGCCGGGGGTGGTTCGAACCGTGCTCGATCCTGTCGGCGCGCCACTCCCGGCGCCATGCGCGCGAGCGAGTGCTCGTCGAAGGTTCACGCTGCATTCACCGCACGGGGGACGCCTCGGAGCGCGCTCCCAGGCTGGCGGAGGCGAGGCTGTGGGTCCGCTCAGGCGGGGAGGCGGACGCGGCGGACCGGCGGGGGCGGCTCAGAGCGACGAAACGCCCTGGCCGACGTAGAGGGTGTTCTGGATGCTGTGCGCCTCGCCCGCGGCGATGTCGCGGTCGATCCCGGCGCGCACCTCGCTCATGAGCTTGTGGAGCTCGGCGTGCTTACCGGGTATTCGCGCGTGGTGGGTGCTGTCCCAGAGGTTCGACACCGGGAGGCTGTCGCCGGCCTCCACGGCGAGCGTCCACTCCTCGGTGGTCGCCACCGCGGCGAACTCCGACTGCATGGTCACCAGGACGCTGCGGTGCAGCGCGTCCG
This sequence comes from Leifsonia sp., assembly GCA_051962155.1. Lineage (GTDB taxonomy): Bacteria > Actinomycetota > Actinomycetes > Actinomycetales > Microbacteriaceae > Leifsonia. The sequence goes on along the minus strand of JBQCCO010000199.1, from coordinate 13,394 downwards.
CCGAGATCGTCCCGGCCGTGTTCACGAGGTCGAGCGTCCCGGTCGCGTCGGAGAGGAATTCGACCGTGAAGCCGAGCTCGGCCGCATCCCGTGCCGTTCCGGCGCAGCAGTGCTGGGTCATGTATCCGGCGATGGCGACCGTGTCGACGCCGGCCGCACGCAGCCACTCCTGCAGGTCCGTTCCGGGGAACGCCGAGACGCTGCTCTTGGTGATCACGTGCGCGGGCTTCCGGTGGAGGATCGTCTCGTGCAGCGCAGCACCCTCCGACCCGCGCGCGAACACCGGCGCGTCCTCCGCTTCGATGTGCTGGACCACGACCACCGGCAGGCCGTGGTCGTCCGCCGCATCCCAGGCGATCTCGATGTTCGGCAGGGAGGTCATCAGGTCCGGGAAGCAGACCGGCAGGTTGCCCGTCACGTACTCGTTCTGGACGTCGATCACGATCAGCGCGCGCTTCATGGGAGCACTCTAGTGCCGCGCCGCGCGGAGGTAGGCTGGTGCCGGCCGAACCGCCCACAAGGCGCGCACGCCCACGCGATGAAGCACACCGAGTCCCACGAGGAAGCGACGATGAGAGCCCTGTTCAAGAGGGAGGCCGCGCCCGGCCTCGAGCTGGTCGACGTCCCGGAGCCCGAGATGGGGCCGGAGGACGTCCGCATCCGCATCCTGCGCACCGGGATCTGCGGAACCGACCTGCACATCCAGCGCTGGGACGAGTGGGCGGCGTCGGCCGTGAAGGCCCCGCTCATCCCCGGCCACGAGTTCTACGGGCAGGTCATCGACGTCGGGCCGTTCGTCCACGACGTCGCCGTCGGGGACCTGGTATCGGGCGAAGGCCACATCGTCTGCGGCACCTGCCGGAACTGCCGCGCCGGCCGCCGGCAGATGTGCATCCGGACGAAGGGCGTCGGCGTGCAGCGCGACGGTGCGTTCGCGGAGCAGCTGGTGCTCCCCGCCACGAACGTCTGGGTGCACCACAGCGCGATCGAGCCCGAGGTCGGAGCGCTGTTCGACCCGCTCGGCAACGCCGTCCACACCGCGCTCGCGTTCCCGGTCGTCGGTGAGGATGTGCTCGTCACCGGATGCGGCCCGATCGGCCTGATGGCCATCGCGGTCGCCCGTCACGTCGGCGCCCGGTTCATCGTCGGCACCGACATCAGCGCCGCGCGCCTCGAGCTCGCCCGCGGGATGGGCGCCGACTTCACCGTGGATGTGTCCCAGCACGACATCCATGAGGCCCAGGCCGCGCTCGGCATGCGCGAGGGATTCGACGTCGGCTTCGAGATGAGCGGCGCTCCGACCGCGCTGCCGTCGATGATCGAGAACATGAACCACGGCGGCCGTATCGCGATGCTCGGGCTGCCGTCGCACACGATCGCGATCGACTGGGGCATCGTCGTGACGCACATGCTCACCCTGAAGGGCATCTACGGACGGGAGATGTTCGAGACCTGGAACGCCATGGGCGCCATGCTGCAGACCTCTACGACGCTGCACGACGCCATCGCCTCCATCGTCTCCGATCGCTTCCCCGCTCGCGACTGGGAGAAGGGCTTCGCTGCGGCGGCTGCCGCGGGCGGAGGCAAGGTCATCCTCGACTGGACGGAGGTCTAGCCATGTACGGACGCTTCCGCGACCACATCGCGACGCAGCTGACGGAGATCGCGGAGGCCGGGCTCACCAAGCGCGAGCGCAGCATCCACGGGCCGCAGTCCGCGCTGATCACCGCCGACGGGCAGGAGGTGCTCAACTTCTGCGCCAACAACTACCTCGGGCTCGCCGACCACCCCGTGCTCCGGGATGCGGCGAAGACCGCCCTCGACGACTGGGGCTACGGGATGGCCTCGGTGCGCTTCATCTGCGGCACCCAGGAGCAGCATCTGGAGCTGGAACGCCGGGTGTCGCGCTTCCTCGGCACCGAGGCGACCATCCTCTTCTCGTCCTGTTTCGACGCCAACGGCGGGGTCTTCGAGACTCTGTTCGGGGCGGAGGACGCGATCGTCTCCGACGAGCTGAACCACGCATCCATCATCGACGGCATCCGCCTGTCGAAGGCGCAGCGGTATCGCTACCGGAACCGCGACCTCGCGGACCTGCGTGCCCAGCTGGAGGCGGCGCGGGATGCGGGAGCGCGGTTCACGGTGATCGTGTCGGACGGCGTCTTCTCGATGGACGGCTACATCGCGCCGCTGGCCGAGATCTGCGACCTGGCCGACGAGTTCGGCGCGCTGGTGTTCGTGGACGACTCGCACGCCGTCGGGTTCATCGGCGAGCACGGGCGCGGAACGCCGGAGTTGTGCGGCGTCTCCGACCGTGTCGACATCTACACCGGCACGTTCGGCAAGGCGCTCGGCGGGGCGTCCGGGGGCTACGTCTCCAGCCGCCGCGAGGTCGTCGACCTGCTCCGCCAGCGGGCGCGTCCGTACCTGTTCTCGAACACCCTGGCGCCCTCCATCGTGGCCGGGACGCTCGCCGCGCTCGACCTGCTGGAGCAGTCGGACCACCTGCGGGCGCAGCTGGTCGCCAACGCAGAACTGTTCCGCGGGCTGATGACGGAGGCGGGATTCGACCTGCTGCCAGGGGAGCATCCCATCGTCCCGGTCATGTTCGGGGATGCGGCGCTCACCGCCCGCATGGCCGACGAGATGCAGCGCCAGGGCGTCTACGTGACCGCGTTCTCGTACCCGGTGGTCCCGAAGGGGCGGGCGCGCATCCGCGTGCAGCTGTCGGCGGCGCACACGGAGGACGAGATCCGCCGCTGCGTGGATGCGTTCGTCGCGTCCCGCGCCGCCGTCGCCGCGTAGTGGGAAACGGAGGTGATGCGCCCGCCCCTCCGCCCCGTGTCTGCGGAACCGAGGCGCTGTGGCCGCCCCTCGGCCGGCCGCTCGCGGAAACGGAGGTGATCTGGCCGCCCCCTCCGCCGTCCGCTCGCGGAAACGGAGGTGATCTGGCCACCGTCCGCCCGAATAGCCTCCCTTTCGCGCCTGGGCGCGGCGAGTCGCGCGGATCCGCCTCCCTTTCCGACGCGGGTGTGCGGCGTATCGCCCGGATTCGCCTCCTTTTCCGACGCGGGTGTGCGGCGTATCGCCCGGGTCCGCCTCCCTTTCCGTCGCGGGAGCGATCCCGACCGCCCGGGGTCAGTCCTCGAGGGAGGGGCGGGCGCGGTGGCGCGCGATGAGGATGCCGCGGCGTGCGAAGAACAGTGCGAGCCCGGTCACGAGGAAGAGCGCGAGCGCGATGAGGTCGACCAGGGCGACCGTCCCGCCGACGGCCGCCGCCTGGACCAGGCCGCAGGCGGAGGGAGTCTGCCCGGCGGCGCACAGGAAGCGGTCGCTCGCGCTGGTCGCCCCCGACGTCAGCCAGCCGCCGATCAGCTTGTTGTAGCCGGTCGCCAGCCCGCGGATGAGCGTCGGACCGTTGTGCCCCAGGCCCGGCACGGCCCAGTACGTGACCGTCCAGCCCGCCTGCTCGGCCGCGGTCGCGGTGGCCTCGACCTGCGGCCGGAACTTCGGGTCCTCCGCACCGGCGACGAAGACGGCGACGGTCGGCTGCGGGTAGTCCCGCGACGCGAGGATGTTCTCCGGCCATGTCTTCTCGTACGCGGCCTGGCTTCCGCCGAAGAACTTGTCGCGGGTGAGGACAGGCAGGTGCTCGCCGGGCTTGTCCGGCCCCGAGATGTCGATGAGGGCGCCCCACTTCTCGGGATGCGCTGCTGCGAGGTATGCGGCGCACTCGCCGCCGTGCGAGAAGCCCGCGATCACTCGCTCGGCCCGGTTGTGCGATGCCGGGAGGTTGGCGTCGATCCAGGCGGGCACATCCTGGGACAGGTAGGTGTCGAGCTTGCCGGCCGACGTGTCGGCGCAGGGCGGGTTGGCCGTCTCCGCGCCGAGCTGGTCCACGACGAGCACGAAAGGCGCCTGGGCGAGCCGGTCGTCGCCGAGGCTGTGCAAGGCGTCGAGCGTCGCGCCCAGCGTCGGGTCGCCCGGCTGGCCCATCATCATCTCGACGACCGGGCGAGTTGAACCCGGGTCGCGCAGCCAGCCCGAGGGAATGAAGAGGTGGGCGTCGCGAGCGCCGAATCCCGATGCCGTCGGCGGGATGTGCACCGCCAGCTCGTAACCGTCCGCGAGCGTCTGCCCGGTCACCGGGATGCTGTGCCCGGCCACGGTCGCCACCGCGAACGCCGGTGCTGCGGCGAGTCCGGCGACGGCGACGGTGAGGAGGGCGGCAGCCGAGGCGACGCCGATCCGTACGGCTCTGCGGCGCGAGGACTGGACGACGTCCCCGATGGCGAGCGGCAGGACGGTCGCGGCGAGGACCACGATGAACCAGCCGGGCCCGGCGAGGTCGGGCCGGGGGAGCAGCAGTACCCCGAGCAGCACCAGCCCCACGCCGATGAGCTGTCCGGCGACCACCGCGATGACGGTCGCCGTCGCCCGGAACCGCACTGCCCGGCGCACGAATCGGAACGCCGGGTAGACACCGGCAACGACGAGCGCCGCAGCGAGCCAGAACAGTGGGGACATACCCGTCAGTCTACGTATCGGCCGCCTCCTGCCATGCCCCCAATTCGGGCATCTGCAGGGCTTCTGACCCGAATTGGGGTAACGGCGGCGGCCTGGCCACCTGCCCCGGAAACGGCGCACGGGCGGGCCGGAATCCTTGGGGACAGCAGCGCGACCCCCGACCCGGATGCTGCGGGTCCGGGCCTCTGCGACACTGGAGGCGTGTCCTCCGCAGCCCCCGGCTTTCCGTACGAGCGCCTGCGCCGGTGGCCGGACGTCGAGGCTCCGAACCTCTTCGCCTCCGACGCGGCCGATCGGCTGCTCGCAGACCTCGCCGGGGAGGCGGTGCTCGCGCCCGGCCTGGTGGTCATCGGCGACGGCTACGGCGCGCTCACCCTCGCGGCCGCCGCGCGCGGGGCGCGAGGTGTCCGCGTCCACCAGGATGCGCTGACCGGCGAGCACGCGCTCGACGCCAATGCCGCAGCCCTCGACCTCGCCGGTGCGTACGAGCACCGCGCCCTCGACGCCAGACTTGTCGGCGGGGCGCGCACGGTGCTCCTGCGCCTCCCGCGCAGCCTCGACGCGCTCGACGAGATCGCGGGCCTGATCGCCGAGCACGCGCATCCCGAGGTCGTGGTCTTCGCCGGCGGGATGCTGAAGCACATGACCGTCGCGATGAACGAGGTCCTCGGCGGGTTCTTCCACACGGTCGAGGCCTCCCTCGCCCGGCAGAAGGCCCGCGTCCTCACGGTGCGCCAGCCGCATCCCGCAGCCACGACCCCCGGACCTCGCTGGCCTCGGCGCTCGCGGGACCCCGAATCCGGCCTCTGGATCTGCGCCCACGGAGCGGCCTTCGCCGGCACCTCGGTCGACATCGGCACGCGCTTCCTGCTGAGCGTCCTGGACGATGCCGTGCCGGACGCCCGCACGGCCGTCGACCTCGGCTGCGGGACAGGGGTGCTCGCGGCGGCGCTCGCCGTCGCGCGCCCGGGGCTGCGGGTCGTCGCGACGGACCAGTCCGCCGCTGCGGTCACATCCGCTACTGCAACGGCCGCAGCGCACGGGGTGGCCGACCGGGTGACCGTGGTGCGGGATGACGGCCACGCCACCCAACCGGACGCCTCGGCCGAGCTGATCGTGCTCAATCCGCCGTTCCACATCGGCTCGGCTGTGCACACCGGTGCCGCGCTGAGGCTGTTCGCCGACGCCGGCCGCGCGCTGGCTCCCGGCGGCGAGCTCTGGACCGTCTGGAACTCGCACCTCGGCTATCGCGCCGCGCTCGAGCGCAGCGTCGGCCCCACGCGTCAGATCGCGCGCAACGCGAAGTTCACCGTCACCGCATCCCGCAAGCGCCCCTGACCCCCGCACCGCTGACCCCCACATCGAGTACACGAAGATTGGACGGGACACGCCGCGGGAGCGTGCAATATTCGTGTACTCGATAGTGGGGCTCGACGGTGGGGCTCAGCCGCAGGAGGAGGTTACGCGGCGAGGACCTCGCGGACGCCGGAGACGACGAGGCCGAGGGCACCCTCCCGGCGCGACCGAGTGGCGGCGGCACGCGAGGGGATGATGTGCGCCAGCACGGGCTTGCCGCTCGCGGCGAAGGATCGCCACTCCTCCGCTTCCGCCGTGTAATCGAGGCCCAGCCAGCTCCACCGTTCCTGGGTGGAGGCGAAGAGCGTCCGGTCCGCCGCGACCTCGGAGCCGTAGTAGTACCCCCACGTGCGATACCCGCGCGCCCGCGCATCCACGGGCCAGGCGCGCGCTGTGCAGTATCCCTTCGCGACGAAGGTGGCGGTGGGATGCGCCACTCGGCCCATGAGGTCGAACAGCTCCCCGAAGTGCTCGACGGGCACCACTTTCGGGTCGACCAAGATCGTGTGCGTGCGGCCGTAGGCGTCCGCAAGCTCCTCGAACCGCAGGTAGGGCTGCCGCGGCTGCTTCGGGTCGTTGGTCTCGGCGGCGGTGATCGTGTGCTGCTGCACCTCGCTCCACGTGTGGTCGGCGGCGCGGAATCCGGTGGTCCCCGAGGTGCGGTCGAGGGTCTCGTCGTGGAGGCCGAACCAGACGCCGTCCGCCGTGCGGGCCAGCGAGATCTCGAGCGCGTTGACGCCGAGCGCGACCGAATTGCGGTAGCCCTCCATCGACATCTCCGGCCAGTCGAGCGACCCGCCGCGATGAGCCACCGTGAAGCCCGGACGGGTCGTCAGCCGGTCGACGAGGAGGCCGTCAGGCGATCCGTGCGGCTTCGGAGTCGCCGCAGGGCCGTTCGGAGAGCCGGGGAACCGGGGCAGAAGCACGGCCCCGCCGACCGCCGCGGCGAGGACCGCCGCCCCGCCGGCAACCCCGCCGATCATCGCGCGACGGGAAATCCGCCCCGGCGTTCCCCCGCGCGCGTCCCCGTGTCCGTCCTCTGCGGGCGTGCTGCCGGGGTCCTCATCGTCGGGCATGGAAAACCCTAGGCATTGCGTCCTGATCCGATCAAGCGACCCGACATGGGGACGTTCGCCGACCCATCGGCGAAAACTCCACCGCATCCGCGGCGAACGATGATTTTCACAACGCTTTCAGCCTCCAATCCGTACCCCGACAACCGAATCCGTCGTAAATCGCTTGTCCTCACGGCCGGATGTTGCTAACGTCCCCCTGTCGCACACCGGCGTTGCCCTTCGCCACCCGACCCCGCGACCCGTGAACCGAGGGAGAGCAATGACGCAGACCAGTTCCCGGCCGGACGCCTCATACGGCGGCGGCGGACCCGAACCGGACGAGCACCGCCACGAGCTGAAGGCCGACGGCGTCAGCGCAGCCGGCTCCATCGTGATGGCCGTGGCCGGAAGCGCGCCCGCGTACTCGATCGCGGCCACCACGGCGACGCTCGTCGGCGTCGCGGCTCTCGGAGCACCGGCCGCCCTGCTCTGGTGCGGCATCCCGATGCTCGGCATCGCCTGGGCGTTCCTCTACCTCGGGCGGCTCGACGTCAACGCCGGCGCCGCCTACTCGTGGGTCGCGCGGGCGCTGCACCCCATCCTCGGCTTCCTGTCGGGATGGGCGCTCGTGATCTCCGCGACGATCTTCATGATCGCGGGCGCGCTGCCCGCCGGCTCGATGACGGTCTCGCTGTTCGCGCCGGAGCAGGCGAACAATACGCTGCTGGTCACCGGCGTCGGCGCCCTCTGGTTCCTCGTGATGGCGGCCTGCGTGCTCTTCGGTGTTCAGGTCACCGCGCGTGCACAGTGGATCATGTCCGTGATCGAGGTCGGTATCCTCATCGTCTTCGCGGCGCTCATGATCGTGCGCGCCGCGACCACGGCGCACGCCGGGCCGTCCTTCTCCTGGGACTGGCTCGGGTTCCAGCACCTCACCGGGCCGGGAGTCTTCGTCTCGGCAGCGCTCATCGCCGCCTTCTACTTCTGGGGCTGGGATGTCTCGGCCAACCTGAACGAGGAGACCAAGGACGGCCACAAGAGTGCCGGCTCCGCCGGCATCATCGGCGTGATCATCGTCTTCCTGCTGTTCGAGGTCTTCACCATCGCGACGCTCGTCATCCTCCCCGAGAAGAAGATCGAGGCCAGCGGAGCGGACCTCCTCTCGGTGCTCGGCGATGCGGTCTGGCCGGGGATCGGCGGCAAGATCCTGGTGATCGCCGTCGCGCTCTCGACCATCGCGACCCTCGAGACCACGCTGATCCAGGTCACCCGCACCCTCTTCTCGATGGGACGCGACAACACCATCCCGAAGATCTTCGGCAGCATCCACCGCCGGTGGCGCACGCCGGCCTTCTCGACCCTGATCGTCGTGGGCGTATCGCTGCTGTTGTTCCTCGGTGCGAACCTGCTCGGGCAGACGGTCGGCGAAGTCCTGAACAACGCCATCCTCTCCATCGGCATCCAGATCGCGTTCTACTACACGCTCGCCGGCGTGGCCGTGGTGGTCGCGTACCGGCGGGTGCTGTTCGCCTCGGCGAAGAACTTCATCCTGATCGGGCTGTGGCCGGCGGTCGGGGCGATCTTCATGGGCGTCATCTTCGTCATCGGCATCGTCCAGAACTTCCAGAACGATGCGATCGTCGTCAACGCGCTCGGACTCGGGCTGATCGTGGTCGGCATCCTCCCGATCCTGATCTTCTACCGCAAGGCGCGCGAGTACTACACGCGCCGCCCGCTCGAACTGCCCGAGGAGCTCGACGCCGCAGCCCCGCCGAACGTCGACGACCGGGACCCCGCCGTCCGCTGACCCCACCCCGGCGCCCCGCCGCGCCCCACCATCCAGTACACTATGACTGCTCTTTTTCCCCCTGGGGAGCGTGCTGTTTTTGTGTACTCGGCGGGGGGGCGGGACTCAGAGGTCGTCGTCGCGCCGACGTCGCGCGGGGGACTCGAGGAGGGAGAGGATGAAGAGCAGGGCGAGGAGCGCGAAGATGCTCAGCGCCGCGATCAGGTCGCTCCAGGTGAACGGGATGAGCTCGCCGTCGATCGAGAGGACGAACACCGTCTCCACCACGCCGAACGCAACGAAGAAGACGCCGAGCAGCGTGCGCGTCAGCTTCACGTTGTGCCCGCGCCGGTGCAGCTCCACGCGGCGCAGTTCGACCATCAGGCTCAGCAGCAGCAGCGGCAGAACCTGGGCGAGCGTCGCGGCGGTCGCGCTGTCGATCAGCACGACGCGGAGCGGGGCCGGGTACACCATGGCCGCCAGGGTACTCGTCAGGGGCCACCGGGATCGAGGGCGAGTCCGGGTGGAATATCCCCTCGCGCCAGAAAGTTGAGCCTAGTAGACTCAAGTTTGCCCAGAACGAAATGGGGAAGGGAACCAGATGGCGAACATGCAGGGTGCGCCCTCCACGCAGGAGGAGGCCAAGAGCGCTCTCGAACAGTACGGCGTGAACCTCACGGAGATCGCCAAGAGCGGCATGCTCGACCCGGTGATGGGGCGGGACGCCGAGATCCGTCGCGTCAGCCAGGTGCTGACGCGACGCACCAAGAACAACCCGGTGCTCATCGGCGAGCCCGGCGTCGGAAAGACGGCGGTCGTCGAGGGCCTCGCCCAGCGCATCGTCGCGGGGGATGTCGCCGACTCGCTCAAGGGGAAGCAGCTGGTCGCGCTCGACCTCTCCGCGCTTGTCGCCGGCGCGATGTACCGCGGCCAGTTCGAGGAGCGCCTGAAGGCGGTCCTCAAAGAGATCAACGACGCCGAGGGCCAGATCATCACCTTCGTGGACGAGCTCCACATCCTGATGGGTGCAGGAGGCGGTGAGGGGTCCGTCGCGGCGTCCAACATGCTGAAGCCGATGCTCGCCCGCGGCGAGCTGCGCCTGATAGGCGCGACCACGCTCAACGAGTACCGCGAGTTCATCGAGAAGGATGCGGCCCTCGAGCGCCGCTTCCAGCAGGTGTACGTCGGCGAGCCGTCGGTCGAGGACACGGTCGCCATCCTCCGTGGGCTGAAGGGCCGCTACGAGGCGCACCACGGGGTCACGATCGAGGACTCGGCGCTGGTCGCCGCAGCCTCCCTGTCCAACCGCTACATCACGGCACGCCAGCTGCCCGACAAGGCCATCGACCTCATCGACGAGGCGGCGTCGCGCCTGAAGATGGAGATCGACTCGGCGCCCGTCGAGATCGACACGCTCCAGCGTCAGGTCGAGCGGATGAAGCTGGAGGAGTTCGCCCTCAATAAGGAGAAGGACGAGGCCAGCAAGGAGCGCCTGGGGCAGCTGCGCGAGCGGCTGCGCGAGCAGGAGGACCAGCTGGAGGAGCTGCAGGCCCGCTGGCGCGCCGAGAAGGCGTCGCTGAACCGCGTGGGCGAGTTGCGGTCGCAGCTCGAGGAGGCCAAGACCCGGCGCGACCTCGCCCTGCGCGACGGCCGCTACCAGGAGGCGTCCCGCATCGAGTACGAGACCATCCCGGGCATCGAGCGAGAGCTGGCCGAGGCTGAAGCGGCCGAGCACGACCACCCGCGCATGGTGAACGAGCAGGTCACGGCCGACGACATCGCCGCCGTCGTCGCCGCGTGGACCGGCATCCCCGTCGACCGCCTCACCCAGGGCGAGACCGAGAAGCTGCTGAACCTGGAGCACGAGCTGGGCCGGCGGATCATCGGCCAGAAGAGGGCCGTGCAAGCGGTGGCGGATGCGGTGCGCCGCACGCGCGCCGGGATCTCCGACCCCGGACGCCCGACCGGATCGTTCCTGTTCCTCGGCCCGACCGGTGTCGGCAAGACCGAACTCGCGAAGGCGCTCGCCGCGTTCCTCTTCGACGACGAGAAGGCGATGGTCCGCATCGACATGAGCGAGTACGGGGAGAAGTTCTCCGTCTCCCGCCTCGTCGGAGCGCCTCCCGGCTATGTCGGTTACGAGCAGGGCGGTCAGCTGACCGAGGCCGTGCGCCGGCGTCCGTACTCGGTGATCCTGCTCGACGAGGTCGAGAAGGCGCATCCCGAGGTCTTCGACGTGCTGCTGCAGGTGCTGGACGACGGCCGTCTCACCGACGGCCAGGGCCGCACCGTGGACTTCCGCAACACCATCCTGGTCCTCACCTCGAACCTCGGCAGCCAGTTCCTCGTCGACACGACGCTGAACGCGACCGAGCGCGAGGAGGCTGTGCTGCAGCTGGTCCGGCAGGCCTTCAAGCCGGAGTTCGTGAACCGCCTCGACGACATCGTCGTGTTCTCGGCCCTGACCCAGGAGGAGCTCGGCGAGATCGTCGAGCTGGGCATCGACCGGCTGATGCTGCGGCTCTCCGAGCGGCGCCTGGAGCTGGCGGTCACACCGGATGCGCGGGCCTGGCTGGCCGAGCGCGGCTACGACCCCATCTACGGAGCCCGCCCGCTGCGCCGCCTGATGCAGCGCGAGATCGAGGACCGGCTCGCGACCGAGTTGCTGGCCGGCGAGGTCCGGGACGGCGATCTGGTGCGGGTCGACCTCGACAGCGAGAACGACCACCTGACGGTGTCGGCCGTGCGCGAGTGACGGCCGCACCCGCCGGACGCGTAGGCTTCTGAGCATGCGTGCTGCTGTCATCCACGGGGAGCGCGATGTGCGCCTCCAAGAGGTCCCTGCTCCCGTCCTGTACACCGGCCCTGACGCCGACGGCCTCGATGCCGTGGTCCGGGTGGTCGCCGCCTGCGTCTGCGGCAGCGACCTGTGGCCCTACCGCGGGGTGGTCCCCACGACGGAACCGCGCCGCATCGGCCACGAGTTCGTCGGCGTGGTCGAGCAGGTCGGCCCCGGCGTGCAGAAGATCAAGCCGGGCGACTTCGTGATCGCTCCGTTCTACGACTGCGACATGACGTGCGTGAACTGCCGGAACGGTGTCAGCACCTCGTGCCTCCACGGCGGCTGGTGGGGAGCGGACGACCGCAACGGCGGCTTCGCCGACGGCGGCCAGGGCGAGTATGTCCGCGTCCCGCACGCCGACGGCTCCTTGGTCGCGACGCCCGAGTACCCGCGCGCCGACCTCATCCCGAGCCTGCTGACGCTGTCGGATGTGATGGGCACCGGCCACCACGCCGCGGTCTCGGCCGGCGTCACGGCGGGGAGCACGGTCGTCGTCGTCGGTGACGGCGCGGTCGGCCTCTGCGCGGTGCTCGCCTCGGCGCGGCTCGGAGCTTCCCGGATCATCGCGATGTCGCGCCACGAGAGCCGCCAGGCGCTGGCCCGCGAGTTCGGCGCGACCGACATCGTCGCCGAGCGCGGTGACGCCGGGGTCGCCGCCGTCGTGGAGCTGCTGGACGGGATCGGCGCGGACTGCGTGCTCGAGGCGGTGGGCACCAAGGAGTCGATGGATCAGGCGATCCGTTCCACGCGCCCCGGTGGGATGGTCGGCTACGTCGGCGTCCCGAACGGCGGACCCGAACTCCCGGTTCGCCCGTTGTTCAGCAGCAACATCGGGGTGAACGGCGGCGTCGCTCCCGTGCGCAACTACATCGAGGACCTGCTGCCGGACGTGTGGTCCGGTGCGATCGAGCCGGGTCGCGTCTTCGACCTGGAGCTCCCGCTGACCGACATCGCGGAGGCGTATGCCGCGATGGATGAGCGGCGCGCCATCAAGACGCTCGTGCGTCCGTAGCCGTCGCCGCGGCGTCAGCCGTGGTAGCGGACGATCTCCTCCAGAGGACGACGGCTACGCGGCGCCGACTCGCGCTCGCGCAGCCGATCCGGCAGCGAGTCCGGGTCGCCGAGCACACCGAGCGCGGTGACGGAGACCGGCTCGAAGCGCTCCTCGAGGTCGAAGGCCTGACGCAGCCCGTCCGGGTCGAAGCCGCCCATCTGGTGTGCGTGCAGCCCGTCGTGGTGGGCCTGGATGGTGAGATGGGCCACGGCCTGCCCGAGGTCGTAGGTGGCCCAGCGGCGCTCGTGACCCTCTGCGTCCACGACCTCAGCGGCCGCGACGATGAGGACCGCGGCGGCTATGGCCCAGGCCTGGTTGAAGCCCTGGAGGTTCGCGACGATGGTGTCGAACTCCGCCGTGCCCCGGCGGGCGACGATGAAGCGCCACGGCTGCGTGTTCGAGGCCGACGGCGACCAGCGCGCCGCTTCGAGCGCCGAACGCAGGACGATGTCATCCACCTCGGCCGAGGCGTCGAACGCGCGGGGACTCCAGCGCTCGGCGAGAGTGGTCAGCAGGGGCGCGGACGTGTCGGCGGTACGGGTGGCGGCCTCGGCGATGGGCATGGCTCCTCCAGGGGATGCTCGGTGGGATGGGGTCGGCTCCATTGCCTGGCTATGTCCATGTAAACACATGGTTCGCGGAGGAATTCCCGCGCATCCCGTCCCTCCCCTTTCGCCGAAGTTCGCGGTGTTTGAACCCCGGACCGCGGGTGGCCCCCAAACAAAAACACATTAGCGCACGGCGGGACAACCGCAAGGGCGGGTGGGGGGAGGG
>JBQCCO010000198.1:0-17482 GCA_051962155.1 Leifsonia sp. | reverse complement strand
CTCCTGCCGGCGAAGAACCGCGAACTGGATGAACGAGAGGACCCCGACGGCCACGGCGAGCACCAGGGCGAACGCCGCTGATTCTCCCCACTCCCCGAACTGACTGAAGATCTGGTAGATCTGCGTCGAGATCGTCTGGGTCTGGCCGCCCGGACCGCCACCGGTGATGGAGAAGATCTGGTCGAAGATCTTGAGTCCCCCGATGAGGCCGATCATGAGGTTGATGGTGATCGCCGGCGCCAGCAGGGGCCGGGTGACGAACCAGAACCGCTTCCAGTAGCCTGCCCCGTCGAGGGACGCGGCCTCCAGGAGCTCGGCCGGCACGCCCTGCAGGCCCGCGAGGTAGATGATCATCGTCGAGCCGGTGAACTGCCAGACGATCGTGACGATGATGATCCACAGCGCCGAGGTGGGGTTGCCGAGGAAATCGACCTGGGGAGCTCCGAGCGAGTGGAGCAGGAGGTTGACGGCTCCGATGCCGGGCGCACCGAAGATGAACTTGAACAGGTAGCCCACGACGAGGGCCGAGACGACCATCGGCGCGAAGATGATCGTCCGCAGCACATTCCGTCCGGCGATCCGGCCGGTGAGGAGCAGCGCCAATCCGAGCCCGAAGACGTTCTGAGCCGCCACCACCACCAACGCGATCAACAGCGTGCGGAGCGCTGCAGGGCCGGCATCCGATTGGAAGATCCTGGCGAAGTTGTCCAAGCCCGTGAACGCCGGGCTCGGATTCGAGAACGACCAGTTGGTGAACGCCGAGCCCATGCCATGGAAGGTGTGAACCAGGACGACGTATACATAGATCGCCCCGGCAGGAAGCACGAACCACCACAGTTTCGCGCCGACGCTGTTGCGCCGCGGCCGGCGACGCACGGTCCCCCCCGGGGCGTCGTCGGGTGGCGCTGCCGCCGGCCTGACCGGTTGGTTCGTTGCTGTGGTCATCGTTGACTTCATTTCCGATCGTCTACTCAATCGCTCGAATTCCGGTTAATGGAATTGCATTCGAACTATTAGCATTTCGACGATGGTAGCTCAGCCAGACCGCCGAAGACCACCTGAGGGAGTTTTTGCGCAAACGGGGGCACGCGCGGGCGATCTGTGAGAAGATCCCGCGCTTGGTGCACCGCCGAGAGGGCGCTACGAAGTCACTGCGCCTGGACGCGGATCCGGTGCTCTCCCGGGCCGAGAAGGCCGTGTTCGCCCGCGAGCGGGACCCTCGCGAGGGACCCCGTGGGGACATCCACCCGCAGGTCCCAGCCGCCCGGACCGCGCGACCACGAGACCGCCGCGTCCCCGAGCGGCGTCCGGTGGCGCATCGAGGCATGAGTCACCCGGTCATCGCACACCGGCGCCACTTCGAACTCGGACCACCCGGGAGCGGTGAGCCGGAGCCCTCCGACCCGTTGCTGGATCCAGGACGAGACCGAGCCGAGGAAGTAGTGGTTCCGCGACCGGGCGTCCGCGTCCCAGGATTCCAGGAGAGTCCGCTCCCCCGACTCGAACCAGACACCCCACCCGGGGCGGGTGCGCTGGAGCAGCACCGTCAACGCGAGATCGTCGCGGCCGGCCGCCGAGAGCACCGGCAGCAGGTGCCGTACCCCCACGGCGCCGAGATCGAGATGGCCGGCAGTCCGGCCCTCGAGGTCGTCGATCAGGCTCGCGCGGACGCTCTCGACATGCTCGGCCGGAACGACGTCGAACGCCAGCGGGAGCACGTTGAGGGACTGCCGGTACCCGGTCCCCTCCGCGCGATAGCGTCCGGCCCCCGGATCGAAGAACTCCCGGTGGTACGCGCCGGCGGCCGCTCTCGCGGCAGCGCGATACTCTTCGGAATCCGGCCGCCCGAGTGCTTCGAGGATGGCGGCCACGTGCTGGAAAGCCGTCACCGACATCATGGTGCCGATGGACACCATCCCCTCGGGGCCCACCCCGTAGCCCGGGGCGAGCCAGTCACCCCACGTGCGATCGCGCCACAGGCCGCCCTCCAGCCGGCGCTGAAGCCCATCCGCAAAGCGGCGCGCCATCGTCTCGTACCGCGCCAGCACCCCGGCGTCCCCGTACTCCCGGTAGAGGTACCAGGGGATGAGGACGGCAGAGGACGACCATGCCGGGTCCGTGCGTCGTCCCCATCCGGGGCTCGGCACGATCTGTGGAATCGCGCCGTCCGGCGACTGCGCCTCCACGTGGTCGTCCATCCATTTGCCCAGAGAGGACCGCAGATCGAAGTGGTGGAGGAGCCCTTCGGTCGCGAGATGAGCGTCGGCCGTCCAGCCGTTCTTCTCGTAGATGGGCGTGTCCGTCGGGATCCCGTGCAGGTTGTTCCGGAACGTCCGCGCTGTCGCGGTGTCGATCCAGGCCAGCAGGGGTTCGCTCGAGGTGAGTTCACCCATGGTGGTGAGCGGTGTGGAGAGAGGGACGGCGCGAACCTGGGTCACGCCGATGCGGCCGGTGGTCGTGACCTGCATCCACCGGAATCCCCGGTAGCCGAACTGAGGCTCCCAGCTGTATCCATCGACCTCCCGGTCCAGCTGCAAGGAATCCAGCTGGGCGGCGCCGGCGACGAGAACGTTCTCGCACAGGACGTTCCCGTCCTCGTCACGTTGCTCGCCCGAGACGACGGTGACGCGGCTCCCGGGTCCGCCGGACACGATGCAGCGGATGCGGCCTGTCATGACCTCCCCGAAGTCGAACACCCAGGAGTTCTCCGAGACGGCCGTCGCACTGACGGGGGGCCTCAACGGGCCGGCCAGGACGGGCGGGTGCGTGGCGGGACGAAGCTCCCCTGCCGGCCCGGCCACCACGGCCACCGGGGCCCAGGCCGGGTCGGCGGCCTCGAGAACCCACTGTTCTCCGCCGTACAGGGTGTCCGTCTTGACGGGTCCCGCCGCTGTCTCCCATGTCTCGTCCGTGACGAGCGTCGTGACTGTGCCATCGGCATGGCGCATGTCGAGCCGGGCCAGAGCCATCGGCTCCCGATGCCACGGTGCCAGGTACCACCCCCAGATATCGCCGCCCCGGGCGGAGAACCGTTCGCGGCCCGCATCGATCTCGATGGTGTTGACCCCGGCGCGGAGCAGGTGCGCGACCTCCCACGTGCGATAGAGGACGGAGCGGTCGTAGTCGGTCACTGCCGGCTCGAGGGCCTCCTCTCCGACCCGGAAGCCGTTGATCGTGACGGACCCGCAGCCGAGCACGACCGCGGCGATCGTCGCCTGAGACGCCGACGAGGGCAGGGTGAACCGCGTGCGGAAGAGGGGATTCGGGGCCGAGATCGTCTCGACGGCTGCCATTCGGACGCCCTCGACCGGCGCGCCGTCCCTCCAGGCCTGGCCCTCGAGCGGAACCGGAGCGGTGCCGTCGTCGTCGCGCGTCGGAGCTGGGGCGGCGAAATACCACCCGACGGTCTCGCGGACGGCTTCGAGCACGATGGTGTACTCGCCGGGAGGCGCCGGCGGAGTGACCGCGATGAACCGGTCCATCCGCTCCCACAGCAGCTGCGGTCCATCGGCGATCAACTCGCCGACGATCGCACCGGTGGCGCTCACCACCCGGACCGCGAAGCGGACATCGACCGCGAAGAGATCGCCGGCGTCGGGCGGACCGGCGATGTCCAGACTCACTGCCGACACCGCTCCGGGGCTCTCGAAGGTCTGCGCCAGGGTGTGCCCGGGAGACACCCACTCCACGTTCTCGCTGCCCGGGTTGCGCCTGACACGCGTCGCGGCCGGTACGGCCCGCGAGATCCAACGTGCTGATTCGAAATCATTCGTCGTCATGTGGGGAACTCCGCAGCTAGGTGAACGGCCGACGCCTCCTAGCATGTGCCGGATCGCCGCCGGCGGTTCCCCCTGCAGCCCCAGTTGCGCAAACCGAGCTCTGCTGCAGCGAGGTCGGGGGCGCCGCGATGAGGCGCCCCCCCCCCGGAGCCGGCAGTGTCCGGCGATGTGCACCGGTTCGATGGCGTTGATCAGATCCCACGAAGCCAGGTTGCTCACGAAGGCGGGATAGATCCATTTGCCCGAGTTCGACTTGTTCCACTGCAGCGGTGCGTTGAACTGGTAGCCGTTCGCGTCGACCTTCCAGATCTGGGTCGCGACCGCCGACCCGAGGCTGACGCCCTGATTCGCGAAGGCCTGGTCGCCGAAGCGCCTGCTCGCGTCGATATAGGTCGCGCCGACGGAGTAGTTCACGCTCGGCCAGACCCCGTTCTCGTAGGTCGTTCCCGCGAAACCGGTGTACGGGAACCCGGTCGACCCCGGCGGAAGCGCCATGTTGGGCGTACCGATGGGGTTGCCCTGCGCGTCCGGCTGCGACGAGAACAGCGACAGCTGAGTGCTGAGCTGCGTCTTGTAGTGCGCGACGTCGACGAGGTCGGGCAGCCCGGCACGTTCGGCGAGGTGCTGCGCGAAGAACGTCGCGAGCAGGACGCTGTCGTTGTCGGCTGTCGGACCGGGTGTGTACCGGTAGTACCCGTGCGCGTCGCTCCAGAATGTCGCCTCGTACTCCGCCTTGGCGGAGGCGAGCTGCGCGTCCCAGTGCGCGAGGGTCGCGCGGGACTCGCCGAGGCGCTTCCCCGCCGCCCCGATGGATTCCAGGGCGAGGAGGTAGAGCTGCGAATCGTAGGAGTCGACCTTGTTCACCGGGATGACGTCGAACACGTTGGCGTACGGCAGCGGGCTCTTGAGACCCGGGCTCGGAGCGTTCATGTCGGGCGCCTCTGGAAGCGTCGATCCAGCGGGGATGGTCGATTGGATATACGACAGGATCTTCTGCATCGCTGGGTATGCGCGTTCCAGGAAGGCCCTGTCACCGGACGTCCGGGCGTAGTCGTAGAGCCGGAAGATGTTCTCGCTGGGCCGGTCGATGAACCAGACGTTCCCCGGTGACGGCTGGACCCCCTGCGTCCAGGTGACGAACGGATCGCCCGTGGCGCTGTAGGTCGCCGGATCCGTGGACGACGTGACGCCCGGGTCCCAGGGATCGCCGGACGGGTCCGCGAGAACCGCATCCATCTTCGCCTGCAGCCGGTCTCGCTCGATGGTGGGGAACACCTGCTGATAGGCCAGATAGCTGTACGTGCCCACTTCCGTACCCATGCCGCCGTTGGCGGCGCCGCCGGCGTTCGAGTCGACACCGAGATACAAGTGGGTACCCGGCACCGAGGTTCCCAGTCGTTTCCCGCTGGTCGGCGCGACGGAGTTGGATACGAGGCCGCCCTCCCACAGCGAGGTCTGGAACGGCACTTGAGCCAACTGGTTGAGCGCGCCTGTCCGAAGCACTACTGGATAGGCGGAGTCGTCGGCGATGGGGTCCCACCAGCGCTCGACATCGCGCAGGTTCTGGTCGTGCGCTGCCAGAGCGTCTCGAGCGATCGCGAAGCTCTGGTGGAACGGGTAGCTCCCCGGGACGTAGTTGTTCTGCTTGTCCTCCTTCGCACCGTAGAAGTCGGTGTAGCGGCGCATCCACGTCGTGTTGTTGCCGGCGAAGGACACCTGCGGGAAGTCCCAGCTGAGCGCGAACGGCACCGTGGTGGATTCACCCGGTCGGAGGTCGACCGACACGGAGATGGCGCCCGCGGAGTCGGAGTCGTCGATGGGCCGGTCCGAGAGGCTGCCGCTCGCGGTGAAGGGTGCGTAGATGTCGCTGCCGTCACCGTTCCCGTTCCACGATGTGGCGTACGTGACGGTCTGCCCGCGCTGCGGACGGGCGGCGATCGTCCACTCCGAGCCGGCTGCGTCGGGTGTGTTGGACGGGTCGTCGGCGCTCATCGTGATGGCCTGGACACCGGTCTTCTTGTCGACCCGGTAGGTGTTGGAGAGACCGGTCCGCACGGTCGCGGGCTGCCGGCCTTCGTGGCCGGGGACGTTCGGCATGGTGAACATGACCGACACCTTGCTGTTCTCCGTGGTGTGGTTGGCCAGCTTCACGTCGAAGTACGCGAGCGGCAGCGAGGTGCGACGGTCCTCGCCCGCGACGATGGGGGAGAAGAATCGCATCGAGACGTCCGTCTTGAACGGCGTGTAGCTGGTGTACCCGAAGGGGTACAGCGCCGCATACGAGCCTTCGCCCTTCTGCAGAGCGTTCCACGCCGGAAGCGGCGACTGCCAGGACCGGGCTGCGGAATACGACGACTGCGGGCCGTCCGTCGCGAGGGTCTTCACCGTCGCGGGATCGGAACCCACCTGTTCGCGCACATGGAACGCTGCTTGAGGCAGCGCGCGCATCTCCCAGGAGTCGTCCTGGGACCCGCCGAAGAACCACGGTCCGAAGGTGCCCGCCTGGTTGATCATGAACGATCCGGCCCCGACTCCTCCCAACGGGACGCCGAGCCCTGGCACGCTGACCGGCAGCCCGGGGAATCCGGGCGTCGTGGGGCCGGGGACGATGTCGCCGAGCGGGCGCACGGTCGCCGCCGCCGGCACGGCGAAGTAGTCCCGTCCTCCCGTCGGACCGGTCGAACCGGGCGAGGCGGTGGCCGCGGCTGCCGGCAGCAGCGTTCCGACCATGACCGCAGCGATGCTCGCCGCGACTCCCGCGTTGAGTACTCGTCTCGATCTCGGGTGATGCGATCGGGTGGATCTGGGTGCGAACACGGTTCGTCCTCCTGGTCATCGTCATTGATGGGTGTTGATTCCGCGCGCGTTCGTCGCGCGCAGCCTATGGAGAGCTCAGACCGCCCGGAGCCGCAACGCGATCCCCGGCCGGGCCGGCAGCTGGAGGCGCACGGTGTCCTCATACGTGCCGGGCAGAGGGGTGATCGTCATCTGCCAGGTGTCGATGATGTCGATCTCCGCGCGCATGCCCTGGGGCACCGCGACGTCGCGGAAGCGGGGCCGGTGGTCGCCGAAGTAGATGAGGACGTACTCGCCGGCGACTCCGCCCGTGACGGCGTCCCAGTCTCCGGGAAGCGCCTCGACCCGGCCGGTCGGCGACTCCGCCACGATCCTCTTCAGGAAGGCGATGCGCGCGGGACTCCCACCGCGCAGGTGCCCTCCCCGCGACCACCAGATGATCTCGTCCTCGGACCAGAACGTCTCGCCGTGCGTCAGGTGGCCGCCGCGCAGGGTCCCCGACCAGAACCGCTGCACCACAGCCTCCGCGGTCAGGTTTCCCCAGCCCTGGTCCAGGTCGCCCTCGTAGCCGAACTCGTCGACCGCGACGGGCTTTCCCCAGCGGTGACGCCATTCGTCGATCAGTCCGCCCATCTCGGCGTCGCCGCGCTGGATGCTGGCATGCGTGGCCCACTCCGCCGAGAAGTCGAAGACCTCCAGCCAGTTGTGGATCGACAGCAGATGCCCGACGTGGTCCTCACGCGCCACCACCCGCGCGAGACGGTGCCAGTCCTCCGGTCGTTTCGCGGTCAGGAGGTCGTACTCGTTGGCCATCGACCACCACACGTTGGGGAAGCCGGCGAGCCGGCGCACCACGTAGGTGAGGTATCGCTCATCCGCTGCCGCGCCGAGTCGGCTGAAGCCCCACCGATCGTACGGGTGGAACAGGATGAGGTCGGCCTCGATGCCGAGCGCCGCGAGCTGCCTGATCCGTCTCTCGAGGTTTGCGAAATAGTCGAGGTCGAATCGGGTGGTGTCCCAGCCGTCGTCGGTGCGCGGGAAGACGAAGCTCTCCGGCTCGTTCTTGTTGTAGAGGTAGTCCTTGGGGAACAGGCCCATCCGGATCTTGTTGAACGGTGCCTGGGCCAGTGATTCGATCGTCTGATCCTGCAGCTGAGCGCTCTGGTGCGTCCACGCGTAGGCGGTCGTCCCGAAACCCACGAACGGGGTTCCGTCGGAGTGGGCGAAGTTCCCTCGCTCGGCGACGCGGACGGGCCCCCGCGCGTCCCCTTCCGCCACGGCGACCGTGCCGCTGATCCCGTCGAGGGACCGCGCGTTCGACTCTGTTACGAACGTCCAGGTGCCCGCCGCCGGCGGGAGGAAGCGCGCCAGGTACCGCCCGCCGCCGTCGTAGAAGCCGCCCACGATGACGATGTCCGATCCCTGCTGGAACCGGGCCCGGAGTTCCACCTCGACGAACGGGTTGCCGTGCGACGGTCCGTCGAACGCGATCTCCACCGTCTCGTTGCGCGCGGCCGAGTCGGGTGTCCGCACGTGGGCGGAACCGCGCGGCACGCTCCCGGGCTCGTAGTCCGCGGCGGGTTCGATCGGGACGGCCTCCTCTGGCTGCTCCGAGGTGTCCTCGATCGTCTCCAAGGCCGTGAGCAGCTCCTGCACCTTCGCGGTGTCGGGCCTCAGGACGAACTGGAGGAACCCTCCCAGAGGGGCTGTGCGCAGCGCCTCCGCGAGTGGCGAGGCGACGACATCCGGGATCTCCTGTTCGAGTGCCGCACGAGCGTGCTCGTTGTCCAGCGCCGAGCCCAAAGGCGAATAGCGGTCAAAGGTTCGGCTCATCCGAGGGTTCCTTCCAGGACCGCGGAGCGGTCGGGTTCGATTGCTGTGAGGCGCGAGGCGATCTCGCGCACTCGCGCGCGTGTCTCCGCGAGGGTCGCGCCTTCCGGTGCAAGGGCTTGGGCGAGTTCTGCGACGGGAGCATCGAAGAAGGGCAGCAGCCGGCGGGCGACCTTCGGCTCGCTGTCGAGTCCGATGTCCTCGGCGCCGAGCTCCCGGAGGAGCACGCTCCATACCGGCGCGTGATCCACGAGGTCGCGGATCGTCGTGAGCGCACCGCCCTCCGTCTCGACATCCACCGTCCATTCGTGGTCGCCGTGCGAGACGCTGAACGGGTGCGACCCGTCCGGAAGCACGACCATCGCCTCCGCTCCGACTGGGACGTGAGCGGTCACGAGCACGCGCCCGTCGCGTCGTCTCCACGCGACCCGCGCTTCGCCGTACGGGGTCAGGTGTGTCGTGCTCGCGAAATCGAGATCGGCCGGTGGGACCGGTTGGATGCGAATCCTCCGGTAGCCGGGGGCGGTCGCGGCCAGCCCTGCGACACTGCGGTGCATCCAGTCGGCGACGGCGCCGAGAGCGAAATGGTTGAACGACGTCATCTCACCCGGATTGATGGTCCCGTCCGGGAGCATGCTGTCCCACCGCTCCCAGATGCTCGTCGCTCCCATCGTCACGGGATACAGCCACGACGGGCAGCCGGTCTGCAGCAGGAGACGATGGGCCACATGCGCATGCCCCGTGAGTGACAGGGCGTCGCAGATGACCGGCGTCCCGACGAACCCGGTGCTGATGCGGAACCCGGAGGCACGCACGAGGTCGGCGAGCCGACGGCCCGCTTCAGCCCGCTGTCCTTCATCGGCGAACAGCTCCCGGACGATCGCCAGCGAGTACGCCGTGGGGGAATCCGATTCCATCCGTCCGTCACCGGTGCAGAAGCGACGGCAGAACGCGGCGCGCGTCGCCTCGGCGAGCTGCGCGTATTCTGCCTGGTCGTCGCGGTACCCGAGCTGTGCTGCGGCGGCGGCGAGGACTTGCGCCGATCGGGCCAGGTACGCGGTCGCGACCAGTGCCGGGTCCGTCATCGCACGCGCCGGGTCGTCCGGTGGCGCGGCGGGGTCGAGCCAGTCGCCGAACTGGAAGCCCCGGTCCCAGACGTGCCGGTCACCGGCGGCGGCCGCGATACAGTCCACCCACGCTCGCATGCTCGGGTATTGACGCTCGAGGATTCCGGCATCCCCCGACCTCTCGAAGATGGTCCACGGGACGATGGTGCTGGCGTCACCCCACGCCGCCGCCGGGGACGGCGGCGACCCCGCGCCGATGACATCGGGGACCACATACGGAACGCTGCCGTCGGGCCATTGGTCCGCCGCCAGGTCGGCCAGCCAGGAGGAGAGCAGACCGTTGGTGTCGAAGAGGTAGGAGGCGGTGGGGGCGAAGACCTGCGCATCCCCGGTCCAGCCCAATCGCTCATCGCGTTGCGGGCAGTCGGTCGGCAGGTCGATGAAGTTGCCGCGCATGCTCCACACGACGTTCTCGTGGAGGCGGTCGAGAAGAGTGTTCGAGCTCTCGAACCACCCTGTTCGCCGCAGGTCCGAGCCGATGACGATCGCCGTGAGGTCGGCCGCGGTGAGGTTCGGCACACCCGTCACCTCGGCATAGCGGAACCCGTGGAGGGTGAAAGCGGGCTCCACGACCTGGTGCAGCGTGCCGGACATGACGTAGGTGTCCGTGGCCTTCGCGGTTCGAAGCGGGCGCACTCCGAGCTCCCCGTTCTCCAGGACTTCGGCGTGCCGGACGGTGACCGTTGCACCGGCCGCGAGTCCGGTTGTCCGGATACGCACCCAGCCCACGACGTTCTGTCCGAAGTCGACGAGGGTGCGTCCTCCCGGGGATGCCCACACCTTCAGGGCCGGCACCTCGTGTATGGGTCGCACGACCGGCCCTTCAGCCGCGACGAGCTGTTCCAGCGGGTAGTGAACCGACTCGACGGGGTGGAACCGGCCGGCGCGCGGCTCGATCCGGAGGTCGGTCAGCTGGCCGTCGTAGAGGTCGTCGGCGATGACGCCGGAGGAGACGGCGCGCCACGAGTCGTCCGTTCCGTGCACGAGAACCGTGCCGTCGGCGAGGGTGACCTCCAGCTGGGCGAGGAGAGCGAGGCGGTCACCGTAGATCGCCCGTCGCCCCTCGAAACCGAGACGCCCGCGGTACCAGCCGTTGCCGAGGGTGAACGCGAGCTCGTTCATCCCGGGCACGACGAGGTGTGAGACATCGTAGACGTGATAGCGGAGCCGGTGCGTGTACGAGGTCCAGCCCGGGGCGAGGACCTGATCGGAGATGGCCTGGCCGTTGATCGTGGCCTGGTAGCTTCCGAGAGCGGTGGCGTACAGGCGTGCACTGATGATCCGACCCGTGACGTTCATCGTGCTCAGAAGCAGGGGTGCCGGGTCGTCGAGGCCGCCGATCGCCGTCGGCGTGACGAAGGACCCCCGCCAATCGGCCGGATCGAAGAGTCCTCCTTCGACCGTCGCCCACTCGCTCCAGTCGCTGTACACATCGTCTGCCACGCGGACACGTACGCGTGCGGACTCCCGGGAGGTCAACGGCGTGCCCGGCCAGGGGACGAGCACCTGGTCGCTGGAGGCGACCTCGAACCGATCGAGGCCGTGCGCGCGTTCGATCTCGATCTCGTACGTCCGCTGCCGCCATCCATCAGAGGCGGTCGGAACCGTCCAGGACAGGCGCGGGCTCGCCGTGGCGATCCCCAGGATCGGGCCGGGCTCGGTGCGGTGCTCGAAATGGGGCGCAGTCGGCCTCGAGGCGGTGGGCACGGGGGTCTCCTAGACGGTGGGCTGCTGCGCGATGGCGGGCGCGGGCTCGACCGCGCCGGCGGCGGCGAACAGCGCGAGCCGCTGCTCCCGTCGCTCCCGCTGGGCCGCTGGATCGGCGACGGGAGCCGACATCTGAAGACGACGCGTGTAGTCGTGAGCCGGGTGGTGGGTGACCTGCGCTGCTTCGCCGAGCTCGACGATGTGCCCCTGGTACAGGACCGCGATCCGGTCGCTGATCGAATTGACGACGCCCAGATCGTGGCTGATGAAGAGGTAGGCGACGCCGGTGCGTTCCTGCAGTTCGCGCAGCAGTTCGAGGACCTTCGCCTGGGTGGTGACGTCGAGCGCGCTGGTGGGCTCATCGCAGATGATGACGGCGGGTTCCAGGGCGAGTGCCCGAGCGATCGCGATCCGCTGTCGCTGTCCGCCGGAGAATTCTTTCGGGAACCGGGATCCTGAGTCGGCAGGCAGCCCGACCGAGTCGAGGAGCTTGCGCACCCGGGAGCGGCCATCGGCGATTCCGGCGACCTTCAGCGGTTCGACCAGGATGTCCTCTACGGTCATCGACGGGTTCAGCGAGGAGTAGGGGTCCTGGAAGACCACCTGGATGTCGTGCGCGGTCTTCCTCCGCTCGCGGCGAGACGCGTTGCTGATCGTCTTGTCGCGGAATCGGACCTCGCCGCCGCTGACCGGCGCAAGCCCCAGGATCGCGCGCCCGATCGTGGTCTTGCCGGAGCCCGACTCCCCCACGAGGCTCAACGTCTCCCCGGCGTGCAGCTCGAACGAGACGTGGTCGATGACGGTCTTCGCCGTCCGGCCGGCACCGAAAGTGACGACCAGGTCCTTCACGCTCAGGATGGCTTCGCTCATGACGCCTCCTCGATGATCTCCACGCTCCGGGACGACGCGAGGAGCTCCTGGGTGTACGCCTGCTTCGGCGACGCGAAGAGGGATTCGACGTCGGCCTCTTCGACGATGCGGCCGTCGCGCATCACGCTGACCACGTCGCAGATGTCGGCGACGACCCCGAGATTGTGGGTGACCAGGATCATGGCCAGGCCACGCTCCCTGCTCAGTTCCCGCAGGAGCTCGAGGACCTCCGCTTGCACAGTCACATCGAGCGCGGTGGTGGGCTCGTCGGCAACGATGAGCTTGGGCCCGGATGCGATCGCTCCACAGATGAGGACGCGCTGGGCCATCCCCCCGGAGATCTCGTGCGGATACATCCTGAAGACCTGTTCGGCATTGCGGATGCCGACACGGGTGAGCAAGGCGAGAAGTTCAGCGCGCGCTTCCTTCTTGGACATCGATCTGACCGCGCGAAGCCCGTAGGTGAGCTGGGCGCCGATGGTGAAGGAGGGGTCCAGGTTGGACATCGGCTCTTGCGGCACGTACCCGATCTTGGATCCGCGTGCGGACGCGAGTCGCTTTCCATCGGCGAGCAGATCGTCGCCGTCCATCCAGATGCTGCCGCTGAGGGTGATCGCTTCCTTGGGCAGGATGCCGAGGGTGGAGAACGCGATCTGCGACTTGCCCGACCCGGACTCGCCCACGAGACCGTGGATCTCGCCGGGCTTGACGTCGAGGTCGACGCCGTGGACGACTTCGGTGATCGTCCCGCCGGCCTGCGGGTACGCGACTTTCAGTCCGCGAATGGCGATGACGTTCTCGCCGCCCGGAACGGCTTTCACCGGTCTGGCCGTGGAGTCCCGGGTGAGCGTCCGCTTGCTTCTGTTGCTGAGCGGTCTGACCCCGGTGGACTGCAGCTCATCGCGGAGGATGTTTCCCAGGAGTACGAGGCTCAGGATGGTGAGGCTGATCAGCAGAGCCGGCCACCACACGCCGACCGGGTTGTTGTAGATGTTGTTGAAGGCGTCCTGCATGACGGTTCCCCAGGACGGCTGCTTGGGGTCGCCCAGTCCGAGGAAGTCGACACCGGCCTGGATGCCGATACCGGCGGCGATGATGAAGGCGCTCTGGATGATCACCGGTCCGCGCACCGCCCAGAGGACATGCCGCCCGATGATGCGGGTGTTGGACAACCCGACCACGCGAGCTGCGTCGACATAGAGTTCGTTCCGCACGTTGACGACGACGGATCGGACGAGCCGGAAGTACGTGGGGGCGACGAGGATGCCGAATACCGCCATCGCCGCAGGGATGTTCGGGCCTGTGAGGGTGTAGAGCGCGATCAGGAGGACGATTCCCGGAAGCGACATGATCACGTCCGAGACGAAAGTGCCCACGCCCTCGGCCTTGCCGCGGAAGAACCCGGCGAGCAGGCCGCTCGTCACACCGACCAGCACGGAGACGACCAGGACGATCAACGCCCCGATGATGGTCGGCTGCGATCCCCACGCAAGGCGGGAGAGGATGTCGCGCCCGGACTGATCGGCTCCGAGCGGATGGCCGGGCGAGAAGGGCGGAGCGTTGACCGTGTTCAAGTCGGTCAGGTTCGGCGGGACCGGTGCGATCACCCAGGCGAACACGGCCAGCACGACGACGAACAGGAGGAAGGCGATGGTGATCGCGCCTTCCGGCTTCATCAGCAGCCGGACGATCAGGGGGCGACGCCGGCGCGGCGTGGGCTGCGGCGTGACCGACAGCATGAACTCGGTGGTGGGCCGATTCGTCATCGTGTCCTCGCTTTCGGGTTGAGCGCAGCGTTGGCCAGGTCTCCGAGGAGGTTGACCACCAGGACGAAGACGATGGTGACGAGCACGATGCCCATCACGATCGGGACATCGCCCTGCTGGGCGGACGTGTTGGCGAGCTGGCCGATACCGGGGAGAGCGAAGATCTGCTCGACGAACACGGCGCCGCCGAGGAGGGCGATGGTCTGAAGGCTCAGTACTGTGAGGCCGGGTCCGGAAGCGCTGCGCAGCACGTGCCGGAACAGCAGCGGCCCCTCGGGGATGCCGCGGGCGCGGAGGGTCCGAACGAAGTCGCGCCCCTGAACATCGAGAACGGCACCTCGGATCTGGGCGGCGGCGCTCGCCACCGATCCGATGAGCAGTGCGATCACGGGTAGTGCGATCGAATGAAGCCATGCCGTGGGGTCGTCGCTCAGCGCGACGTAACCGGTCGCCGGGAACAACGGCAGGGCGATCGCGAAGGCGAAGACCAGCCCGACGGCGATGATGAATGCCGGAACGGCCGCGCCGAGCACGGTGAAGAACTGCACCACGCGGTCGATCCAGCCGCCGAAGATGGCCGCTGTGACGCCGATCGCCACGCTGAGCACCAGCGTGAGGATGAGGGTCGCGATCACGAGGGAGAGGGTCACCGGGACCCGGGACGCGAGTGCCTCGTTCACGGACTGTCCCGTGAAGTACGACTGTCCCAGGTTCCCGGTGACGACTCCGAGCAGCCACTTCCCGTACTGGACGAGAAGCGGTTGGTCGAGTCCGAGTTTGACGACTTCCTTCTGCACATCGGACGGCTGGGCGTCCAGCCCGAGGACGCCGCGGGCGATGCCCGCGCCGTTTCCGAACATCATGCAGAAGGTCACGAAGGTGACGACGAGGAACACAGCGATCGCTCGTGCCAGCTTCTTCAGGATGGACATCGTCAACATCGAACTCGACCTCTTCCGGGTGTTACTGGAAGTCCCGCAGCAGCGGGTTCAGACCGGCGTAGTCCGAAGCGGGCTTCACCGTGATCTTGGAGCTGTAGGCGAAGAAACCGTCAGGGTACGCCATCGGCACGAACCACGCCTGGTCGGTGATGTACTTGTTGACGTCCTGCTCGGCCTGCTTCCGCTCGGAGCCCGAGGTCGTGGTGATCTTCTGCCACAGACCGTCGATCGTGGCGTCATCCTGATGGGACACGTTCCAGATCCCGCCGGTGAGGACATAGTCGTAGATGTCCTGAAGGGACTCGCCGTAGTTGCCCAGCGGCCACAGCGGCACCGGGTATTTGCCGCCGAGCAGCTCGTTGTACATGTTCGGACCGGACAGCGGCTGCTGCTCCACCTTGATGTTGATCAGTCCGAGCTGCTGCGTGACATAGGGCAGGAGCTTGTCGACACCCGTGTTGGCGATCACCGGGATCGTGAGCGTGAAGCCGTTCTCGAAGCCGGCGCTCTTCATCAGGGCCTTCGCCTTGTCGACGTCGTACGGGTACGGATCCTTCATGTCCGCGATGTACGCATCGCTTCCGGGCTTGAAGATCTGGTAAGCCGGAGCCGCGTTGCCGAGGTAGAGCTTGTCGGCGACGGCCTTCTTGTCGAAGACCATGTTCATGGCGCGGCGGACATCGACATTCCCGAGGGCCGGGATCGTCTTGCCCAGGTGGTCCGTGATCAGCAGCCGGGTCGTCTCGTTCGACTTGAGCGTCTGGAGCTTGAGGTTGGACGACTTCGCCTGGTTGACGGTCGCGGTGGTGATGAGCGAGCCGTCGAGCTGTCCCGTCTTGAGTGCGCTCAGCGCGGCGGTGTCGCTGGCGATCACCTTAACCACCAGCTTCTTGTACGGATAGGTCTTGCTGTCCCAGTACTTGTCGTTCTTGGTGAACGTGTAGACGGAGCCCTGGGTGGTGTGCGACTTGTCGAGGATGTACGGACCGGAGCCGACCGGCTTCGAGAAGTCCTTGCTCGAGATCGTCTTCGGGGAGGAGATCGCGACGTTGCAGGTGTTCAGGACGATCAGCGGGTTCGCCGCCGGCCAGGTCAGACTGACGTGGGTGGCATCGGGTGCGTCGACCTTCAGTCCCTTGTAGCGGGCAGACCCGGCACCCTGGGTGGCGGCGTACTCGAACGTGGCCCTGACCGCCGCCGAGTCGGCCGCTTCGCCATCGGAGAACTTCTGCCCGGATCGCAGCGTTGCGCTGATGGTGCGCTGGTCGTCGCTGATCTTCCAGTCGGTTGCCAGGCCCGGGAGCGGCTTACCGAACTTGTCGCAGCGGATCAGGGTGTCCCAGATGGCCATCCCCGGATAGTTCTGGTACGACGGCTGGTTCGAGGGGTCCCAGCCGTTGATGTCCTGGGTCATGCCCAGGGTGAGGAGGTCTTTCGAACCTGACGAGGACGAGGAAGATCCTGACGTGCAGCCGCTGAGGGCGACCGCTGTGACCAGGACCGGGACTGACAGAGCGAGGAGCGCTCGCCGTCGGGTGCTTCGCATTGCAACTCCTTTGTTGGGATGGCGCTGTGTTGAGCGTTATGAAACGATCCAGATTTCGTGCATCGTTCTACGCTCCGGTAAAGAATATGCACCAGAGCCGCCGGATCGTCTAGCTTACTTTTGCGCAACATGATCTCGATTAGATGACGTTGCTCCGGAGGCAGCGGTCGAATAAGGTCATACGAGATGTCGGTCAACGGAATTCCAACGGAGGACTCCTCGCGTCGTCGCGCCACCATCCACGATGTGGCGGAGGCGGCCGGGGTATCCGCTTCTGCCGTGTCGAAGGTCCTCCGTTCGGCGTCGGGAGTCAGTCCCCAGATGCGGGCTCGCGTGACCGCGGCGATCGAGGCGCTGAACTACCGGCCGCACGCGGGTGCCCGCCAGATGCGCGGGAGGTCCTTCACCATCGGCGTCATGGTCACGGAGTTCGCGAGCCCGTTCCAGCCCGAGATCGCCGAAGGCATCAGCGGCGCCCTGTCGGACACCCCGTACCAGGAGATCGTCGTCCGGGGAGGCCTGGACGCGGACAGCCAGCGACGCAGCCTGGAAGCGCTGTTCGATCGCCAAGTCGACGGCGTCGTCGTGATCGCCCCGCTGATGTCGCAGGCGTGGCTCGAGCAACTCGGCGCGTCGATCCCCTCCGTCGTCGTAGCCCGGCACGGAGCACCGCAGAACTTCGACACCGTGGTCGACGACGACCGCCTCGGCGCGCGGCTCATGGTCGATCACCTGGTGTCGATGGGCCACCGCACGATCGCTCACACGAGTCAGCCCTCCGGCGGGCTGCACGGTCAGTACGTGCTCTCGCACACCGAACGGCAACGCGGGTACGAGCAGGCGATGCGGGATCACGGGCTCGAGCCCCGTGTGGTCGTCACGCGCTATTCGGAAGTAGGCGGATACCAGGCTGCGCAGACCCTCCTGGCCTCCACCGATCCTCCGAGCGCGATCTTCGCCGGCGCCGACGTCGCCGCCCTCGGTGTGCTTCGTGCTGCCGACGAGCTGGGCCTGCGGGTTCCGGAGGATCTTGCGATCGCGGGCTACGACGACATCGCGATCGCCGGCGTGTCCCGCATCGGCCTGACCACGGTGAACGAGTCGAGCCGCGAGACCGGGC
>JBQCCO010000197.1:0-50854 GCA_051962155.1 Leifsonia sp. | reverse complement strand
TAATTCATTTTTTTTAGATTTTTTTTTTTTGTTTTGGTTTTTGGGGGGGGGGTTTTTTTTTTTTTTCTTCCCCCCCCCCCCCCCCCCCCCGCCGTTCTTCATGAGCGGCTCGTCGCTGCTCGCATCCCGCACGCCAGACCTCCACACACCCGGACTCCCATGACACCCCACCGCACGCTTCCCGCCGTCCTCTGCGCCGCCGCCCTTCTCGCGACCATCACCGCCTGCAGTCCGGTCGCTCCCGCCGTCGCGCACAGCCCCACGCACAGCGCCGCGCCGAGCGCCACCGCGGATGCGGGGCCCGCCATCCCCGCCGGGCTGTCCCCCTCGCAGATCGCGGCACTCCCCGCCGCCACCTATAGCGCGGTCATCCCGGGCCTGCTCCCGGCGCCCGCGACGGCGGACATCCGCACCGCCTACCATGTCGTCTTCGATTCCGTCGCGTACGGGGCCGACTTCACCACGCCGGTCGCGCGCATCCCGGCCAAGAACTTCCTCGGGGAGCCGACGGTGGTCGTCCGCGTCCGGACGAAGGGCCGATGGTCGCTCGTCCTCACGCCATCGCGTCAGCAACTGCCCTCGGCGGCGACGGCAGCGGCTCCCGCACCGGCGCAGAGCGCCGCGTGGATACCGACGAGCTTCCTCCAGGGCGGCACCCCGCTGACCACGCGCGTCGTCATCTCCACCTCGAAACAGACCCTCAGCATCCTGGACTCCTCGCGCGCCGCGACCACGGAGTTCACGGTCGGAGTCGGCACCGCATCCACCCCCACCCCGACCGGAACCGGCTACCTCCAGGCCCGCTACCTCGACCCGGCGCAAGGGCAGTCCGAGCATCGCATCCAGCTCACCTCGCTCCACGCCACCAGCGCGGATGAGCCCTATGGGGGCACGGACGGCGGGCTCATAGGCATCCACTTCCAGTCCACGGCCGCCGGCGCCGTGTCGCACGGCTGCGTGCGACTCACGGAAGCCGCGATCGCCGCCGTGGACGCTCTGCCGCTCGGAACGCCGGTGCAGATCGTCGACTGATCCCCGCGGATTCACAGGACGACAGGAACAAGAGAACACCCGGCGTTAACCTTCCGTTTACCAGTGCGGGGGACTCTGGACAGACACCGGGAATAGCGTCTCACGCGGGTCGCACCGACCCCGTCCTGTTGTTACTGATCCCCGAAGGGACAACTGTGAATCTCAAGCGCATCGGCGCTCCCGTGGCGCTCCTCGCGGCAGCCGCCATCTCTCTCACCGCGTGTGCGGCGAACGAGGGCAGCACCCCGTCGACCACGACGGCGAAGGCCTCGAACCTGACCGGCACGTTGAACGGCATCGGCTCGTCCGCGCAGGGTGCAGCCCAGACCGTGTGGGCCGCCGGCTTCCAGCAGGCCAACCCGAAGGTCACCGTGAACTACGACCCGCAGGGGTCCGGCGCGGGCCGCAAGAGCTTCATCTCCGGCGCCGCAGACTTCGCCGGCTCCGACGCCGCGCTCAAGACCGAGGAGCTCGCCTCCACGTTCGCCGGGTGCGCCGCGGGCAGCAAGGGCATCGACCTGCCGGTCTACATCTCCCCCATCGCCATCGCGTACAACGTGGACGGCGTGAAGGACCTCAAGCTCGACGCCGCGACCATCGCCGGCATCTTCTCGGGCGCGATCACCACCTGGAACGACCCCAAGATCGCGAGCCAGAACTCGGGAGCCTCGCTCCCGTCGGCGCCGATCACGGTCGTCCACCGGTCCGACGACTCGGGCACCACCCAGAACTTCACCGAGTACCTCGCGGCGAACGCTCCGGACGTGTGGACCAAGCCGTCCTCGCAGACCTTCCCGTACACCGTCGGTGACGCGGCCAAGGGCACCTCGGGTGTCGCGGACGCCACCAAGAACGCGAAGAACTCGATCACCTACATCGACGAGTCGGGCTCCGCGGGCCTCAGCATCGCCCAGCTGAAGGTCGGCAGCGACTACGAGAAGATCAGTGCCGACGGTGCTGCCGCGGTGGTCGCTGCCTCCCCGATCGCCTCCGGTCGCGACACGAACGACCTGGCCATCCAGATCGACCGCAAGGACACCAAGAAGGGCGCCTGGCCGCTCGTCCTGGTCTCCTACGTGATCGCCTGCCAGCAGTACAAGGACGCCGCCAAGGCGGACCTGGTCAAGGGCTACGTCGGCTACATCATCTCCAGCGACGCCCAGAAGGCCGCTTCCGAGCAGGCCGGCTCGGCCCCGCTGGCGAGCGACCTGTCCGCCACGGGCCAGAAGCCCGTCGCCCGCATCAAGTAACCCCGCACCGTGCGGCCCGGGCTGCTCCATAGCCCGGGCCGAACGGTGCTTCCATCCTCAGCCGCCCGCAACGGCTCACCCGATGAGAGAAAGCAAGGAATGACCGCCGGAACCGCAGGAGCCATCAGGCCGAAGGCGAAGGTCCGCCTCGGCGACCGGGTCTTCTCGACCAGCACCGTCGTCGCGGGGTCCCTGATCCTCGCCACCCTCGCCGCCGTGGCGATCTTCCTCGTGGTCCAGAGCATCCCGGCCCTGTTCGCCGGCCCCGGCCAGCTCCCGAACAACGCCAGTAACTTCTGGGCGTGGGTCTGGCCCCTGGTGTTCGGCACGATCTGGGCCGCCACCCTGGCATTGCTGATCGCCACTCCGCTGTCCATCGGGATCGCGCTCTTCATCTCGCACTACGCCCCGCGACGCGTCGCCGCCGTGCTCGGGTACATCATCGACCTGCTCGCGGCCGTCCCCTCCGTCGTCTTCGGCCTGTGGGGAATCGCGACGCTGTCCTCCTTCGTCCAGCCGTTCTACGCCTGGCTCGGCGCCAACCTCGGCTGGATCCCGCTGTTCGCGCCCCCCGTTTCCGGCACCGGCCGCACCATCCTCACCGCCTCGATCGTGCTCGCCGTCATGGTCATCCCGATCATGACCGCCATCTGCCGCGAGATCTTCCTCCAGACCCCGCGCCTCCACGAGGAGGCCGCTCTGGCACTCGGCGCGACCCGGTGGGAGATGGTCAAGATGGCCGTCCTGCCCTTCGCACGCAGCGGCATCATCTCGGCGATCATGCTCGGCCTCGGGCGCGCCCTCGGCGAGACGCTGGCCATCGCGATGGTGCTCTCCCCGGCCCTGATCGTGAACTTCTTCGTCCTGCGGGCCCAGAGCCCGAACACCATCGCCGCCAACATCGCCCTCCAGTTCCCCGAGGCGAGCGGCGTGAGCGTGAACGCGCTGATCGCATCCGGCCTCGTGCTGTTCGTCGTGACGCTGCTCATCAACATGCTCGCCCGGTACATCGTCAGCCGCCGCAAGGCCTTCTCTGGAGCGAACTGATGGCCACGACCACCGCCACCGCCCCGCGTCCCCTCGCCAACTCGTACACGGCGGGGAAGCTGCCCCGCTGGGCTCCGTGGACGATGCTCGTCGCCTCCTGGGTCGTGTTCGGCGCGGTCTTCGCGATGCTGGCGGCCAGTGGAGCGACCAAGGACTTCAACATCGTCGGCGCGGTGTTCTTCGGCACGATCCTCTTCGACATCGCCATCTACACGACCTCGCTTCTGGTGGAGGGCTCCCGCAAGGCGATGGACCGGCTCATCACGTCACTCGTCGCCACGGCGTTCATCATCGCGCTGCTCCCCCTGATCTCCCTCGGCTGGACCGTGGTGTCGCAGGGCCTCGCACGATTCGACGTGGCCTTCTTCTCGGAGTCCATGCGGAACGTCATCGGCGACGGGGGCGGCGCGTTGCACGCCATCGTCGGAACCCTCGAGATCACCCTCCTCACGGCCGTGATCTCCGTGCCGATCGGGCTGCTCACCTCCATCTACCTGGTGGAGTACGGGCGCGGGATGCTCGCCCGCGGCATCACCTTCTTCGTCGACGTGATGACGGGCATCCCGTCGATCGTGGCCGGCCTCTTCGCCTACGCGCTGTTCGCCCTGTTCCTCGGTCCCGGCATCCGCAACGGGTTCATGGGCGCCGTCGCCCTCTCCGTGCTGATGATCCCGGTGGTGGTTCGATCCAGCGAGGAGATCCTGCGGATCGTTCCCAACGAGCTGCGCGAGGCCGCCCTGGCCCTCGGCGTGCCGAAGTGGCTGACCGTCCTCAAGGTCGTGCTGCCCACCTCCATCGCCGGCCTCGTCACGGGGGTGATGCTCGCCATCGCCCGCGTGATCGGAGAGACCGCGCCGCTGCTCATCGTCGCCGGCTTCACGACGAGCATGAACTACGACCCGTTCAGCGACCGGATGATGGCACTCCCGCTCTTCGTCTACACGCAGTACGCACAGGCCGCGGGATTGCACGCCCAGGCCTCGATCGACCGCTCGTGGACGGGCGCCCTCGTCCTCATCATCATCGTGATGCTCCTCAACCTGGTCGGACGCATCATCGCCAAGGTCTTCGCCCCCAAGTACGGCCGCTGAGCCGCGACAACCCGTAGCCTGAAGGAAACCATGTCCAAGCGCATCGAAGTCAACGACCTCAACGTCTACTACAGCGCCTTCCGCGCGGTGGAGGGCGTGTCGCTCACCATCGAGCCCCGCACCGTCACCGCCTTCATCGGGCCGTCCGGCTGCGGCAAGTCGACGTTCCTCCGCACGCTGAACCGGATGCACGAAGTCATCCCCGGCGCGTACGTCGAGGGCGAGGTCCTCATCGACGGCAACAACCTGTACGGCACGGGCGTGGACCCGGTCCTGGTGCGTCGCCAGGTGGGCATGGTGTTCCAGCGCCCGAATCCGTTCCCGACCATGAGCATCCGCGACAACGTGCTGGCCGGCGTGAAGCTGAACAACCGGCGGATGTCGAAGAGCGAGTCGGACGAGCTGGTCGAGCGGTCGCTGCGGGGCGCGAACCTGTGGAACGAGGTCAAGGACCGCCTCAACCTGCCCGGCTCCGGCCTCTCGGGCGGGCAGCAGCAGCGCCTCTGCATCGCACGCGCGATCGCCGTCTCGCCCGATGTGCTGCTGATGGACGAGCCGTGCTCGGCCCTCGACCCGATCTCGACGCTCGCCATCGAGGACCTCATCGAGGAGCTGAAGAACGAGTACACGATCGTGATCGTGACCCACAACATGCAGCAGGCTTCGCGTGTCTCCGACCGCACCGCATTCTTCAACATCGCAGGCACCGGCAAGCCCGGCAAGCTGATCGAGTACAACGACACGAACCTGATCTTCTCGAACCCGACCGAGCAGGCCACCGAGGACTACGTCTCCGGCCGCTTCGGCTGATCCATCCGGGAGGTCGGCGTTTCCGGGCACAGAAATGCCGGGCCGCAGAACGCCTCTCGGCGCGAGGCCGCTCGAAGCGGCTAGTTTTGGAGCCCGGGGTTACTGCGGCCCGGCGGATTCCAGTGTACAGGAGCGTCTCCCGCGGCTCTCGGCGTGGCGTTCGCAGCCAGAGAACGTGGATGCGGCTGAGACGAGTGCGAGCGCGGTGCGGCTCAGGGCATCCCGAGGCTCGAGGCATCCGGCGCCTCACTGGATCCGGATCCGGAACCTCAGTCGAGCGAATCCGACCGCCACAGCCGAGCGCAGACCGTCAGCTCCTCGGCCGTCCGGGTGAAACGCAGGGCGCGGGTCGTCAGCTCGCTCGCGCGATCGGGGTCGACCGCGTCACGGTCGTCGGCGACGGACGCCGCGCCGGATGCCGCCACCCGGCAGAAAGCGGCGGCCCGGTCCAAGGCGACGGCGAAATCCCCTTCGAAGAGCCCGCGGAGGATGCGGTCCGCGAGTTCCGTGATCTCCGCCGGCCCCGTCGGGTTCGGCGCCCCGGCGACGACGACGTCGATGGACGCGAGCCCCTCGCTGCCCCGCTGGTACAGGTACGCCGTGCCCTCCGCATCCTGCCGGATGAGCAGCCGCAGCAGGTAGATGCGCCACAGTGCGCCCGGGAGGCTCTTGGCGTTCGACCGGGACCACAGCTCGGCGAGCGCATCGATGCCGTGCGCATCGGTGAAGGCGACCAGCCGGTCCACGACCTCCGGGTCCGGATCGGCTCGAACGCGTGCCAGCAGCGCCTGTGCGGTCTCGTGGGCGACCCTGCTGATCTGGGCAGGGTCCTCCCCTCCGAGGAATGCCTCGAACATACCGCTCGTGAACAGGGCGGGCTTGTGGAACCGGTCCGACATCCCTCCATTCTGCCCCCGCCACGGGGACGGGTGAATCCACGCTAGATTGGTGGTGAGGGCCTGTAGCTCAGTTGGCAGAGCATCGGACTTTTAATCCGCGGGTCGTGGGTTCGAGCCCCACCGGGCCCACCCAATGAATCACAGGGATTCAAGCCCCTTCGGGGCAGATTCAGAAGTCTCGATTTCGGGATTTGCCCACACCTTGCCCACACCTTCCGGAGCGCCAAGACGGCTCAATGCGTCTCCAACGGCATCCAGGTCATCGTCGAAGAGGTCGGCGTAGACGTCGAGCGTCATCGCTGCGGAGGCGTGGCCGAGCATCCGTTGCACGGCCTTGACGTTAGCGCCCGCCGAGATGGCCAGGCTCGCGGCGGTGTGACGGAGGTCGTGGACGGTGGCCATACGAAGAAAGGAGCCGCGAAATAAGACAAAAGAGGCAATGGGCAATGCACGCAGGCACTTTGAGTGAAGCCCTTCGGCGACCCAGTGAATGACAGGGGTCGCGTGTAAACCAGGTTGCATGGCAAATCAGGACAATCCGGGGAAGGGAAACCGCCGCGAAGCGTCCTACGCGCGGCAGCGCCAGGCACACGACGCCGCTGCTCGGCACGCCGAAGATCGCGATCGGGAGGCCGCAAAGCGGCACGCCGCCGACGCGATGTTGGAGTTGCAGGCCAAATGGGGCACGCGCGTCGACGCCCTCAAGCGATTGCACGAAGTCTCGCGGACGCTCGACCGGCTCCGGAGCGAGCAAGACGCAGCACGTCTCGAACGCGGCCAGTTGATCGCATCGCTCCGCGAAGTAGGCGAGAGCTGGAACTCGCTTGCAGCCCGTACTGGACTTAGCCGACAAGCCCTATCCAAACGGGTCTCACACTAATTGCTCGACGAAGCCAACTTGGCGCGCTCAGGGCTAGGAAAGCCGATTTCGAGCGTCGACACTCTTTCGATTGAGCGCCTCCTGGCGCCGCAATCGCCGCGCTCGCATGATCAGCACCACCACCCATGTATATGTCGCCACGACGAACACCCAGAACACCGCGAACACACCGAAGAGCGTCCAGGCGCTTTGGCTCCTCGCGGAGATCGCTGCGGTCATGAGGCCGACGAACGCCGCTGTCAGGAGGGCGACCGCAAAAACCCGTAGTGCGATCAGGGAGGCAATGCGTCGCCTCGTCAGTGGACGCGCCACAGTATGATCCCATCGGTCCCACTTATGCGGGTCGCTCACGATGTGAACGTTACTACCCCTCTGCCCCGCACCTAATCTGAAACTGTCGACTGGATCCGAAAGCGTCAATGAGCATGAATGGTACGATATCTTGTACCACTTGGAGGAACCATGGCCATCACAGCAAGCGAGGCGCGCAGCGACCTGTTCGGCCTCATCGAACGCGTCAACGTCGACCAGACCGAAGTCGAGATCACGTCCAAGCGCGGTTCGGCCGTGCTGATGTCCAAGGACGAGTACGACTCGCTGCTCGAGACGACCTACCTCCTGCGCTCCCCCAAGAACGCACGACGCCTCATCGACGCCATCGAGAGCGCCCGCGCAGGAAGCATTACCGAGCACGACCTGACCAGTGAGTGAACGCAAGGTCGCCTGGACCGCCGGCGGCTGGGAGGACTACCTCTACTGGCAAGGCCAGGACCGGCGAACACTCAAGCGGATCAACCTCCTAATCGAAGACATCCTGCGTGACGACCCGTTCGAAGGCGTCGGCAAGCCGGAACCGCTCAAGCACGCACTGGCTGGTGCGTGGTCGCGACGCATCGACGAAGCCAATCGACTTGTGTACCTGGTCGACGCGGCCTACGTGATCATCCTGCAGGCGCGCTACCACTACTGATCCGACATAGTTGAGCCTGTGAGCGTGAGGATCCATATTCCAGTCGACGTGGTCGTCGACGACGAGATTCGGGAACCTTTGCCAGGTGTCGACATTCCGCTGATGGGAGTTCAACTGGGCTGGATGTGGACAGCTGACGGACGTGACGAGTCGTTCGAGGGTGTTGTGGAGTGGTCCCGAGTCGACGATCTCGATGGTCTCGTCGAGACCGTGCTTGCCATCTCGACCTTCAAGGCGCTGACTCGCGAGGCCGCAACGACACGCATTCCCGAAAAAGGTGACAAAGTAACGCTGCGCGGCTCCCTCTCGTGCATGCGGTCGTACGAGTTCGAAGATTCGGATCTTCCCGACATACGGCAGTCGTGGCGAGTTGTCGCGCTTCTTTCGCAGGATCGGGCTGGGTATGTGATCGAGGCAGAACCGATCCCACCCCAGACGTCCGCGTTCCCACGCTAATCGGCGGGTCGTGGGTTCGAGCCCGACAGGGTTCACCCTTTCAAATCATTGGGATCCCGGCCATCGCCGGGCGAAGCAGACCTGCGCGCTCAGGGTCTGCGTCTTCGGCCTTGATGGGTGCTGTCACTCCCCAGCCGCAAGTCCGGCAAGCTTCAGCAGCTTCGGTGTCAACGCGACTCCGAGACGGAATGTGGTTCCGTTCGATGCAATCCTGCAACCGGATAGGCCGACAGTCAGTTCGCTGCGGGCTGTCCGACTCCAGAAGGCGAAATAGGCGGACTCGCCGTCGTCCATCGGGCAGTTGATGGGCCCCGTGTTGTACGTACCTGCGTGATCCAGGAAGGACGCCAGCTCGGCGGCATCCTTCGCGCTATACACAGCGGCGCTCGACACGAGCGACTCGGACTGCTGCATGCCGCCGTAGTGACACACCAGGACGCCGGTCGGCCTGATCGGCACCAACTGGGAGTGGGCACCCGGTAGCGTCGACGCGGTCAATTTCGGCACGGGTCGGGGAGGACACGACGCCGCCTCTCCCACAGAGCGGGAAGCAACCGGTGCGGAAGGCGCTGACGGGGTGCACCCGACAAGGGCCAGCACGCATACGGCAGCAGCGACCAGGATCCCGGACCGCCTCATCGCCGCCATAGGAACACGATAGACCTGCAGTACTGTCCGGCGGTGACATTCGTGATACGCCTCCGCCGCCGGACCGGCCGCGCGCAAGAGGGACGCGGGCTGGCGACTGCTGCAGCTTGGAACGTATGCCGGTGCTCGCGCACGCGCAGTTGTAACGAGCCGCCGCATTCGCGTCGAGAGTGACGTTCCGCGGTGGGTCCCGACGCCGGATCAGTTTTGGCGAGCGATCGATCGTTCGCGAGATCGATCAAGGTGCGCTCTGTTCTGGGGGCAGATGGTGGCCCGCGCTGCGGCTAGGGTATGAAATCGAGCCATTTCCGCCTGAGGGCGTTCGCGGTCCAGGACGATTCCGCCGTGCTGGCGTTGAGGAAGGTCACGTAATGAGCGCACTGCACGGTACCGGTCGGACTATTCAGGTTCGGCCGGTCGGCTGGCAGCGAACCCGCGGGTTCGTCCACACGGCGTGGCGGGTGCGGGTGGCGGCGCTGATCGGGGCGGTCGCCCTGGCGGCCCCGATGGCTGTGTTCGGTGGGGCGGCATCGGCCTCCGCCGCCACCAGCTATGTCGAGAGCGCCGCCGTGTCCGTCGGAAACGACCCGACGGGCGTGGCGGTGAATGCGACCACCGACACCGCGTACGTGGCCAACTCCAGCGACAATACGGTGTCGGTGATCAACGGGGCCACCAACACGGTCACAGCCACCGTGCCCGTCGGCGGCAGCCCGACTGAGGTGGCGGTGAATGCGACCACGGACACCGTGTACGTGCCTGACTCCAGCGACGACACGGTGTCGGTGATCAGCGGGGTCACCAATACGGTGACCGCCACCGTGCCGGTGGGCAGCAGCCCGTACGGAGTGGCGGTGAATGCGGCCACGAACACCGTGTACGTGACCAATCAGAACGCCGACACGGTGTCGGTGATCAGCGGCGCCACCAACACGGTGACCGCCACCATCAACGTCGGCGGAGGCCCGTATGGGGTGGCAGTGAATCCGGCCACGAACACCGTGTACGTGGTCAACTCTGGCGGCCTCACGGTTTCGGTGATCGACGGGGCCACCAACACGGTGACCACCACCGTGCCCATCACCGGGACCTCATACGAGGTGGCGGTGAATGCGGTCACGAACACCGTGTATGTATCCAACTACGCTGCAGGCACGGTGACCGTGCTCGATGGGGCCACCAATACGGTGACCACCACTGTGTTCACCGGCGGCGGCGGCAGCACCTATGGGGTGGCGGTGAATGCGGCCACGAACACCGTCTACGTGACCAACCAGGGCGACTTCGAGGTGTGGGTGATCGATGGGGTCACCAACACGGTGACCGCCGAAGTGCCCATCAGCGGCAGCAACACGGATGCGGTGGCGGTGAATGCGACAACGAACACCGTCTACGTGACCAGCTACCCCGGCAACACGGTGTCGGTGCTCAGCCCGGAATCGACTCCGGGTGCACCGACAGGAGTTTCGGCTACGGCCGGTAATGGGCAGGCGTCCGTCGCGTTCTCTCCTCCGGCCAGTGATGGCGGCTCGGCCATCACCGGGTACACGGTCACCGCCACCGATACGACGACGCCGGGCAACGGTGGACAAACCGCGAGCGGCACAGGTTCTCCCCTCACCGTGACCGGGCTCACCAACGGAGACACGTACACGTTCACGGTGACCGCGAGCAACGCCATCGGTACCGGCGCGCCCTCTCAGGCATCCAACGCCGTCACCCCGGCAAAGCCGACGACCACGCCGGTACCGACGCCGGCAAGCCCGGTGACCT
Organism: Leifsonia sp.; assembly: GCA_051962155.1. Taxonomy (GTDB): domain Bacteria; phylum Actinomycetota; class Actinomycetes; order Actinomycetales; family Microbacteriaceae; genus Leifsonia. Next base: position 39,998 of record JBQCCO010000197.1, on the reverse strand, counting down.
CATCGGCGACGACATCGTTGGCCGCGACCGGTTCGGACAAGTCGCTGCCAGCCGGACTGGCCGGGCTTCTGCTGATCGCCGGAGCGGCCGCGCTCGGGGCCGCCCGGTTGCGCAGCCGTCCGAAGAAGTCCCAGATCGGCTGAGCCGGCGACGCGCACCGCACACCGCACAGCCAGACCGTCGAGCGCCCGTTGAAAACGGTGTGGATGGGTTGGCATCGCATCGGAATCCCCGGCCCCTCCGCCGCCGGACCGGTCGTGCGCAAGAGGGTCGCGGGCTGGCGACTGCTGCAGCTTGGAACGTATGCCGGTGGTCGCGCACGCGCAGTTGTACCGGGCCGCCGCATTCGCGTCGAGAGCGACGATCCGCGGTCGGTCCCGACGCCGGATCAGCTTTTGGCGAGCGATCGATCGTTCGCGAGATCGATCGCGGTGTCGAGTCGGGCGAAGTCACTGAACAACATGAGCGATGACACCAGGATCAGGAGCACGGACACCGGCGCTCCCAGGGCGTGGGTGACGAACGCGAGCCATAGGAGCGCGACGTAGAGCGCACACTGCCAGCCACGGCGAAGGTAAACGGAGTGCGCGCCGATCATGCCGGCCACGGCGAACAGGCTCGCCGCCGAACGGAAACGCCGGCGACGGACGCTCGGCACGGGAACCATGGGTGCGATGACAGCAGGTCTTCGGGGGAGCGACCACGCAATCGTCGCGGCGACGCACAAGGCCGCAGCGCATACGAGGCCGACCCACCACAGGGAGACAAGCCCGCTCTGGAACAGCGGCGCGACGTTCAGGACTGCGACGAGGGTGAGAAGGATGCGGCCAAAGAGCGCTCCCCGAGCGGCGGCGCGTAGCGAGAACAGGGGCAGCACGACGAAAAGTGCCCACGCCGGCGCCGAGACGACGGAAAGGAAGAGCGCCGCCGCGCCACCGAAACGCTGAACCAGCTCTGCGGAGGTGGTCATGCCCAGCCATCCCGACCCCGCCACTGTCGAGGAGATGACCGTCCCGAGTGCGCCGGCGACGACGAAAGCCCAGAATCGGCGCGGTGCCGACGAGGCGACGACGCCGAACGGACGGAGTCTGGTCACGGCCCCGAATGCAGCCTGGCGGTCGAGCACATTCAGACGTGATCCATCCACAACGTTGCCCTCTCAGCGGTGCCGCGATCGTTACGTGGACGGCGATAGAGCGGCCTCACCGCTGTGGCGGTCACGCGTCCATAGGTTATCAAGCGGGTGGCTGCTGCGATTCGGTACGTGTGCCGGTGCTCGCCCGCCCGCAGACGTAACGAAATGCCGCATTCGCGCCGCGCCGCCATGCGATTCAGCGGCGACGCGTTCGGCAAACCTTCGCCGGAAGCCTCCCTCGGAGGGGCCGGATACGACATGCTGGAGGGCGTGGAGCCCCAGGTAGACGAGCCCGCCGCCGACGCCGGCATCGACGCCGACCCGCGCGCGGACCTGCGCGCCGACCCGCGCGCCGACCCGCGCGCTGACCCGCGCGCCGTCCCGCGCGGCGCCCCCGCCCCGGCGGAGGATGCGCCGGCGCCCGGATGGTCGGAGCGCGAGGCGAGAGGACGGTACGGTCGCAGCGCGTCTGCGGCGCCCGGCGGAATCCACGTGTGGTGGTGGCTGGGCGCGCTCGCGCTGGGGTGCCTCGCGGCCATCCTGATCCTGGCGACGGCCCTGCACACCGAGTTCCCGTTGTTCTCGGAGGCGTCCGCCGCACGCGGACGCGATTGCGCCACGATCCGCAGCGCACGCCATGCCCTCGAACCCGCGCTGGAGCTCCGCCTCGACGCGCTCGCGGCGCATCCGGTCGAAGCGGGTTCCGGCATCCGGCATGCGGTGGATGCGTTCCGCGCCTCCACCGCGGACATTGCGACTCCAGCCGTGTCGGATGCCCTCTCGCCGGTCGACGGCGACCTCGAACGGCTCGCCGATGCCGTCGACGGAGCGGCCATGGTCGACGACCCGGTTCATGCCGTTCAGTCAGCGCGTGACGCCATGGCCGATCTCCAGGACTCCTGGGGAGGCGCGCTCGCGCGCGTCTGCGCGTAGCGTCAGCCGGCGACGAACGCCCCGACGGTGAGCAGCGAGACGGAGTCGGAGGTGCAGGCGGTCACGCCGGCATCCTTGATGAAGAGCGACTCCGTCGATCCGGGCGGGTACACCCGAAAGCCGTCCGCCGGCTTCGGCTTGCACTCGGACTCGGAGTAATTGAGCGCCTGCACGATCCGCAGGGGCGCCTGGGCTGTGCCGCCCGGCTGGAGCACGACGGTGGGATGCGGCTTCGTCCGGTCGAGCTGCGCCGCCGCTCCCAGCTGGGTGCCGTTCCCGTCGCCGACGAAGGAGACGCCGGGCCAGCCCTGAAGGGAGCACTCGGAGGAGCCGTTGTTGGTGAGGACGATGCTGACCTCGACGCTGCCAGTCGCTCCCCCACCGCCCTGCCCGATGACGCCGCTGAGCTTGCCCGTGTCGCACTGCCCGTTGATCGGGACCGCGGTGGTCGTCCCGGTCGGTCGCGGCGAGGCCGATGGCGAGTCCGAGGACGAGGCGGACGCACTGTCCGTCGTCGGCGCCGAGTTCGGCGTCGTGCAGCCGGCCAGGACGAACGCCAGCGTGAGAGCGACAAGAGCGGAGCCCGCGAAGCGCGGAGCAGGGATGCCAGTCATGTGGCCATTCAACCGGTGCTGACAGGGAAGCGCCTGCGACTCGCCGGACGGTCGCCGGTCCGGAAGCGGAGCCGGGCTCGCGTCCGACTAGCGGGTAGCGGCGTCGAACAGCTGCTCGGCGGCGAGGCGGGCGGCGTCGGGCGTCCCACCGCGCACGGCCGCGCTCGCGGAGGCACCGTCGAACAGCAGCGTCAGCTGCTGGGCGAGGAGGTTCGGGTGGCGGGCGCCGGCCGCAACAGCCTGCCGCTCGAAGTACGTCGTCAACTCGTCCTTGAAGCCGCGGGCGACCACGGCGGCGGGATGATCGCGGTCGCGCAGCTCCGTAGCCACGTTAACGAAGGGGCAGCCGAAGAAGTCGCCGGCCTCGGCGGCCGTCTGGAGCGCGTCGAACACGTGGAGGGTGCGCTCGCGCGGTGTCTGCTCCTCATCGTCCGAGAAGTACCCGGCGACCACGCGCGGGCCGTACTCCCGGAGCATCGCGGCGACGATGTCATCCTTGCCCTCGAAGTGCTGGTAGACGGAGCGCTTGGAGACCTCGGCCTCCTGCGCGAGCCGGTCGACGCCGACGGCATTGACGCCCTCGCGAATGAACAGCCGCGCCGCCGCAGCCAGGACGCGGTCGCGCGGCTTGGGTCTCGGGAGAGTGGACGTCGTGCTCACAGTTCTCATGCTAGAGCCGGGCTTGCAAAAAGTAAACCGATCTGTGTACATTGCAGGTACACCGATCTGTTTACTTTGGAAGGACTCCCCATGACCGACATCACCGGACGTGTCGCCCTGGTCACCGGCGCCAACCGCGGCCTCGGCGCCGCCTTCGTCGCCGAGCTCCTCGAGCGCGGCGCCGTCAAGGTCTACGCCGCCGCACGTCGGCCCGAGACCATCGTCGCGGACGACCCCCGCATCATCCCCCTGCAACTGGATGTGACCGACGCCGACAGCATCCTCCGCGCCGCCGCCGTGGCCACCGACGTGACCGTGCTCGTCAACAACGCGGGAATCGCGTCCGACCAGTCGCTCGTGTCCGGCGACCTCGACGAGATCCGGCAGGAGTTCGACACCAACTTCTGGGGTCCGGTGCTGATCACGCGCGCCTTCACCCCGGTGCTCGAGGCGAATGGAGGCGGGGCCATCGTGAACATGCACTCGGCGCTCAGCTGGCTCGGCACCGGCTCGTACAGCGCGACGAAGGCGGCACTCTGGTCCGCGAGCAACTCGGCGCGCGTGGAGCTCGCGCCCGCGGGCATCCAAGTGGTCGGGGTCCACGTCGGCTACGTCGACACCGACATGGCCGCACACGCCACCGGCGACAAGGTGCCGCCGCGCCAGGTCGTGGAGGAGGCGCTGGACGCCGTGGCGGCGGACGAAGCGGAAGCGGTCGTCGGCGACACCGCGCGCTACGTCAAGTCGCACCTCCACGAGGACGTCCGCGCGCTCTACCCCCAGCTGGCCAGGTAGGCCTCCCCGCCGAACCCCTCGGGCCGGATGCCCCAGCTCACCGTCCACGTCTCGCCGGGCTCCAGCCAGCGCAGACCGCGACCCGAGTTGAGGGCGTCCGCCGGCGCGGTCATCGGCTCGATGGCGAGCGCCACTCCTCCCGGCTTCGTGGCGAAGGAGCGGTGGGTGAACACCTGCACGTAGCGGAAGGCCTCGTCGCCCCAGAGCACGAGGCGCCGGCCGTCGTCGGCGGCGAGCACATGCTCCGCCGGTCCGTCCGGCAGGTCGCCGAAGCCGGTGTCCAGCTCGAGCTCGCTGAGGCGGCGGCCGCCGGACAGATCGAAGGGCGTGCCCTCGACAGCCGATTCCCCGATGACGTTGCTGCGCTCATCCGTCTCGAAGCGGGTGCGCGCGGCGACGGTCACCGTCAGCTGCTCGGGCGGCACATCGGCGATGCGGAGGTAGGGATGTGCGCCCACGGCGACGGGCGCTCGCAGCTCACCCGCGTTGCTGATGGTGTGGGTGACCTGCAGGCCGTCGGTGTGGAGCTCGTGCGTGACGGCGGTCTCGAGCAGGAACGGATATCCCGGCTCGGGGAAGACGGCCGCGGCCTGCGTCACGGTCGAATCCGTCCGGTCGACCAATTCGTAGGGACGGCGGCGCAGCAGGCCGTGGATGGCGTTGCCCTTCGCCGGTTCCGTCAGGTCCAGCTGCCGGGGCTCGCCCTCGAACTCCCACCGGCCGTCGGCGACCCGGTTGGGCCACGGAACCAGGACGATGCCGCAGGCCGACGGCGGCTGCGCGCCGGCGGGATACGGCTCCGTCAGGTCCGACTCCGCGAAGCGGAGCGACCGGATGCCGGCCCCCACCTGCACGATCGTGGCGCTGAGGTCGCCGAAGTCGAGTTCGTACTGTTCACCGGTCGCGGGACGCATGGAACCAGGGTAGGCCTCAGGCGACGACCACCGGGAGACCTGCTTCCCGCAATGCCGTCACAGCGACACGGGGAGCGGACGCGCCCGTGATCAACTCGGCCACTTCATCCACTGCGGCGATCCGGCCCAGGTGCGTTCGGTCGAGTTTGGAGCCGTCCGCCACGACGACCGCGCGCTCCGCCGAACGGACCATGACCCGTTTCAGGTCGGCCTCCGGCAGGTTCACGTTGGTGATGCCGCCGGTGGGATGCACGCCCGTGCAGCCGATGAACGCCACGTCGGCATGCATGCGTTCCAGCAGCACGGCGGCCAGCGGCTCCACCAGGGAGTGCTGCAACGGCCGCAGGGTGCCGCCGGTCACCACGACGGCGAAGCGCTGGATGGCGCGCTCGAGCTCCAGGGCGATGGTCAGGCCGTTGGTGATGACGGTCACGTTCTCGAGGTCGTCCCGCTCGACGAGGGCGCGCGCGTTGGCGGCCGTCGTCGTGCCGACATCCAGGTGGACACTGCTGCCGGTGGTGACCTGGGCGGCGGCGGTCTGACCGATGCGGCGCTTCTCGTCGGCGGACGACTCCAGCGCCTCCTCGAAGCTCGCCTCGCGCATCCCCGCCGTCCGCAGCACGGCCCCACCGTGGATGCGGCGGATGCTCTTCTCGCGATCGAGCGCATCCAAATCGCTGCGGACCGTCACATCGGAGACCTGGAACGCTTCGCTCAGGTCCGAGACACGGGCGAAGCCGGCGCGGCCGATCAGCTCCAGCATCCGCTCGCGGCGGAGGGCTGCGGGCAGCGGTTCGGTCATAGGCCCATGCTGGAACGCTTGCGAATCCTTGTCAATACGAAAGCCATTGCCGTATTCTTGCTTTCGGAATCGAAAGGATGGCATGGCCGCGATCACGAAGCGTCCCACTCGTCTCTCCGACGGCCGGGAGCTCATCTACTACGACGACGCCGACACGACGCTGAACGCCGAGCGCAAGCCCGATCTGCGCGAGCCTGCACCGCGACCGGCGACGGCCACCATGCGGCAGGATCCTCTCACCGGCGAGTGGGTGTCCATCGCGGCGGCACGACAGAACCGCGTCATGCTCCCGCCGGCGGAACTCGACCCGCTGGCGCCGGCAACGCCATCCAATCCCTCCGAGATCCCCGACCTCTACGACGTCGCGGTGTTCGAGAACAAGTCGCCGTCGTTCGGGCCACTGCTGGAGGACGGGAACGCGCCGGAAGGGATCGCGGACCTCGCGGACGTCGGACTCGGCCGCACGCGGACCTCGGTCGGCCGCTGCGAAGTCGTCTGCTTCAGCCCGGCCACGACCGGCTCCTTCGGGAGCCTCACGCCGTCGCGTGCCCGCACGGTCATCGAAGCGTGGGCCGACCGGACGACGCAGCTCTCCGCCCTGCCCGGAGTGCAGCAGGTGTTCCCGTTCGAGAACCGCGGGGAGGCGATCGGCGTCACGCTGCACCACCCGCACGGCCAGATCTACGCCTACCCGTACATCACGCCGCGGACCGCGGCCCTCCTGCGCTCGCTGGACTCCTACGGACCCACGCTCTTCGCCGACATCCTGGAGCGGGAGCGCGCGTCCGAGCGCGTGGTGCTCGCGGGCGAGCACTGGACCGCATACGTGCCGTTCGCGGCACGCTGGCCGATCGAGATCCATGTGCTGCCCCACCGGCACGTCGCCGACCTCGCCGAGACGAACGCAGCGGAGCGCGACGAGCTCGCGACGCTGTACCTGCGGGTGCTGCGCGGCGTGGATGCGCTCTACGACTCCCCCACGCCGTACATCGCCGCGTGGCACCAGGCTCCCGTCGGCGTCCGGAGGGACGAGATCCGGCTGATGCTGCAGCTCACGTCGCCGCGACGCGGCGCGGATAAGCTGAAGTTCCTGGCCGGCTCGGAGGCCGCCATGGGTGCGTGGATCGGCGACGTCCCGCCGGAGCAGGCGGCCGCGGCCCTCCGCGAGGCGATCGCCCGCGCCGATGAGGCGAACCCCGTGGGGGCGCTGCCGGTCGAGGTGACCGGGCTCGTCACCGAGGCGGCGAGCGCGCCGGGCGGCTCGGCCGAGGCGACCGCATCCACCGCCACCGCATCCACTACCGACACGAACACCGACCGAGAGGCTGACCGATGACCGACCTGCGAACGGGAATCCGCGACGACTTCATCCAGACCTTCGGCCGCGAACCCGACGGCATCTGGTCGGCGCCGGGGCGCGTGAACCTGATCGGCGAGCACACCGACTACAACCTCGGGTTCGTGCTGCCGTTCGCCATCAACCGACGGACGGTCGCCGCGATCGGCGTCCGCGACGACCGCGTCCTGCGCGTCGGGAGCACGTTCACGGACGAGCTGGTGGAGGTCGCCATCGACGACCTCTCGCCCGAGATCCTCAGCGGCTGGTCCGCCTATCCTCTGGGCGTCGCCTGGGCGCTGAGCGAGTTCGGGGTCGACCTCGCCGCCGTGCCCGGCATGGACATCCTCCTCGACTCCAACGTGCCGGTCGGCGCGGGCCTGTCGTCGTCCGCGGCGATCGAGAGCGCCGTCGGTCTCGCGCTCGACGAGCTCTGGAGGCTGGGGCTCGACCGGCGCACCCTCGCGCGCGTCGGACAGCGCGCCGAGAACGTCGCGGCCGGCGCACCCACCGGGATCATGGACCAGTCCGCATCCCTCCTCGGCGAGCCGGACGCCGCTGTGTTCCTCGACTGCCGCTCGCTCGAGTCCGAGGTCGTCCCGCTCGGCCTTGAGGCCGCCGGGCTCGAGATCCTCATCATCAACACCGGCGTCACGCACGCTCACGCAGACGGCGGGTACGCCGAGCGCCGGGCGTCCTGCGAAGAGGGGGCGCGCATCCTCGGAGTGGAGTCCCTCCGGGATGTCTCGCTCGCCGACCTCGACCGGGCGCGCGAGCTGCTCGACGACGTGACCTTCCGCCGGGTGCGCCACGTCGTCACCGAGGACCAGCGCGTGCTCGACACCGTGCGGACGCTGCGCGAGCAGGGGCCGGCCGCGATCGGCGAGCTGCTGGACGCATCCCATGTCTCCATGCGCGACGACTTCGAGATCTCGGGGCCGGAGCTCGACCTCGCGGTCGAGACGGCGCAGGCGAACGGCGCGATCGGCGCGCGGATGACCGGCGGCGGCTTCGGCGGCTCGGCCATCGCGCTGGTGCCGTCCGACACGCTCAGCCGCGTGCTCGTGGCGCTCGACGGTGCGTTCGCCGAGCACGGCTTCGGGCAGCCCGAGCTGTTCACCGTGCGCCCCTCCGAGGGCGCCCGCCGCGAGTCCTGACGCGTCCCGTCCGTTCCGCGCTCCGCCCTCCCCTCTCCGCCCTCCCCGCGAAGTGCTCGTAGTTGCAGCGCCCCACGGCGGGTCGCCTGCAACAACGAGCACCACGGACTTCCGCCCTCCGCCCTCCACGTTCCACGTTCCGCGTTCCGCCTGTAAACGCGAAGTGCTCGTAGTTGCAGCGCCCCACGGCGTGTCGCCTGCAACAACGAGCACCTCGGGCGTCCGCCCTCCGCCCACCACGTTCCGCGTTCCGCGTTCCGCGTTCCGCCTTTGACGCGAAGTGCTCGTAGTTGCAGGGCTCCGCGGCGTGTCGCCTGCAACGACGAGCACCTCGCGAAGAGGGAGGGTGCGTTCACCCGGGCGTTACCGGAGGCGGGCAGACTGGGAGGGTGAGCGGACAGGGAGCGCGGGAGCCGGAGGTGACCTGGCTCGACCCGGACACCGTCCAGCTGCGGCAGCCGAAGGCGTCGCACTGGGAGGCGCCCTTCCTGTACATGTTGTTCGGGCGGGAGCGGGCCCTCCTCATCGACACCGGCGCGACCTCCGATGAGGGGCAGTTTCCGCTGCGCGCGGCGATCGATCGGTTGATCGCCGAGTGGCTGCGCCGCAACCCGGTCGTCTTCGTCCGTCCCTATCCCCTGGTCGTCGCCCATTCGCACGCCCACGGCGACCACATCGCCGGCGACCTGCTGCTGCGCGACCGGCCCGGCACGACCATCGTCGGGACGAGTCCGGCCGAGGTGATCGGGTTCTTCGGCTTCCGGTCCTGGCCGGAGGAGACGGTCGCCTTCGACCTCGGGCGCCGGGTGATCGACGTGATCGGTGGACCCGGCCACGAGCCGTCGGCGGTCGTGTTCTTCGACCGGAGGACGGGCATCCTGCTCACCGGGGACACCGTCCTCCCGGCGCGACTGTACGTTCGGGATCTGCCGCAGTTCCGCGCGACGATCGAGCGGCTGATCCGCTTCCGGGACGATTCGCCGGCGCCGGTGCGGGAGGTGCGCGGCGCACACATCGAGATGTCGTCTACGCCTGGCGAGGACTATCCCGCCGGGACCGTCGACCAGCCGGATGAGGCGCCGCTCGCGCTGCGCCCCGGCGTGCTCGACCGCGTGCTCTCCGCCCTCGACGAGCTGCGCGGCGAGCCCGGCGAGCGCATCGTCCGCAAGCGCTTCATCCTGGTCCTCGACCGCTGACCCCCGCCGCCCCGCCCCGCCTCCGCCTGCGCCGCTCCCGCCCCACCATCGAGTCCTCAAAGACTGCACGCGAAACGCCGCCACACCGTGCAATCTCTGCGGACTCGATGGTGGGGCGAGCGCGGCTGGGTCAGGAGAGGCGGCGCTCGGCGGTCTCGACGACGTTTTGCAGCAGGAGGGCGCGGGTCATCGGCCCGACGCCTCCCGGGTTCGGCGAGATCCATCCGGCGATCTCCGCGACCTCGGGCGACACGTCGCCGGCGACGACGCTTTTGCCGGTGAGCGGATCCTCCACCCGGCTCACGCCGACGTCGAGCACCACCGCGCCCGGCTTGACGTCGGCCGCGGTCACCAGGCCCGCCACTCCTGCTGCCGCCACGATGACGTCCGCCCGGCGCAGGTGCTCGCCGAGGTACCGCGTGCCCGTGTGGGTCAGCGTCACCGTCGCGTTGAACTCGCGGCGGGTGAGGAGGGAGCCGATGGCGCGCCCGACGGTGACGCCGCGGCCGACGACCACCACATCCGCGCCTCGGAGGTCGATGTCGTGACGCAGCATCAGCTCGATGATCGCGCGCGGCGTGCACGGCAGCGGCGAGGTGATCGGGCGGTCCACGTTGAGCATCAGCCGGCCGAGGTTGGTGGGATGCAGGCCGTCCGCATCCTTCGCCGGGTCGACCAGCTCGAGGATGGCGTCGGTGTCGAGGTGCGCCGGCAGCGGGAGCTGCACGATGAAGCCGGTGCAGTCCGGGTCGGCGTTGAGCTCCTCGACGACGGCCTCGAGCTCGGCCTGCGAGGTCTCGGCCGGCAGGTCGCGGCGGATGGAGGCGATGCCGACCTCCGCGCAGTCGCGGTGCTTGCCGGCGACGTACCACTGCGAGCCCGGGTCATCGCCGACGAGGATGGTGCCCAGGCCCGGGACGACCCCCTGCGCACGCAGGGCGTCCACCCGCCCCTTCAGCTCGGCTTTGATCGCGGCGGCCGTCGCCTTCCCATCCAGAATCCGTGCCGTCACGCGTCGTTCCTCTCGTGCGAGCCGACAGTCCCTGAGCTCTTCGTGCAACTCCGCGTGGAGTGCTCGAAGAACTCAGGAACCGAAGGCGCAGGGATGGGTCAGATCGAGGAGGGCAGCTCGACGGGGAAGGCGTCCTGACCGGAGGGGGTCAGGCCCGGGTAGAGCGGGAAGGCCGCGGTGAGGGCGTCCACGCGGGCGCGGAGGGCGCGCGTGTCGGCACCGGGGCGCAGCGCGAGTGCGATGATGTCGGCCACCTCGGTGAACTCGGTGTCGCCGAAGCCGCGCGTCGCGAGCGCCGGCGTGCCGATGCGCAGGCCGGAGGTGACCATCGGCGGGCGCGGGTCGAACGGGACCGCGTTGCGGTTCACCGTGATGCCGACCTCGTGCAGCACGTCCTCCGCCTGCTGACCGTCGAGCTCCGAGGTGCGGAGGTCGGCGAGCACCAGGTGGACGTCCGTGCCGCCGGTGAGCACATCCACGCCGGCCGCCCGGGAGTCCTCGGCGGTGAGCCGCGAGGCGAGCAGCTGGGCGCCGCGGATGGTGCGCGCCTGACGGTCCTTGAACTCCTCGGTCGCCGCCAGCTTGAACGCGGTGGCCTTCGCTGCGATCACGTGCATGAGCGGGCCGCCCTGCTGGCCGGGGAAGACGTTCGAGTTGAGCTTCTTCGCCAGCTCCGTGTCCCGGCTGACGATGAAGCCGGAGCGCGGGCCGCCGATGGTCTTGTGCACGGTCGAGCTGACGACGTCCGCGTAGGGGACGGGCGAGGGATGCAGCCCCGCGGCGACGAGACCGGCGAAGTGCGCCATGTCGACCCAGAGCTTCGCGCCCACCTCGTCCGCGATCTCGCGGAACGCCGCGAAGTCGAGCTGACGGGGGTAGGCGGACCAGCCGGCGATGATCACGCGCGGCTTGTGCTCGATCGCCTTGTCGCGCACGACGTTCATGTCGACGAGGAAGGTCTCCGGGTCGACGCCGTAGGACACGGCGTTGTAGAGCTTCCCGGAGAAGTTGAGCTTCATGCCGTGGGTGAGGTGCCCGCCGTGGGCGAGCTCCAGGCCCAGGATGGTGTCGCCGGGCGTCGCGATCGCGGACAGCACGGCCGCGTTCGCGGAGGCTCCGGAGTGCGGCTGCACGTTGGCGTACTCGGCGCCGAAGAGGGCCTTCGCCCGGTCGATCGCCAGCTGCTCGGCGATGTCGACGTACTCGCAGCCGCCGTAGTAGCGGCGGCCGGGGTAGCCTTCCGCGTACTTGTTGGTGAGCACCGAGCCGACCGCTTCGAGCACGGCACGCGGCACGAAGTTCTCGGAGGCGATCATCTCGAGGTAGTCGCGCTGGCGACCGAGCTCGAGCTGCAGCACCTCCGCGATCTCGGGGTCGACTTCCGCAAGTGGCGCGGTGAACGTCGAGGGGAGGGTATCGGTCATTGCCGGCTCCTTCGTACAGGGATGGACCAATTCGTAGCGACCCAGGCGCGCGGCCGCATCCATCCGTGTTTCGAGGTACCGTGTCGCTCCCCGATGGTGACCATCTGAGCGCCAGTCGCGACGGGCCAAGCATAGCAAAGCGCACGGTGCGCGTAACCCGTGCGGCCGGTCTACCGCCCCCGCGGACGACGGCTCACGAACACCGACGGCCCGCGGGTGCCCGGCGGCTCACGGATACCCGACGAACCAGAGCAGCACGATCGCCACCGGCTGCAGCGCGACGCATGCGATCAGCGCGGCCTTCCGCGCGCGCCGGTGACGGGTGAGCCCGCGCGCTCCCGCCAGCGGCGAGAGCGGCAGGAGGAGCCGGAACGTGCTCTGCTGCGGCAGGAACACCGCGAACAGGTAGAGCCCGTAGCTCCCCGCGTAGGCGACCAGCTCCGTCCCGAGCGCGCGGATGGATGGCCGGGTGATCACCCATGCATAGCCGGCGATGATCGAGATGACGATGAGCGCGCCGAGGATGCTGAGGTACCGCCAGCTGAGCAGGAACCACGGCGTCTGGGGGATGAAAGCGACCTTGCCGATGAACCCGGTCCACCACGACAGCTCGGTGCTGATGTACGCGTCGCCCGTGCCGGTGACGACCGCGGCGATGATCGGCCAGGACAGGCCGGCCAGAGCGGTCAGTGCGCCGGTGAGGACGATCGCGAGCCGCTCGCGCGGCCGGAACCCGTCGCCACCGCGCCGGGCATTGATGGTGCGCACGAGCAGCACGATGAAGAGGGCCAGCGGCAAGGCGAGCGCTCCCGGCCGGGTGAAGGCCGCCGCGACGCCGAACGGCAGCATCAGCCAGTAGCGGCGATGCACCATCGCCAGCAGCGCGGCGAACATCAGGAAGAAGAACATGCTCTCGGCGTAGGCGATCTGCAGCACGAACGAGAGCGGGCCGAAGCAGAAGAACGCCGTCGCCCAGAACGCGCTGGAGACGCCGGCGCGCGCCGCCACCAGCCGGAACAGGACCACGCTCGCCGCGGCGCCGAAGGCCATCGCCACCGCGAAGCCGGCCGGATAGAAGCTCAGCCCGGTGAACAGCATCACCACGCGCGCGGCCATCGGGAACAGCGGAAGGAAGGCCCACGGATTCTGCTGCACCGAGCCGTCGCTGTCCAGCGGCAGTGACGTCGGGTAGCCCTGCTCGACGATCTGGCTGTAGTACGCACCGTCCCACGATCCCGAGAAGGTGAAGAACGTCGGGTTCATCAGAGGACTCGAGTAGTCCCAGTGGCCGAGGTTCGCCGCGACGAACAGCGCCAGCATGAGCGTGGTCGTCAGCAGCCGCGAGACGGCATAGATGACGAGCACGGCCGCCCACCACGGCACCTCGCGCCCGGCGAAGCGCAACCGGCGAGGAACACGCAGCGGGCCCGAGAGGTCCGGCCGCCTGGTGCTCGTCGTCCCCGCTGTCATCGTCCCATCCGGTTGAGTATCGGCTGATCGCCTCTTGGATGGTACCCGTGACCCGGTGGTGCCGGGCAGAGGTTGACTCCGGCCTGAGAAGGTCTTCATCCGGCGGGAGGCGACCGCGTCGCGCCACACGGGCGGCGCCTCCCGACGAATCCTCAGGGCGCTATTTCACGCTGCCCGCGGTCAGTCCGCCGACCAGTCGCTTCTCGATGAGCATGAAAAGGATCACCACGGGGATGACGGCGACCACGGACACGGCGAAGACGTACTGCCAGGCCGCGTCGTACTGGCCGACGAACTTGGTGAGGGCCACGGAGAGCGGCTGGTTGGCATCCGTCGACAGGATCACCAGGCTGGCCGCGAACTCGTTCCAGGACGCGACGAAGGTGTAGATGATCGCGGTCACGATCCCGGGCCAGACCAGCGGCAGCTGGACCCGGAACAGCACCGTCCACTTGCCCGCGCCATCCAGCTGGGCGGCCTCGTCGACCTCCTTGGGCACGCCGGAGAAGAAGCTGTGCATGATCCAGATGGCGAACGCCAGGTTGAACGCCGCGTTCACCAGGATCATCGCCAGCCACGTGTCGTTGATCCCGAGCGCCACCATCTCCTTGAACAGGCCCGTGGTGAGCTCGGTGGGCTGAAGCATCTGCGTGACGATCACCAGGAAGAGGAAGACCCCCCGGCCGGGAAAGCGGAACCGCGCGGTGTAGTACGCGGCCGGCACGCACACGACCAGCACCAGGGCCGTCGCGAAGACGGAGATCACGATGGTGGAAATCAGGTTGTACGGCAGCGGGGTCTCGGGTGTCGACCACATCGTGAGGTAGTTCTCGGGATGCCACTGCTCGGGCAGGTAGGTCGGCGGGACGGCGAGGATGTTGTTCCGGCTCTTGAACGAGCCGGTGAGCATGATCAGGTACGGAGCGATGAAGACGAGCGCGATGACGATTCCGGCGATCGTCTTCCCGGCGACGCGCCAGGAGGACCCGGACGCCCGGGGACGCCGGGGAGGCGCCGTCGGAGCGCCGGCGATCAGTGTGGGGGCCGGCGCGGTCACGAGACCTCCTTCATGGGCTTGACGATCCAGAGATAGAGCCCGACGACGACCAGCACGATCAGGAAGTTGATCACGCTGAGGGCGCTGGAGAGGTCGATGCGCTGCTCGTTCTGCAGCAGTTTGAAGACGTAGGTCGTCGTCGTATCGGCCTTGTACCCGGGGATGGATCCGGTCATCAGCTTCAGGATCGGCAGCGAGTTGAACACGTTGATGATGTTGATGAGGGTCGCCAGCGCGATCGCGTTCCGGAGGTTCGGCAGGGTCACGCCGAAGTAGGAGCGGAAGGCGCCTGCTCCATCCACCTTGGCCGCCTCGAGCATGTCGCCCGGGATGCCGGCCAGGCCCGCGAGGATCGTGTAGGTCGTGAACGGCAACGACACGAACACCGCGATGCCGATCGACGAGATGAACGCCGGGAGCGGCTCCTTGGTGAAGCCGAAGGGCTGCGCGAGCAGGTGGACGTCGACCAGGAACTTGTTGATGATCCCGTAATACGGGTCGAGGCCGTAGACGAACACCGTGGTGGTCATCACGACGCTGGCCGCCCACGGGACGATGATCGCCATCCGGACCCAGCGACGGCCCGGGAAGTTCTTGTCCAGGAACTGCGCGAGGGCGAGCGAGATCACCACGGTGATGACGACGACCGAGACCACCCAGACGAGCGAGTTGAGGAGGATGCCGGGAAGCTCGGGCCGCGAGAGCACCGTGAGGTAGTTCTGGAGGCCGACGGAGCCGTGGTCGATTCCGGCGAGCGAGATCTTCCGGGTGGAGTTGAAGACCATGTAGCCGGCAGGGAAGAACACGACGCCGAAGATCAGGAGGAGGGCGGGCAGCGTCCACGGCACGGCACGCCAGAGGTCGGCGGCTCCACCTGTCGAGGAGGGGGACGCCCCGCGGCGGGGACGGCCGGTGGCCGCCCCCGCGCGGGTGGTTTCAGCAGTGCTGGTCATATTCAGGGCTGGTCGCTCGGCTTACTGCCCGCTGGCCTTGGCCTGGATGGACTTCAGCAGGTCGGCCGGGTTGGCTCCCTGTCCGAGCTGACCGATCTGGCTCTGGAGGGCACCCTGGGCGGCCGACCAGTTGGGGTTCGTCGACGGGTAGAACTTGGCGTTCGGCAGCAGGTCGAGGAACGGCTTGATCGACTCGTTCGAGCTCATCGCGTCGGCGCCGGACTTGGTGGTCGGGAGGAAGCCCTCCGCAGTCACCCACTTCGTGTAGACGTCCTTGGAGTAGAAGTAGTCCAGGAACTTCTTGATCGACGCGGTCTTGTCGGTCTTGCTCTTGAACGCCATCAGGTGGTCGGCGACGCCGAGGGTGAAGGCCGAGCCGTCCTTGGTCGGGATGGGCGCGATGCCGTACTTCAGGGACGGGTTCTTGTCCTTGAGCTGCCCGACTGTCGGCGGGAGGCCGACCTGCATCCCGAGCTGTCCCTGGATGAAGACGTTCAGCAGCGGGGTGCGGTTCGTGGATCCCGGGTTCGGCTCGGTGTACCCCTGGTCGATGATCTTCTTCATCTCCGTGGCGCCCTCGATGTTCTGCGGGCTGTCGATGGTCAGCTTCTTGGCGTCGCCATAGCCTCCGCCCGCCCCGTAGAACCAGACGGCCGTCTCGGCCTGAGCCTCCTCGCTTCCGAGCGGCATGCCGTACGGGGTGACGCCCGCCGCCTTCAGTTTGGCGGCATCCGCCTCGAAGTCGGCCCACGTCTTCGGGGGCTCCGAGATGCCGGCCTTGCTGAAGTCGTCCTTGTTGTAGAACAGGGCGCGCGCGGAGGCGATGAAGGGCAGTCCGTACTGGGTGCCGTCGATGCTCGCGTTCTTCTTGAAGGCGTCCTGGAAGTCGTTCAGCGTCGAGGACGAGACGATGTCCTTGGCCGGGTACAGCAGGTCGTCAGCGGCGAAACCGGCGAAGGCGTCGATGTTCAGGATGTCCGGCTGCTTCTGCGCCTGGATGCGCGTCTTGATGACGTTGTTGATGTCGGTCCACGACTCGACGTCCAGGTCCACTTTGATGCCGGAGTTCTTGGCCTCGAAGTCCTTGATGATCTGCTGCCATTCGGACTTGGTGTTGTCCGAGTAGCTGGCGACCATCAGGTTGAGCGTCTGTGCGCTTCCGGACGAGCCCCCGGACCCGCCGCTGAAGCCGCAGGAGGCGAGCGTCATGGTGGCGACGGTCGCGGTGGCGATCGCCGCCCCCCAGCGCAGTGACTTCTTCATTGACTTCCTCACTTCTTGAAGGGAAACACGAATCGTCACGGCGATGGTTCCTGCGCAACGATGCGTAGCTGTTGATGTTTAGTGATTTGTTTTTGCTCAAAACAAGCACTTGCACTCATTGATTGATCGAAATCATGGCCTGTCCGCCCCGTCCCGTCAAGGACTAGGCGGAAGATCGTTACGTGGGGTTTACACGGGACCCCAAGGTTTGCAGGGATTACGCGGGAAACGATTGAAGCTGCTCACTGGACAGATGCTTCGATCATCCGCAATCATTAGAGTCAGACATTCACGCATCGAAGCGACGCACGCGCAGAACAGGAGCGATCAGTGACGCACGCATCCACCACCGGGTCCCACATGGAGGCGGAACTGCGCTCTCAGCCGCAGACCTGGGCGATCGCGGCCGGTCTGCGCGAGGAGCAGTCGCTCCTGCCGGCGGCCGGCGAGCGCATCGCCGTCGTGGGCTGCGGGACCTCGTGGTTCATGGCGCAGTCCTACGCGGTCCTGCGTGAGCGCGCCGGGCACGGCGTGACCGACGCCTACGCGGCCTCCGAGGCGTTCGTCGACGCCGACGCGTTCCGTTCCCGGGATTACGACGCGATCGTCGCGATCACCCGCTCGGGCACGACGACCGAGGTCCTCGAGCTGCTCGACGGGCTCCGGTCGGCCGGGAACCGTGCCCGGACGGTCGGGATCGTCGGCGACCCGGACACGCCGCTGGTCCAACTGGTGGACACGGCCATCCGCCTCCCGTTCGCGGACGAGCAGTCGGTGGTGCAGACCCGTTTCGCGACCACTGCCCTGGCACTCGTGCGCGCCTCGCTCGGTCACGACCTCGCCGCCGCGATCGACCAGGCCGCCGCGGCTGTCGAGGAAGACCTCGACGACGCGCTGGTCGACGCAGAGCAGTACGCCTTCCTCGGGACGGGATGGACGGTCGGCCTCGCCCACGAAGCGGCGCTCAAGATGCGCGAGGCGTCCCAGTCGTGGACCGAGTCCTACCCGGCGAAGGAGTACCGGCACGGCCCGATCGCGATCGCCGCCCCGAACCGCGTGACGTGGATGCTCGGCGAGGCGCCCGACGGGCTGTCCGGCGATGTCGCTGCGACCGGAGCACGCTTCGAGGACCGGCCGATCGACGGGATGGCGGACCTCGTCCGCGCCCAGCGTGTCGCCCTGGCCCGTGCCCGGCGGGCCGGGCTCGATCCCGACCGCCCGCGCAACCTCACCCGATCGGTGATCCTCCCCTGATGAGCGCCGAGTCCGTGAATCCGACGGTGGATGCGGCGGTGACCGCTCCCCCGGCCGTCGCCGGCCCGCTCGGCAGCGGCGCGCCGGTGCTGGCGTTCGACGTCGGCGGCACGGACACGAAGGGCGCGCTCATCGACGGCGCCGGACGTCTGGCCGAGGTCCTGCGCCTCCCGACCCCGCACGACGGACCGCGGACCGGGGATGCGGTGATGCGCGCCATCGACGGGATGGCGGCACGGCTCCGAGCGCAGCATCCCGAGATCGTCCCTCGGGCCGCCGGCCTGCTGGTCCCCGGCCATGTCGACGACGACGCCGGGATCGGAATCTTCGCCGAGAACCTCGGCTGGCACGACTTCCCGTTCCGCGAGCGGGCGGAGCAGTCGCTCGGGGTGCCCGTCTCGTTCAGCCACGACGTGCGCGGCGCGGGCGAAGCCGAGCATCGGCTCGGGGCCGCCGCCCCCTTCCGCGATGTCGTGGTCATGGCGATCGGCACCGGGATCGCCGGCGCCGTCTTCCTGGACGGCCGCATCCACACCGGTGGAGGGATGGCCGGCGAGATGGGGCATTCGCGCGTCGCGGACGGCCCGGCGTGCGCCTGCGGCGGGATGGGCTGCCTGGAGGCGGTCGCGTCGGCCGCGGCCATCGCCCGCCGTTACAACGCCCTAACGGGGGCGGACGTGCACGGAGCCCGGGAGGTCCTCGCCCGCGCCGAGGCCGGAGACGATGCCGCGCGCTCCGTGTGGGATTCGGCCATCGACGCGCTGGCTCTCGACCTCTCGCACACGGTCGCGCTGCTCGCGCCGGAGGCCATCGTGATCGGAGGCGGGCTGGCGCAGGCCGGCCCCGCCCTCTTCGGGCCGCTCGCGGAGAAGCTGGATGGCATCCTCACCTTTCAGCGGCGTCCCGTGCTGCTCCCCGCCAGCGTCGGCGAGAACGCCGGCGTCATCGGTGCCGGACTGAGGGCGCGCGACCTGCTCGCCGCTGCGGAGGCGACGTCGTGATCCTGACCGTCACGCCGAATCCCGCGCTCGACCTGACCTACCGTGTGCCCGCCCTGCACCCCGGGGAGACGCACCGCGCCGCTCCCCCGGCCGTCCGGGCGGGCGGCAAGGGCCTCAACGTCGCCCGCGTGATCGCGCAGACCGGCGGGCACGCGTTCGTGCTGACCACGGCGGGAGGGCCTTCCGGCGTGCGGCTGGCCGACGAGCTGGAGGCGTCGCGGCTGCCGGTCGAGCTCATCCCGGTCGGCTCCCCGACCCGGAGCAGCCTCGCCATCGTCGACGAGGGCTCCGGGGAGACGACCGTCGTCAACGAGACGGGCGGGCCGCTGACCGACGCGGAGTGGACCGCGCTCCGGGATGCCGCCGAGCGGCTCCTCCTTCCGGCGACCTGTGTGGTCGGCTCGGGCAGCCTCCCTCCGGACGCGCCGGATTCCTTCTATGCCGACCTCGTCCGCCGCGCGGCCGGCCACGGCCTCCCGAGCGTGATCGACGCGGTGGGTCCCGCCCTCCGGCTCGCGGCCGAGGCGGGGGCCACCGTCGTGAAGCCGAACCGCCGCGAGCTGGCCGAGACGACGGGGCACGACGACCCCGTCGCCGGGGCGCGATCGCTCCTCGACGCGGGCGCCGGGCTGGTCCTCGTCTCGCTCGGTGCGGCGGGGATGCTCGCCGTGCCGCGCGTGGGCGAGCCGCTGGACGCGCGCCTTCCCGCACCCCTCAGCGGCAACGCCACCGGCGCAGGGGATGCGGCGGTGGCCGCCGTCGCCCGCCTGCTCGCCGGGGGCGTCGAGGACCCGGCCGCGCTGCTGCAGCGGGCGACCGCGTGGTCGGCGGCGGCGGTACTCGCTCCGCTCGCCGGGGAGGTCCATCCGTCCTACTCCGAGCTCGAGGGTCGTCTCGTGACCGGGTGAGGAGGTTGCGCCGATCCACGTCCGTCCATCCGCATCCGCACATCCACCCCGAAACCGCGCCGGAGCCGCCGCCATGCCTCTCGTCCCCACAGCCGACCTGCTGCACGCGGCCGCCGGCCACCGCACGGGCCTTGCCGCGTTCAACGTCATCCAGCTGGAGACCGCCGAGGCGCTCGTCGCCGCCGCCGAGCAGACCGGTCTCCCGGTAGTGCTGCAGATCTCACAGAACTGCGTCGCCTACCACGGCTCCCTCGACCCGATCGGCGCTGCCACCCTCGCCCTCGCCCACGAATCCCCCGCTCACGTCGCCGTGCACCTCGACCATGCCGAGGACGAGTACCTGGCCCGCCGAGCGGTCGAGATCGGTTTCGGATCGGTCATGTTCGACGGGTCGAAACTCGACGACGAGCACAACATCGCCGCGACCATCCGCGTGGTGGAGCACGCGCACGCCAACGAGGTGATGGTCGAGGCCGAACTGGGGGAGATCGGCGGGAAGGACGGCGCCCACGCGCCGGGCGTGCGGACGGACCCGGACGCGGCACGCCGCTTCGTGGAGGAGACCGGCGTCGACGCCCTCGCCGTCGCGGTCGGCAGCTCCCACGCGATGACCGAGCGGACCGCCTCCCTCGACCTCGACCTGATCGCGCGCCTGCGACACGCCGTACCGGTTCCGCTCGTGCTGCACGGGTCGAGCGGCGTCGCGGATGAGACGATCAGGGCGGCGATCCACGCAGGGATCACCAAGGTCAACGTCTCCACCCACCTCAACCGGTTCTTCACCTCTGCCGTGCGCGAGTACCTCGGCGCGCATCCCGAGGTCGTCGACCCGCGGCTCTACGTGCGGGAGGGACGGGCCGCGGTGACCCGGGAGGCGGCGCGCCTGATGACCCTGCTCGACACGGCAGGCGGAATGGAGACACCCCAGCGATGAACAGAGCGGAACGGTTGAACGCCGTCCTCGACCTCCTGGCCGAGGCCGGCCAGATCGACGTCGACGACCTCGTGGCCAAGCTCGACGTCTCCGCGGCGACGGCACGACGCGACCTGGATGCCCTCGCCTCGCAGCAGCTCCTCACCCGCACCCGCGGGGGCGCGATCGGCCAGTCCGTCGCCTACGACCTGCCGATCCGGTACAAGCGCGAGCAGCACGCGCCCGAGAAGCTCCGGATCGCGCAGGCGGCGAGCGCTCTGGTGACACGCGGTTCCGTGGTGGGCCTCTGCGGAGGG
This sequence comes from Leifsonia sp., assembly GCA_051962155.1. Taxonomy (GTDB): domain Bacteria; phylum Actinomycetota; class Actinomycetes; order Actinomycetales; family Microbacteriaceae; genus Leifsonia. The sequence continues at coordinate 18,884 of JBQCCO010000197.1, read as the reverse complement.
ACGACCAGCACCGCCGTCGCCACCGTGCTCGGGTCGCGGCCCGACCTGATGGAGCCCTCACCCCATCCCAGTCTCACCGTCGTCACGAATGCCATCAACATCGCGGCGCAGCTCGTCATGCGCCCGCAGATCAAGACCGTGGTGACGGGCGGCGTCGTCCACGCGCGCTCCTACGAGCTCGTCGGGCCGTACAGCGATGTGGTGCTGGAGAAGATCACGATGGACATCGCCTTCATCGGCGTGAACGGCATCGATCCGATCGTCGGAGCGACCGTGCACGACGAAGGCGAGGCGAGCGTCAACTCGCTGATGGCGCGCCGGGCCACCCGGGCCGTCGTCGTCGCGGACTCGTCCAAGATCGGCCGGACCGCGTTCGCCACCCTGGGCGGGCCGAGGGTGCTGACCACGCTCATCACGGACGACGGCATCACCGCCGAGCAGCGGGCGGCCTTCCTGGACCACGGCTACGAGGTGATCGTCGCGTGAGCGGTGCCCACGTCATCCACTCGGCGCGGCTGGTCGACGGCGGGACCGTGGTGGAGGACGGGTGGGTCAGGTTCGACGGTGAGCGGATCGTCGCGAGAGGCACGGGGCCGACGTGGGTCGCGGAGGCGGGCGGACTGCGCGCGACGGACGCCGCGGGCGCGTGGCTCACGCCCGGGTTCGTGGACATCCACGTGCACGGTGGAGGGGGTGCGGCCTTCGACGACGGCGCCGAGGCGATCGCCCGCGGGCTGGCGCTCCACCGCCGGCACGGCACGACACGGTCGGTGGTCTCCCTGGTCACCGCGACCGTCGGCTCCCTGGCGCAGCGCGTACGGGAGGTGGCCGCGCTCGCGGCAGCGGACCCGCGCATCCTCGGCTCGCATCTGGAGGGGCCGGTCCTGGACGCCGGGCACAAGGGGGCGCACGATCCGGCACTACTGCGTCCACCGACCGCGGCCGATGTCGACCTCCTTCTGGAGGCCGCGAGCGGCACGCTGCGGCAGGTCACGCTCGCCCCGGAGCTGCCGGGCGGGATGGATGCGATACGCGCTCTCTCCGCGGCCGGCGTGGCCGTGGCGGTCGGCCACACGGCTGCGGACTACGACCAGGCGCTGGCGGCGTTCGACGCGGGAGCGAGCATCCTCACTCACGCCTTCAACGCCATGCCGGGGCTGCATCACCGTGCCCCCGGACCGGTCGCGGCTGCCACGCGCACGCCGGGTGTGACGCTGGAGATCGTGAACGACGGCGTGCACGTGCATCCCGAGGTCGTGCGGATGGCGTTCGCCGCCGCCCCCGGACGTGTGGCCCTGATCACGGACGCCATGGCCGCCGCGGGATCCCCCGACGGCGACTACCGCCTGGGCGGGCTCGACGTGGAGGTGCGCGAGGGAGTGGCCCGGCTGGCGGCCGGCGGATCGATCGCGGGCTCGACGCTCACCCTCGACGACGCCCTGCGTCGCGCCGTCCTCGAGGTCGGCATCCCGGTGGCGGAGGCGGTGCGTGCCGTGACCTCCACGCCGGCTGCTGCCGTCGGTCGCGGCGGCGACCTCGGGCGACTGCTGCCGGGCTACGCGGCGGACGCCGTCCTCCTCGACGCGGACTTCACCGTGCGCCAGGTCTGGAGCGCCGGCGTCCCGGTCCTCTGACGCTCCGCCTCCCGCGCCACGCCACATTCGTCACGAATCTGCGGAGGCTGCGGGGCGCTGCCGGGTCATGCGGCCGACGACCACGACGAGCGCCAGCGAGACCACCAGCAGGGCGACGTAGCACCACGGGAGCAGCATCAGGCCGCCGGCAGCGAAGACGAGCGATCCGAGCAGCGCTCCCCCGCCGATCCCGATGTTGAAGGAGGTCGTGTACAGCGCACTCGCTGTGTCGCGGAAGGCGGCGGACGAGGTGTGCAGCATCCGCGTCTGCAGCAGCGGCGGCAGTGCGCCGAAGGCGAGCCCCCACAGCACGAACGCGATCAGCGCCGGGATGGGCCGGCCGGCCAGCACCGCAAGGGCGGCGACCGCCGCACCGGTGACGAGCAGCGCGAGCACGAGCCCGAGCTGAGGACGGGGACCGAGCAGGGATCCCGCCAGGACGAGGCCGACCGCGCCGGCGATGCCGTACACGAACAACAGGCCGCCGACACCGCCGGCCGGGATGTGCATCGGGCCCGTGAGGAACGGCACCACGAACGTGTAGAAGGCGTAGTGCCCGACCATGGTCACGGCCGCGATCAGGCAGACCATCACGACGGCCGGGATGGTGCGGTCGCGCGGTCTCGCCGCCGCGCGGTCGTGGCGGCGCTCGCCGCGCGCGTCCGCATCCCGCTCCACAGTGGGCAGCAGCTTCGCGACGACGAGGGCACCGACGGCCATGAGAGCGGCGAGCAGCCCGAAGGACAGCCGCCAGCCGAACAGGTGGCCGGCGAAGGTCCCGAGCGGCACCCCGAACACGAACGCGAGCGTTCCCCCGCCCAGGGTGATCGACACGGCGCGCCCGATCTGCTCCTTCGGGACGAGATGGCCGGCGTAGGCGCCGACGATCGACCAGAACATCCCGTGCGCGACGCCGCCGAGCACCCGCGAGCCGACCACGAACGCATAGTCCGGAGCGATCGCGGTGAGCAGGTTCGAGACCCCGAGCACGATCAGGATGCCGACGATCATCCCGTGGCGCGGCCATCGGCGCGTCAGCGCGGTGAGCGGCGTGCTCGTCACCACCACGGTGAAGGCGAACACGGTGACCAGCAAGCCGATCTGCGCCTCGGTGACCCCGAGGGATGCGCTCATGTCCGGCAGCAGGCCGGTCGGGATCATCTCGCTCGTGACCGACAGGAACACGGCCGAGGCGAGGGCGATGAGTCCCGCCCAGGGGAACTTCGGAAGGGTACGAAGGGATGACGTCGAAGTCGCAGTCATACGGATCTGTCCAACGGACGGCGTTCCCCGGCCATTCCGCCGCATCGGGGCCGGGCCCGGAGAGTCGGGCCGCAGGAATGAACTGCCGGGTCGTCTACGCGCCGATGTGCGCGCCCAGGGCCGCGCGGGAACCGCCGACCGCGGACGATTCTACCCGAGCTCCCTGAGGATTTCGGTGCTGTCGGTGATCTCGATGAGCGGCGCGTAGAGGGCCATCGCATCCAGGGCCCGCTGGTGGTCGGCGTCCGAGAGTCCGGCGCAGGCATCGGCTGCGACCCGGATGCGCACCCCGGCATCCGCCGCGCCCAGGGCGGTGCTCAGCACGCAGCAGTCGGTCGAGACTCCGGCGAGCACCACATCCAGAGATCCGTCGAGGGCCGCGCGCAGGTCCGGCCCCCACTTGCCGAAGGTCGGCTCGCTCACCACCGGGTGGCCGGTGTCGCGGAAGGCCAGGACGAGGTCGTAGATCGGGTCGTCGGCGGGAACCAGCGCGAACGGCCACTGCTCGTAGTACGGCACCCAGGCGCCTTCCGGCCGCGCGGGCGCGACGAACCGGGTGAAGATCACGCGATCGCCGAACGCCGGCACCATCCCGGCGATCGCCGCCTCCGCGTCCGAGAACCCCGGCGTGAACCACGGGCTGGCCGGGTCGCCGAAGACCTGCTGCATGTCGACGACGACGAGGACCGGTCCCGTCATCGCTCCTCCTGCCGGCGGACGGTGCCGCGCGCGAACAGCAGGACGCCCAGGTAGCCGATGACGAGGGCGGCGAGGACGCCCAGGTTCGCGAACGCCCAGTCGCCCTTCGTGCCTCCGATCGGCCCGAGGAGGTACCCCTGCCAGCCGAGCCAGCTCGCCGAGCTGTTCGTGACGAGGCCCCAGCCGACGGCCGTCCCGATCACGATGAGCGCGATCGGCAGCCAGTTGACCGCTCCGTAACGACCGCGCCAGTCGTACAGTTCGGCCTCCGCATAGTCGCGGCGGCGCAGCTGGATGTCGGCGATGAAGATCCCGCACCAGGCCGCGATCGGCACGCCGAGCGTGATCAGGAAGCCCTGGAACGGCCCGAGGAAGTCGGTCGCGAAGAAGACGACGTAGATGGAGCCGGCCGTCATGATGACACCGTCGATCCCCGCGGCGACATACCGCGGGACCCGCACCCCGACGCTCAGCAGCGCCAGTCCCGACGAGTAGATGTCGAGCACCGCGCCGCCCACCAGCCCCAGCACGGCGACGATCACGAAGGGCACGAGGAACCAGGTCGGAAGGAGGGACGCGAGCGCGCCGATCGGATCCGCAGCGATGGCCGTGCTCAGCTTGCCCGACGAACCGGCGAGCAGGATGCCGAAGATCAGCAGGATCACGGGTGCGAGCGACGAGCCGAACGTCGTCCATCCCACCACTCCGCCGCTCCGCGCGGAACGGGGCAGGTACCGGGAGTAGTCGGCGGCCGCGTTCACCCAGCCGAGGCCGAAGCCGGTGAGCATGAAGACGAAGCCGCCGATCACGTGCGGCGCGTCCCCGGCCTTGAGCGCCCCGATCGCCCCGAGGTCGATGTGGTTCAGCACGAGCAGGATGTACAGGACCGTGAGTACGCCGGTCACGATCGTGATGACCATCTGCATCCGCATGATGAGGTGGAAGCCGATGACCCCGCCCACGATGACCAGGGCGATGACCACGATGAGGGCGACCAGCTTCGTGATGGTGCCGCCCTCCCAGCCGAGCTGGGTGAACACGGTGGCGGTGGCCAGCGCGGCCAGCGACACCAGCACCGTCTCCCAGCCCACGGTGAGCAGCCACGAGAGGAACGAGGGGACGCGGTTGCCCTCCACTCCGAACGCCGCACGGCTGAGCACCATGGTCGGCGCGGAGCCCCGCTTGCCCGCGAGCGCGATGACGCCGCACAGCAGGAACGAGGCGACGATCCCGACCAGGCCGATGATCGTCGCCTGCCAGAACGAGATCCCGAACCCGAGCAGGAACGAGCCGTAGCTCAGCCCGAACACGGACACGTTCGCGCCGAACCAGGGCCAGAACAGGTCGCGCGGCCGGCCCCTCCGCTCGTCCTCATGGATGGTGTTGAGCCCGTTCAGCTCCACATTGAAAGCGGATGCGGGCCCTGTGCGGGTATCCGGCGCGTCCTCACCAGTGCTGGTCATGCACTGATCGTGGTGCACCCCGCGGTGTCCGTCAACTGCCGAACGCTACGCCGCCCACGGGTTCACGACCGCGATCCCGCTACCCTGAAGAGGTGACCGACTCCTCCCCCTCCAATCACTGGGTGCTCACTTTCAGCTGCGCCGACCGTCCGGGGATCGTGCACGCGGTCAGCGGCGCGATCGTCGCGGCCCGCGGCAACATCACGGAGAGTCAGCAGTTCGTGAGCACCGACACCGGGCGGTTCTTCATGCGCCTGCAGGTGGAGTCGGAGGCGCGCCGCGACGAGTTCGAGCACGCCCTGGCTCCCGTCGTCGAGGAGTTCGGGATGACGCACCGCGTCGACAACGTCGGCCGGCCCCTGCGGACACTCGTGCTGGTGTCGAAGGCGGCGCACTGCCTGAACGACCTGTTGTTCCGGCAGCGCGCCGGGCAGCTGCCGGTCGACATCCCGGTGGTGCTCTCCAATCACGACACGCTCAGCGACCTGGCCGGGTTCTACGGCGTCCCCTTCGAGTCGCAGCACGTCGCCGACGCGGCGTCTAAGGCCGCCTTCGAGGCGCGCATCCTGGAGGCGGTCGAGGAGCACGACATCGAGCTCGTGGTGCTCGCCCGCTACATGCAGATCCTGTCGCCTGAGCTGTGCGCGCGGCTGGCGGGCCGCGCGATCAACATCCACCACTCCTTCCTCCCCGGCTTCAAGGGCGCCAACCCGTACCGGCAGGCGCACGCGCGCGGAGTCAAGCTGATCGGCGCGACAGCGCATTTCGTCACCAGCGACCTGGACGAAGGCCCGATCATCGAGCAGAACGTGGTCCGGGTGGACCACACGAACACCGTGCAGCAGCTGGTCGCCATCGGCCAGGACGAGGAGAGTCGCACGCTCACGCAGGCGGTCAAATGGTTCGCCGAGGATCGCGTGCTGCTCGACGGCGCGCGGACCATCATCTTCCGGTGAGTCGCGCCACTAGACTGTCGCGCGTGACCTCCGCGCCCGAACAGCACGCCCCGCTCAAGGTGGGCGCGAACGACGTCCTCCGCTTCCTCCTCGAACTGTTCGCGATCGTGTCGCTCGCCATCTGGGGGTTCACCGGCTGGCCGCTGCCTTGGAACATCGTGGTCGGCATCGGCGCGCCGGCGGTCGCCATCCTGCTCTGGGCGCTGTTCCGCTCGCCGCGCGCCGTGCTGCGCGTCGACCCGTTCGTGAAGGCGATCGTCGAGATCGTCGTGATGGGGTCCGCCGCCTTCGGCTGGTGGAACCTGGGCCAGCCGATCGTCGCGCTCGTATTCGCCGTGATCGCGACGATCAGCGGCGTCATCAACGGGCGACGCGAGTTCTCATGACCCGGCTCGTCGTCCACGGAGCCCGCAAAGTGGATGCGGACGGCCTGGTCGACGACTTCTGGCTCGTCGCCGACGGCGCGCACATCACCGCGACCGGCACGGGCCCGGGGTGGCGCACGGCCATCGGCGCGGCGATCGACGACGCTCAGCTGGACGACACCCGGATCATCGACGCCCAGGGCCACTGGCTGACCCCGGGCTTCATCGACCTCCACTGCCATGGCGGCGGCGGCCATCCGTACGACGACGGCGTCGACGAGATGCGCGCCGCGCTCGCCACCCATCGAGCGCACGGCACGACCCGCTCGCTGATCTCCCACGTCGCCAACCCGCTGGCGTCCCTCCGCGAGAGCCTCGGCGTCGTCGCGCAGCTCGCGGCGACCGATCCGCTCGTGCTCGGCTCCCACCTCGAGGGGCCGTTCCTCGCGCCCGAGCGACGCGGCGCCCACGATGCGCGCTTCCTCCGCGATCCGGAGCCGGAAGCCGTCGAGGAGCTGATCGGCGCCGCCCGCGGAACACTCCGAACCGCCACGCTGGCGCCCGAGCTGCCCAACGCGCTGGAGTCCATCGGCGTGCTGATCGAGGCGGGCGTGGTCGTGGGAGTGGGCCACACCACCGCCGACTACGCTCAGGCGGCCCGCGCGTTCGAGGTGGGCGCCCGGCTGCTGACACACGCCTTCAATGCGATGCCCGGCATCCATCACCGTGCTCCCGGTCCGGTCATGGCGGCGATCCAGAACCCGGAGGTCACGCTCGAGCTGATCCTGGACGGCCTCCACGTGCATCCCGTCGTCGCCGGCCTGCTCTTCCGGGAGGCACCCGGACGCGTCGCGCTGATCACCGACGCCATGGCCGCCGCCGGCGCCTCCGACGGGGACTACCAGCTGGGCGGACTCAACGTCACGGTCCACGACGGCCTGGCCGTGCTCTCGGGCACCGACACGATCGCGGGGTCGACCCTCACTCAGGATGCGGCGCTCCGCCACGCGGTCACCCTCGCCGGCATCGACCCCGTGCACGCGGTCGCGGCGCTGACCCGCACGCCGGCGCGTGTGCTCGGGGAGGAGCACCGGCTCGGCCGGCTGGCCGCTGGCTACGTCGCGGACGCCGTGCTGCTCGACCACGAGTGGAACGTGCGCACCGTCGTGGCTGACGGCGCGATCCTCTGACTCCCCCGCGGCCGAGCGCTACAACCTCTGCCAGGCCGGCTTGTTCGCGTAGGCGTAGCGGTAGTAGTCGAGGTACTTCAGCCGGGATGCGGCGGCCTCGTCGACGAGAACCGTGACGTGGGGATGCAGCTGGATGGCCGAACCCGGATTGGAGGCCGACACCGGCCCTTCGACCGCTCCGGCCAGCGCCTCGGCCTTCCGCTCCCCGAACGCCAGGAGCATCAGGTGCCGTGCCTTGAGGATGGTCGACAGCCCCTGCGTGATGCAGTGCATCGGCACGTCGTCCTCCGAGGCGAAGAAGCGCGCGTTGTCCCGGCGCGTCTGCTCGGTCAACGTCTTCACGCGCGTGATCGACGCGAACGAGGAGCCGGGCTCGTTGAAGCCGATGTGCCCGTCCGTCCCGATGCCGAGCAGTTGCACATCCACCCCGCCCGACTCGGCGATGGCCCGTTCGTAGTCGGCGCCGGCGTGCTCGATGCCGTCGAGCGACCCGTTCGGAACGTGGATCAGCGACGGCGTCAGCCCCAGCGGCTCCACCACTTCGCGGGTGATGACCGCCCGGTACGACTGCGGGTGGCCGGGCGGCAGGCCGACGTACTCGTCGAGCGCGTAGCCGCGGACGTGGGACACATCCACGTGCTGCCCGCGCGCGCGCTCGTCGCGGATGCCCTCTTCGAGCGCCCGGTAGACCGCCAGAGGCGTGGATCCGGTGGCCAGCCCCAGCACGGCGTCCGGCTTGGCGGCGATCAGGTCGAGGATGCTGCGCGCGGCGAGCTCCCCCGCGGCCTGCTGGTCGCGGACGACGACGATCTCAGCCATCAGTTCCCTCCCGCCCGGGTCGCGCGGACGTGCCGGGGCCCGTTACGAGCACCGGGACGCGCACCACGGCGACGATGTCCCGTGCCAGCCTAGCGTCGGCTCCGGCAGCCGCCCGGTCGACCCCGAGCCTCACGACCGAGGGCCGAGGTGTTCGAGGAGCGCCCGTCCGACCAGGCGGGATGCACCGAACGTCGCGATGTCGGCGTAGGCACGATCGTCGCCGGGCCAGCCCATGTCGACGACCAGGACCCGCTCGCGCTCGGCGCGCAGCCGGTCGATCGCCGCCCGGGCGAACGCATGCCGGTGGTTGTCCTTGCCGATGACGAGCACCGGCGACTGGGCGGCGAGGACGAGGTCGGGATGGTCGTTCTCGGTGAACACCACCGCCGGATTCGCCGCGAAGCCTTTCGCCCAGGCAGCATCCGGCTCGGCATCGACCGCCGAGAACGGCCCCCACGGCGCCGTCCCCACCGCGAGGTTGGCGACCGTCTCGATCCGGACGACGGAGTACCGCCCGCCGCGATAGTCCGCCAGCCACGCCTCCGCCCGCGCACTCACCTCGAACGCGCTCCTCACCAGTTCCGCCTCCCGCCCCACCGTCGAGTCCGCAGAGATTGCACGCGACACGCCGTGCGAGCCGTCAGTCTGTGCGGACTCGATGGTGGGGGGTGCGGTGCGGGCGAGGGAGAGGACGCGGGCGGAGGCCTCGGCGAGACGGGAGGGGGCGAGGCGGCCGGAGGAGACGGCCGCGGCGACGGCCTCCTCGATGGCGGCCAGTTCGTCGTCCGTGTTCTCGGTGCCGAGGCACAGCAGATCGCAGCCGGCGGCGAGCGCCAGGACCGCCGCCTCCGGGATGCCGCGACCGCCGCCGCTCGCACCCTCCATGTCGAGCGCGTCGCTGACGACGACGCCGTCGAAGCCGAGCTCGCCGCGCAGCATCCCCTCGACGATCGCTGGGCTGAGCGTCGCGGGAAGGGCGGCGTCGAGCTGGGGCAGCAGGATGTGCGAGGTCATCACCGCGCGGGCACCGGCGTCGATGACCGCCCGGAACGGCACCAGCTCGCGCTCGCGGAGTTGCTGCGCAGTCAGATCGACGACCGGCAGCGCCAGGTGCGAGTCGGTGGCCGTGTCGCCGTGTCCCGGGAAGTGCTTGGCCGCGACCGCGACGCCCGCCGCCTGCAGCCCGCGCGTCCAGGCCGCCCCGTGCTCGGCGACGACCGACGGCGACGAGCCGAAGCTGCGCACGCCGATCACGGGGTTGTCCGGGTTGGAGTTGATGTCGATGTCGGGCGCGAAGTCGAGGTTCACGCCGGCCCGGCGCAGTTCCTCCCCCACCCGCCGGGCGACCTGCTCCGTGTACGCGGTGGCGCCGAGCCGGCCCAGGATGGCGTTGCCCGGGTAGGGCGAGCCGCTTCCGTAGTAGAGCCGGGTGACGTCGCCGCCCTCCTCGTCGATCGCGACGACAGCATCCGGATTGGCGGCGTAGATCGCGTCCGTGAGCCGGCGCAGCTGCCCCGCCGACACGATGTTCTGCCCGAACAGGCACACCCCGCCGAGGCCGCCGCGCAGCCGCTCCGCGAGCCAGTCCGGGAGGGTCGTCCCGAGGAATCCCGGCAGCAGGGTCGCGGCGATGCTTCGGCGCAGTTCGGTCCCGCTCAGTTCGGCGAGCGCCATCGATTCGCGGCTCATCCCTTCACCGCCCCGCTGACCAGGCCGCTCGTCATCCGTCCCTGGACGATGAGGAAGAACACGATGACGGGCACGGCGACGAGGGTGGACGCGGCCATGACCTGGCCCCAGTCGGTCGCCCGCGACGCCGACTGCTGCACGAAGCCGCGCAGCCAGAGCGGGAGCGTCGCACTGCTCGACTGCGGCAGGATGACGAGGGCGACCGTGAACTCGTTCCATGCCTGCAGGAAGGCGTACACCCCGGAGGCGACGAGTCCCGGCGCGAGCAGCGGGAACGTGATGCGCAGGAACGCCTGCGTGCGGCTGAGCCCATCCACCATCGCCGCCTCCTCCAGGTCGACCGGGATGCCGGCGACGAAACCTCGCAGCATCCAGATCGTGAAGGGGACGACGGCGGCGATGTAGAGGATGCTGACCCCGACGACCGTGTTGAGCAGGCCCAGCGTCCCCATCAGCTTGTACTGCGCGATGAACAGACCCTCGGCAGGGAGCATCTGGATGAGCAGCACGGCGAGCACAAACGCCCGGCGTCCGCGGAACCGGAACCTGCTGATCGCGAGGGCGGCGAGGAAGGCGAACGCGAGACAGCACACGACCGTGATGAGGGCGACCGCGACGCTCATCCCGAGCGCCGGGAAGAACGTGCCGCCCTGGACGACCGCGATGACGTTGTCCCAGGAGCCGCCGAACGGCAGCCAGGTCGGCGTGGTGTTCTGCAGGATCACGTTCGGCAGCAGTGCCGAGTTCATCATCCAGTAGACCGGGAACACCCAGATCAGGGCGAGCGCGATGCCGAGCGCACCCAGCAGGATCCGGGAGGTGCGGATGCGGCGGCGCGACCGGGGCCGGCGGCGGCCGGCCACAGCGGGCATCCGGGTCGAAGTGGCGACGGTCACGATTCGTCCTCCTTGAGCAGGTGGCGTACGTAGAACCAGCTGAGTGCGACGGTGAGCAGGAGCACGAAGACGCTGACGGCGCTGGCCATCGCGAAATCGCTCGAGCCGACGCCGAGCTGGTAGATGTAGGTGCCGAGCAGGTTCGTCTCGCTGGCGATGGACCCCTTGTCCTGCAGCAGCTTGATCTGGGCGAAGACGCGCAGGTCCCAGATGATCTGCAGGAGCAGCACGATCCCGAGCACGGGCCGGATGATCGGCAGGATGATGTAGCGCAGCCGCTGCCACCCCCGGGCGCCGTCCATCTGCGCCGCCTCGACGACCTCGGACGAGACCTGGGTCAGCCCGGCGTAGACGGAGAAGGCCACGAACGGGACGCTCATCCACGTGACGATCACCATCGCGACGAAGAAGAAGGAGAGCGGATTCTGCAGCCAGTTGTGGTCCTGGAAGTCGAGGCCCCCGGCGGTGAGGAGGTAGTTGACGACGCCGCGGCGCCAGTCGAACAGCCAGTTCCAGACGGTCATCGCCGCGACCACGGGCATCGCCCAGGCGAGCAGCAGGGCGATCTGCAGGATGATCCGGATGGCCTTGTGGACCGCGTTCATCAGCAGCGCCATCCCGATCCCGATCACGACCGTGACGGCGGCCGTCACCAGGCAGAACGCGATCGAGCGCCCGACGACGACCCAGGTGTAGGGGTCGGTGAAGAGGGTGACGTAGTTCTCGAACCAGACGAAGTCGGCCGGCTTGCCGAACTGCTGGGCCAGCCCGAAGTGCTGCAGCGAGGTGACCAGCTGCCACACGAGCGGATAGCCGAGCGCGAGAAGCAGGATGAGGATGGCCGGGAGCAGCAGCGTGTACGGCGTGAGGGGGGTCCGGCGGCGGCGCGGCCCGTCCGGCGTCCGCATCGGCGCGGGCGTGGGCGTCGGCGGGCGCGGGATCGCGACCCGGGTGTCCTCGGCGGCGGTCACGGTCGCCCTCCTTCCTGGTGGTGATCGAGGGGACGCAACACGCCGTTCCGGCACGTACCGCAACGGCGTGTTGCGTCCCACAGTTCGGCGACGGTCAGCTCTTGACGTTGAGCAGAGCGTCGATCTTCTTGTCGTACTCCTGTGCCAGCGCCTTCAGGTCGCCCGCGTCGCGGATCTTGGAGAAGAACTCCTCCATCACGTTCCCCGCCTCGACCGAAGCCCAGCCGGGAGCGGCCGGGGTCAGCTTGGAGTTCGACGCCGACTCGATCAGGGCCTTCGCGAACTGGTCGTTCCCGAGCGACGACGTGTACTTCGCGTTCGCGGGTCCCAGGCCGTTCTTGCCGAGCAGCTCCTGGTACTGCTTCGAGAAGATGATCTTCAGCAGGGTCTTCGACAGGCCCGGCTCCTTCGTCTTCGCGGAGATGCCGATGTTGGAGCCGCCCGCGAACACCGGAGCGGGCTTGCCGTCGTTGCCGGGGAGGACGAACGTGCCGAACGTGGCGTCGTTCCAGGTGCGGGTCGGCTTGCCGTCCGTGCCCTTCCCGAGGTCGCCGATCGACCAGTGCGCCCATCCCGGAGCCATGATGGTGGCGGCAGCGAGGGAGGTGTCACCGGTCTTGTTGCCGCTGGCGTCCAGCGTCTGGTCGGTGTCGTTCAGGTAGATGTACTGGTTCGAGTCCTTGGCGTCGTTCGGCGCCTTGGATGCGTTCTTGTACAGGTCCTGGAGCTGCTGCAATCCCTTCAGCGAGTTGTCGGACTCGAGGGTCGCGACCCACTTTCCGCCCTGCTTCTTGGCGATGTCGCCGCCGTTCGCGAAGATCCAGGAGATGCCGTCACGCCAATCCTGGCCACCGAGGAAGAAGCCGGAGAAGTTGGCGATGCCCTTCGGGTTCTTGGCCGTGATCTGCGCGACGTCGGTGTTGAACTGGTCGAGCGTGGTCGGGACGCTGACTCCGGCCGCCTGGTAGACGTCCTTGCGGTAGAACATGTACCGCGAGCCGAAGTAGTAGGGCAGCGTGTAGTTCTTGCCGTCCACCTTCCCCGCCTCGACGAACGACGGGAGCAGGTCGCTTCCGCCGAGCTCCTTGTACATGTCCGAGATGTCGAGGAACGCCCCCACGTTGGTGAAGGTCGGCGACTGGGTGTTGCCCATCTCCGTCACGTCCGGCGTGTTGTTCGCGTCGGGCAGGGCGGTGGTGAGCTTGGTGACGATGTCGCCCCAGTCCTGCTGCTCGATCTTGAGGGTCGCCCCGGTCTCCTTGTGGAACTCGGTCTTCAGGTAGCTCCGCAGCGCATCCGGGGTGTCGGAGCCGACCAGCCACAGCGTGACCGTCTTGCCCTTGCCGTCGGTGCTGGCTCCGGTGGATCCGCCCGAGGCGCATCCGGCGAGCACGAGAGCGGAAGCCGTAGCCACAGCGGCGAGGCCGACGAGCTTTCTCTTCATTGCACTGTCCTTTCGTGAGTGTCAGTGTGGCGCTTGCTCACACCGTCGGTGCAGGGGTCGTCTTCGGGTGAAGCTGTGTCATGAGACCCCGAGTCGTCCGGAGAGGACGAGTACGGCCGCGCCGCGGAGGACGATGTCCTGCCCCTGCGTGGTCATCCGGAGGGACAGGTCGGCGTGGTTCTGCGCCATCGTCCGGTTCCGGAGCGTGTGGACGGTCGCTTCGGCGAGGGGACCGTCGAGAAGTTCGGTCGGGCCGCTGAGCACGATCTCCGACAGGTTGAGGGCGCCGACGACCGGCGCGAGCGCGATTCCGAGGCGCTGGCCGGCCTCGCGCAGGAGGGGCGTCGCGTCGGCCCCGGCAGCCTCGGCATCGCGGATACCGCGCTGCAGCTGCGGGACGCTGAGCCAGTGCTCGAGCACCTGATCCCGGTCGTACGTCGTCTCGAGCCCCCGGTCGGTGCCGACCATGACCTGCCCGATCTCTCCTGCGGCGAAATGGCTGCCGTAGACGAGCGCGCCGGCGACGAGCAGCCCGGCACCGATGCCGTGCCCGACGCGGATCAGCATCATGTCGCCTGCCGCGCCGCCGTAGGTGTGCTCGGCGAGCGCCGCGGCGTTGGCGTCGTTCGCGACGAGGACCGGAAGCCCGGTGCGAGCGGCCAGCCTCCACTGCAACGGGACGGCCTCCCAGCCCAGGTTCGGAGCCGTGAGGATGGTGCCGCTCAGGTCGACGACACCGGGCGACCCGATGCCGATGCCCAGGATGGGAGCGGTCGCAGCGGCGACGAGGCGGTCGACGAGAGCCTCCACCTTGGTGGTGGCGTCCTCGCCGGTCGCCGCGGCAGCCGAGCCGTCGGCGAGCAGTTCCTCGGCGCGGGCGAGGATGCGGCCGTCCAGGTCCATGACCACTCCGCGGAAGCGGTCGTGGTCGCTGAGGTCGACGCCGACGATCTGGTGCGCCGTCCGGTCGATGTCGAGGAGCACCGCCGGTTTGCCCGGCCGGACCGACTCGCGCTGACCGAGCTCGATCACGAGTCCTTCGGCGAGCAGCTCGGCCACCAGGTCGGACACGGTCACGCGGGTCAGTCCCGTCTCGCGCGCGAGGTCGGCCCGGCTGCGCCGACCCGACCGGTAGAGCGTCTGGAGGACGAGCGACCGATTGTGGCTGCGCGCGTGCTCCGGGAGCACTTTGGCGCGGGGCCGCAGAGCGCGGCCGGGGGCCAGCCCTCCGGCGCTTCCCTGCACCTCGATCGTTGTCATGTTTGTTAGTAAAGCTTACGAACAAATGAAGCGCAAGACCCAGTTGCCAAGTCGTTACCTCGTCGACGCACGAACGGCCGGGACCCCGTGTCCGCGCTCCCTGACGACGTCCGCACGGGGATACAGGGAGCGCGGGCACCAGGCCCCGGCCCCCGGCCGGAGGTCAGACCGGGACGCGCACCAGGGCTGCGATCGCTCCCCCGACGAAGGAGTCGCCCAGCCCGATCGTGGTGGGCGACGCGACGTCGCCGAGGTCGAGCGCGGGGACCACCACGAAGGGACCGCGCGCCGGGAGCGCGCGAGCCATCGCGACGCCGTGGGAGTTGCGCCGGCCGGTCTCGGCGAGCCGTTCGACCTCCGCCCTCGTGATGCCGTCGCCGAGCGCATAGCGCGCACCAGAGACGGCGACCCCTCCCTCGACGACGGCGCGCAGCCGCTCCGCGTCCTCGCCGAAGGCCAGCGCGTACAGACGGGTGTGCAGGATGATCGCGGGCACGCCCAGCCGGAGAGCCAGCTCCCGCACGGCCGCATCCACCGCATCCACGTCGAGCAGGTCCACCGGCCGGCCCACCGCCGTCATCAGCTCGTCCTCGTTGAGGCTGAACACCTCCAGCACCGGCGCGAGAGCAGCGTGCACCTCGGTCGCGAACGCGGGCACGTGGTATCCGCCGTCCTCGTACAGGACCACCGCTCCCGCCGGAAGCGCACGCACGGCCGACCGCAGCTCGGCCAGCCGCGCATCCAGGATGTCGCGCTCCTGGATCGAGTTGAGGCCGGAGATCAGGAAGACCCGGGCCGAAGCGAGCGCCTCGGGCAGCCGGTCGCTGAGCACGAGCACCGCATTCGGGATGTCGCACGGATAGATCAGCCGGTTGGCCGCGGGCGCGACGATCTCCTCCTCGGCCAACCGGATCCGTGCCCCCGCCGGGAACTGCACGATGAGGTGCGGGTCGGTGGAGTCGTGGTCCGCGCTGCAGAGGTAGTCGACGTCCGCCGGGAGGAGCCGCCGCACATCGTCGTCGATCGAGACGAGATGGACGGTGCTCCCGATTCCCAGCGCGCTCATCGCCAGCGCCGCGCGGACCGGCGTTCCGCCGAGCGTCGTGCGGTAGCCGAAGCGTCCGGCGAAGGCCTCGATGACCTCCGCCGAGTCCACGAAGTGCTCGCCACCGGTCCCGGCCGCGAGATGGTGGAGCACGGAGAGCACGAGCGCCCGCTCCGAGTCGATCGCCGGCGGCGGCGACGCGGGAAGGGAGACGATCCCGAGCTCGGACGCCGCCGACTCGAGCGCGCCGGCATCCCAGTGCAGCTCGAAGTCGATCGTGCCCCCGAGCCCGAGAACCGCATCCCCCGCCATCAGCCGACCAGCACGCCCTGCTCGCGCTCGGCGAGCGTCGCGTCGGCCAGGCCGTCCGCGTACAAGTGGGCCTTCCCGGCAGCGCCGAACAGATCGATCTTCTCGGCCGCGACCTTCTGCATCGCGAGGACCGCCGGCGGCTCGATCAGGTTCGGCTCGCGCAGGTCGCGATCCGCGAGCACCGCCCGCATCTCGTCGAAGTAGGCGACCTTGATGTCGCTGGAGATGTTGATCTTGTTGATGCCGAGCGTCACCGCCTGCGCGATCTCCGAGTCCGGGTTGTTCGAACCGCCGTGCAGCACCAGCGGGATGCCGACGACCCGCTTGATCTCAGTGAGGAGGTCGAGCCGGAGCTCCGGCTTCAGCGTCGCCGGATAGATGCCGTGCCGCGTCCCGATCGCCACCGCGAGGCTGTCCACGCCCGTGCGCTCGACGAACTCGGCCGCCTGCGCGGGCTCCGTGTAGATGATGTCGTCCGTGCCGGCCTCGGCCTGGTCGTCGGTCTTCCCGATCGTGCCGAGCTCGCCCTCGACCGACAGGCCGACCGCGTGCGCGGCCTCCACGACCCGGCGGGTGAGTGCCACATTCTCCTCGAACGGGAGCATCGAGCCGTCGATCATGACCGAGGTGAAGCCGATCCTGATCGCCGTGAGGATCTCGTCGTAGGCCCCGCCGTGATCCCAGTGGATGGCGACCGGCACCGACGAGCGGTGAGCGCGTTCGCGGAGGGCCACGATCACATCCTGGCCGATGTGCGCGACCTCGTCGGGGTGGATCGCGAGGATCCAGGGCGCGCCCTTCCGCTCGCAGACCTCGAAGAGGCCGTTTCTCATCGCGTAGTCGCTCACATTGAACGCGGGGACCGCGAAGTTGTGGGCGTCGGCCACGGCGAGCAGGTCTTTTCCATCGATCAACACGTTGGTTCTCCTTGATTCTGTTGGTTCGGTTCAGGGCTTATCGGCGTCAGGACTTCACGGCGCCGGCCGCGAGGCCGCCGATGAAGTAGCGCTGGAAGATGAGGAAGAGGACGAGCACCGGGATCGAGCCCAGGATGCTCATCGCCATGACCTCGTTCCACAGGTAGTTGTTCTGCCCCATCAGCAGTTGGATGCCGACGGGCACCGTCCGGCGGTCGTCGGTCTGGGTGAGGGTCAGGGCGAAGAGGTATTCGTTCCACGAGATCATGAAGGTGTAGAGGCCGACGGACACCATCCCCGGCACGGACACCGGCACGAGGATGCGCCACAGGATCGACCGGGAGCTCGCCCCATCCACCTTCGCGGCCTCGTCCAGCTCGCGCGGCAGGCTGTTGAAGTACGCGGTCATCATGATCACCGCGTAGGGCAGGGTGAACACGACATAGGTGATGATCAGGCCCTGGTAGGTGTTGTAGAGGCCGAGGCCGACCATGATCCCGAAGAACGGGATCAGCAGGGTGATCGGCGGCACCGCCTGGACCCCGATGATGACGACGTTCAGGATGCGCTTCAGCGGGAACTCGAAGCGGCTGAAGACGTAGCCGGTCAGCACGGCGACGACCAGCGTCACGAGCGTGACCGACAGCGCGACGATGTAGCTGTTGACGAAGTAGCCGATCTCCACCGGGTTGCTGAGGACCGCGAGGTACGGCGCGAACGAGAACGAGCCGTCGAACAGCTTCGGCGGGTAGGCGAAAATGTTGGCGTTCGACTTGAACGAGCTCGACAGCATCCAGAGCACGGGGAATCCGGCGAACAGCGCGCCGGCGGTGAGAGCGGCGTACAGGCCGATGCGTGCCGAGACGCGACGGCGGGCGGAACGCGAGGCGAGCAGGCTCATCAGCGCTCCTCCTTCCTCTGGCGGCGGACGTAGAAGATGGCGACGATGAGGGAGGCGGCGAGCACCAGCACCGCACTCGTCGAAGCGAGCGAGAACTGGTAGCTGTTGAACGCCAGCTTGTACGTGTACGTGCTGAGCATCTCGGTCGCGCCGAGCGGGCCGCCGCCGGTCGTCGCCCAGATCAGGGTGAACTGCTGCGTGGTCCAGAGCAGGTCGAGCAACGCCATGCTGTAGAGGATGGGCTTGAGTCCCGGCAGGGTGACGCTGACGAACTGCCGGAGCGGCCCGGCGCCGTCCACGCGCGCCGCCTCGTACAGGTCGGAGGGGATGCCCTGGAGGCCTGCCAGCAGGCTGATCATGAAGAACGGGTAGCCGGACCAGATGTTGATCGCCGTCACGGCGATGAGCGCCGTCTGCGGCAGCCCCAGCCACGGCACGGACTCGTGGATGACGCCCAGGCTCTCCAGCAGGTAGTTGATGACGCCGCTCGGGTCGAGGAGCAGCCGCCACAGCACGGCGACGACGGATGCGGTGAAGATCCACGGGAGGATGTAGATCGCGCGGAAGATCGCCCGCGGCACCTTCGCCATGGTCTTCGAGTTGAGCATCAGGGCGAACAGGACGCCGATCACCATGTGGGCGGCGACGCTCACGACGGTGAAGACCAGGGTGTTGCCCGCAGCGCCCCAGAACGCCGGGGAGCTGAGGACGGTGAGGTAGTTGCCGAGGCCGACGAACTTCGGCGACGGGTTCGTGATCGTGTTGTCCATCAGCGAGTAGCCGAGGACGATCACGATCGGGACGACCATCAGGCCGACGATCAGCAGCACCGTCGGGCTGATCAGGAGGTAGGGCTCCACACGCGCGCCGAGGGGGCGGTGGTGCCTGCGCTTCGGGGCGGGCGGCGCCGGGACCGCTTCATCGCGGGGCGGGGCCGGGGTCAGCAGATTCGTGGTCATGTCCTCTCCCTCCCGCCGGGGGGCCCCCCCGGCGGGGGGGGGCCCCCCCCCGCGGGGGGTGTGCCCGGGGGGGGGGGGGGGCACAGGGCGCCGCCCCCCCC
>JBQCCO010000196.1:0-4291 GCA_051962155.1 Leifsonia sp. | reverse complement strand
GGGATAATTCCCAGTCCCGATCTCGAGCATGTCCAGGCCGAGCTCAACGGCCCGATCCAACATGATGTCCAACGGAACACCCGCAAACGCGTTGTCATACAATCCAAGCTTCATGAGGTTTGGTCCTTTCAATTTATGTATTTGCCATTCGAAGACCCTTCAGCCCTCGAGATCGATAACCGCCTTGACGCCACCGGTCGAGACTGTCGCCTCAAGAACATCGGCAACCGATTCAAATGGAAGCCGCGCGGTAACCAGGTCCGACGGCCGAATAATTCCGAGCGAGCTGCAACGCTGAGCTCGGCGCATCCAGCCAACAGTTCGTTGAACGTCGCGATTGTGCAGATTCAGTACCCGGGCACCCCGATAGTTCAGAGCCTGCATATCCATCGTTCGCATACCATTTCCGGACTGGTGATACGCCAGGACTCCCAGCGTCCCGTCGACGCCTACAAGGGAGGCAGCCAGGTCGAGACCGGCCTGCACTCCAGTGGCCTCAATAACGACCTGTCGCCGTGATAGTTCGGTGACGGCCGGGTCCTGCGGCGCGTACGCTGCCGTCGCTCCGACCTCCAGCGCACGGCGACGGGCGTCGTCGCGTGGCTCGACAACGGTGACGTTGTGCCCCTGCACCGCGAGAAAGCGAGTCGCCAGCAGGCCCATGAACCCAGCACCTACGATGAGCGGCGAATTCACGAGCCGCCAGTCGAGCTGTTCCAGCCCGCCGATCACGCACGCAAGGGGCTCGCTCAGGGAACCATCAAGTAGGGAGCAGCCATCGTCGAGAACAACAACCCGATCGGCGTCAGTGACAAACTCGCGAGAGTAGCCGTTTTGCACCAAGGCGGCGACACGCGACCCCACAGGGATAGCCTCCACACGGCTCTCCACGACGATGCCCGAGACCTCATGACCGAGGTCCTCCGAATTCCCGGCAGCCGCTCGGACCGTCTCGACATCCGAGTGGCATACCCCAATGAAACGAGTCGAGACTCGAACCTGTCCGTCTAAGACGTCCTCACGCCGCCGCGCGACGAATGCAGCAGTCCCATCGCCGCGGGCGACAACAGCGTTGATCGCGTTACCCTTCACTCCGCAGCCTCGACGAGCACCCCGACGGCCTCGTAGGGCTGAAGAACCCCCTTCGCCCAATCGCTGTTCCCGTAGTTGCCGATCAGGGCTCGGCCCGTGGAGAAATCTGTCATCGCGCTGGGATCGAAAACCTGCGGACGTCCACTGAAGTTCGCTACGACATGCAGCTGGACCGAGCCAAGCCGGCGACTGTAGGCGTAGACATGCTCGTCCGCAGCGACCAACGCATAATCCCCATCCCGAATGACTTCCTCCGCTCGACGCAGAGCGAGCAACCGGCGGTAGTACGCAAGAATCGAGTCGGGGTCGTTCGTCTGCGACTCGGCATTGATGTTGACGTGATTGCCGTTCGCAGGCATCCATGGCGTTGCCGAGCTAAAGCCGCCGTTTGCAGCCGACGTCCACTGCATCGGTGAACGCCCATTGTCGCGGCTCTTCCGGCGCAACAGCCGCAGAATCTCATCGTCAGGAACCCCTCGCTCCTGCAGATCACGCGTGTAATTGATTGACTCAATGTCCTTAAAGTCCGTCAGGCGGGTGTAATCAACGTTCGTCATGCCGATCTCCTCGCCCTGGTAGATAAAAGGCGTGCCCTGCAGGAGGTATGTGGCGGTTGCGAGCATCGTCGCCGACTTCGCCCAATACAAGCCGTCGTCGCCAAACCGGGATACCTGGCGAGCTTGATCGTGATTGCTGAGGTAGAGAGTGTTCCAGCCCACGCCGGCAAGCCCCTCCTGCCAGCGAGTCATAGTGTTCGCGAAGTGGGAGGGGGTCCACCACTCCGCACCCCACTTGCCGCCACTACCCGGGTCGGCGTCAATGTGCTCCCACTGCAGGACGAGGTCGACAGGATTGTCTGGTCCTTGCAGGAACTCCACAGCCTGCTCTACGCCGACACCGGGACCTTCTGCGACAAACAGGATGTCTTTGTCCGTTTTGATCGACTGACGAAGCTCGCGCAGGTAGGGCAGCAGCTTCGGCCCGTTGAAGATGAGTTCATGGGCTGGCTGAAGTTCACCGGCCTCGACAATCGGCGCGTCCGGCAGCCCCGCGGGCTTGGAAATGGTCGTGATGCTGTCCAGTCGGAACGCATCGACGCCCTCGTCCACCCAGAACTGCAGGATTTCCGCAACCCGCGCTCGAACCTGAGGGTTCTCCCAATTCAGATCGGGCTGGCGTCGGCTGTACAGGTGCAAGAAGTGCTCTTCGCTGCTGTCGTCATATTCCCACACCGACCCGCTGAAGACCGACTTCCAGTTATTGGGGAGAGCGTCGCCGACGCCGGCCGGACGCCACCAATAGAAGTCGCGATACTCATCATTGGCGTTGGAACGCGACTGGCGGAACCACTCGTGCTCGTCAGAGGTGTGATTGAGCACCAGATCCATCATGATTCGCATGCCGCGCGCGTGCACCTGGCGCGCCAACTCACGCCACTGATCGAGAGTCCCGTACTTCGGATCGATCTGGCAGAAATCGGCAACGTCGTACCCGTTGTCGTCGTCAGGGGAAGGATAGACCGGCCCGAGCATAATGAGGTCAACGCCGAGATCCTGGAGATAGTCGAGGCGCGAAATAATGCCCGCGATGTCACCTACGCCGTCGCCGTTTGTGTCCTGGAAGCTGCGGGGATAGATGTGGTAGGCCGTTGCGGTTGTCCACCAAGGCTGCATTGTGATGTCCGTTCTGAATGTTGTATTGCGGTGATCGGGCCGGATCATTGGACCGCGTGGATCGCGGAAAGCAGGCCTCGCCGCTGTTCGCGACGGGCGGCCTGGATGATCGGATCGGGCACGGGAGCGGCGGCGACCAGCGCCTTTGTATACTCCTCGGCGGGGTGCTCGCAGACGTCTTTGGAAGACCCCTGCTCCACGACGTTCCCTTTGCGCAGAACCAGTACCCGGTCAGCAAAGTGTCGAACCACGGCGAGGTCGTGCGTGATAAAGAGGTAGGCGACCTGGGTCTCGACCTGGAGCGCCTTGAGCATTTCAAGGACGGTGCTCTGTGTCGACACGTCAAGCGCGCTCGTCGGCTCGTCACAGACGATTAGTCGAGGGCGGCGGGCGAGCGCGCGGGCAACGGCGATGCGCTGCCGCTGGCCACCCGAGAAGGCCTCGGGGTAGCGGTCGCGGGCGTCGGAAGGGAGGCCGACTGCAGCGAGGAGTCCTTCGATGACCTCGTCGCTTCGCTCCTTGCTCATTCCACTCGTGCGCAGCGGCTCGGTGAGTATCTGGCCGATGCGGAGCGACGGGTTGAGGGAGCCGTACGGATTTTGGAAGACGACCTGAAGTCGATCCGCAAGGTTTCGGCGGTCACGTCCCCGCAGGCGAGTAATGTCTCGGCCTTCGAAGTGAACGGTTCCGCTGTGAACCGGCGCCAATCCGAGTACCGCGTTTCCGACGCTCGATTTGCCCGAACCCGACTCGCCGACGAGTGCGACAGTTTCGCCGGAACTGATGTCGAAGGAAACATCGTCGACCGCGGTGAACGCCCGCGAGCGGCGGACGGGTATCCGGGCGCCTGACCGGCTCGGGTACTGCACCGATACGTTGCGCAGCGACAAGATCGGCTCAGGCATCGAGCGCCTCCTCTTCGTGGGTGGTGAGCGCATTGCGGGCCATAGGCAGATCGATAAGGCTCGGCGTCGCCGCGAGCAGTGCGCGCGTGTATTCCTGGGTGGGGTGCTCGAAGATCTCGTGGACGGGTGCCTGTTCGATCAGACGCGAGTTCTGCATCACGATTACGCGTTCGCAGAAGTCGGCGACGACTCCGAGATTGTGAGTGACGAGGATCACCGCCATGCCGCGCTCGTCGCGGAGCAGTCGCAGCAAGTCGAGAATCTCAGCTTGTACGGTGACGTCGAGTGCGGTGGTGGGCTCATCGGCGATAAGCAGCTTCGGCTCGCCTGCCAGGGCCATCGCGATCCCGACGCGCTGGGCCATTCCGCCGGATAGCTGGAACGGGTACCGATCCGCTACGGCGGCTGGATCCGGGAGTCGGACGTCGGATAGCGATTGGAGAACGAGCGCCCGGACGGAGCGCCGATTGCCATGCCCGTTGGTCAGCAGGACTTCGCCGAGCTGGTGTCCGATGGTAAAGGAGGGGTCGAGCGCGACCATCGGCTCTTGCGAGACGAGTCCGATTCCGGATCCGCGGATCGTTCGGAAACTGTCGATGCCGCCGAGCAGGTCGGCGCCGT
>JBQCCO010000195.1:0-11057 GCA_051962155.1 Leifsonia sp. | reverse complement strand
TAGAGCAGGACGAGCGGGATGATCGAGATCACGGACGCGCCGAGCAGCACCGACCAGTTGATGTTCTGCGCGCCGACGATGCTCTGGATGCCGATCTGCAGCGTGAACTTCGTGGGGTCGTTGAGCACGAGCAGCGGCCAGATGTAGTCGTTCCAGCGCCACTGGAACGAGAAGATCGCGAGCGTCAGCATGATCGGCCGCGAGATCGGCACCATGATCCGGAAGAAGATCGCGAGCTCGCGCGCGCCGTCGATGCGCGCCGCCTCCACCAGCTCGTCCGGGACGGTGAGGAAGAACGCGCGGAACATCAGCACGCCCGTGGCCGTCAGGATCGACGGCACGATGATGCCGGCGAGCGAGTTGTACATCCCGAGGTCGCGGACCACCAGGAACGTCGGCGCCAGCATCACCTCGGTCGGCAGCATGGTGGTCGCCAGGATCCCGATGAACAGCACCTTGAGCCAGCGGTTGTCGTACTTGGCGAGCGCATAGCCGGTGCAGCAGCTCGCCACGACCGTGAGGATCGTGGTCACGATCGCGACCAGGAAGGTGTTGGCGAAGAACTGGTAGAAGTTGAAGCTGCTCCAGGCGTCGATGTAGCCCTGGACGGTCCAGGACTTCGGCAGCAGCGAGAGTGGGAACGAGAACAGGTCGCCGGCGGGTTTGAACGAGCTGAGGACGAACCAGAGCAGGGGGAAGCCGTACGCGAGGGCGAGCACCCAGAGGAGAGTGGTCGCACGGATGGTGCGGCCGAGCTGCCTGGTCCCCGTGCGCGTGCGCGGGCGTGTGGGCGTGCCGGGGGCCGACGGCTGCTTGCGTGTGGCACGGGCTGCGGTTGTCGCGGTCATCGGCGGCGCTCCGTCCGGCGGTTGACGGTCAACTGGATCAACGCGACGACCATCAGGAGGATCATGAGCACGAAGCTGGCGGCGCTGGCGTAGCCGATCTGGCCCTGCTGGAAACCGGTCTGGTAGATGTACTGCACGAGCAGGTTGTTGGAGGTGCCGGGACCCCCATTGTTGAGGGACTGGAAGAGCGCGTACTCCTTCATCGCGTTCAACGTGGTCAGCAGGATCACGATGAACGAGGTGGGGGCGATGCTCGGCAACGTGATGTCGCGGAACAGCCGCCACGGGCCGGCGCCGTCGAGCGCCGCCGCTTCGTAGTACGAGACGGGAACGTTCTTGATCGCGGCGATGAAGAGCAGCATCGAGAACGCCGTGCCTCCCCACGTCGCGGCGATCACGACGACCATCAGCGACAGATCGGCGTTCGACTGCCAGGGCACGGCCCCGCCCCCGAGCGACTCGATCACGAAGTTGACGAGACCGAAGTTCTCGCCGAACAGCCACCGCCAGATCACGCCGGAGACGATCGGGGAGATCAGCCACGGCACGAAGAGGATGATGCGGGCGACCGGCTTGCCCTTCGCGAACCGGTCGACCATGAGGTTCGCGGCAAGCAGCGAGAACACGAAACTCGTCGGCACGACCACGACGGTGAACAGCACGGTCCGGCCGAGGGCCGCATAGAACGCGGAATCGCCGAAGAGCTGTTCGTAGTTCGAGAGTCCGATGAAGTGGAAGGAACCCACGCCGGTGTAGTCGGTGAACGAGTACACGAGACCGATCACCGCGGGCCAGGCGAAGAAGGCCGCGAAGAGCACGACGTTCACCAGGATGAGGACGAGCGGTGCGAAGCGGTAGTGGTTCAGCCGTCCGCGTGCCCGTCGCGCTCCGAGTTCGCGTGCGCCGGTCAGCCGCGCGGCGGCCGTGCCTGTAGCCGACATGGGTCCCTCCCCTCCCGTCCTACTTGCCGACCTGCTTGTCGTACCCGGCCACGATGTTCTTCACCGCGTCCGCTGAAGACTGCTGACCGTTGATCGCCTTGCCGATCTCCGTCACGGTCGGGTCGGTGGTGAAGGACTTGCCCTCGAGTGCCCATTTCACCTGAGCCTGGAGGAAGTAGCCGGAGATGGGCTTGTAGACCTGGAGCTCCTTGTTGTAGAGGCCGAAGGCGTCCAGAGCGGCTTTCGACGTGAAGTCGTAGGTGATGTCGAGACCCTTCTCGACGGGCAGGTAGCCGTTGGTCTCTGCGAGCTTCGTGTATTGGGCGGGTTCGTACATCCAGTCGAGGAATGCCTTGGCCGCTGTGCCCTCGGCGTCGCTGTTGTCGAAGCCGACCATGAGACCGCCCGCATTCACGTCGGCGGCCTGCACCGGCTGTGCGGGAGTGGGGACGCTGGCCCAGTCGAAGGACGTGATGCTGGTGGCGAACGCCGAGACCTGCCATACCCCGGACCAGTAGGCGGCGACCTGGCCGCTCTGGAACAGGGCCGACGGGTCGGCGCCGCTGGTCCACACGGACTTGGGCATCGTCTTGTCGTCGTTCAAGCCGACGAAGTAGTCGACGGCCTTCTCGGTGGCGCTGTCGGCGGAGAACTTCCCGTCGGAGCCCTGCTGCATGTACTTCCCGCCCATCTCGTAGATCATGGCGCGCAGGCGGGAGGGGGAGGCGTCGTACACGAGCGAGTACTTCGCGCCGGTCGACTCGCGGACCTTGTCCGCCGCCGCGATGAACTCCGTCCAGGTCCACGTGCTGTCCGGGGACGACGGGAACGTGACGCCCGCCTTCTCCCAGAGCGACTTGTTGATGAAGAGGCCGGTGGACGTGACATCGGAGGGGATCGCGAGGGTCGTCCCGCCGGTGCCCTTCGCAACGTAGCTCTGGTTGATGTTGTTCGAGGATTTGCCGCTGATCGACCGGAGATCGATCAGCTTGTTCTTCCAGATCGGATCGAGGGCCGGGACGTTCGCGATGTCGGGCAGCGCGTTGGCCTGGGCGGCATTGTGGAGCTTCGCCGCGTATCCGGAGTACGGGATGTTGACGACGTCGACCGAGATGCCGGTCTTCTTCTTGTAGTCGGCGGAGAGCTGGTCGAAGCCCTTCTGCTGGGCAGCGCTGGAGGAGAGCCAGAGAGTCAGCTTCTTGACGTCGCCGGTGGAGCCGCCGCCGGCGGAACAGCCGGTGAGGGCGAGAGCGCCTGCTGCGATGATGCTCGTCGCAGCGAGCAGTCGTCGACGCCGGGAAATGCTTCTGAAGCGGGAAGTGAGATTCATCGTTGAGTCCAAATCGTTCGAGAAGTGGCCGACGGTCAGCGTGCTCCGCGAACCGTTGCAGACTTTTCTATCACTACGATGGATATATGGCAACAGAATGCAGGCACCCGGTAGGGTGAGAAGCGGACGGGCCCTGCCGTGATGGCGCACGGGGCCGCTGGAAGATTTACTCACCGCGATGTTAAAGGGGACGCCATGGGGGCATCGGACGGCCCGAGAACCGCAACCACGCGCGACGTGACGGAGATCAACCGAACCGCGATCCTCGACCTGCTGCTCGCAGCCGGGCCCATCTCGCGGCGCGAGATCCGCGAGCGCACCGGCCTCGGCTCCGCCACCGTCGAACGCCTCACCCAAGCGCTCATCGACGAAGGCGAGCTCGAGATCGCGGGGCTCGACCGGTCGTCGCCCGGGCGGCCGTCCGGCCTGCTGCGCTATGTGTCGAGCCGCCGTGCCATTCTCGCCGTGGACCTTACCGAGGCGAACGCCCGCGGCCGGATCGTCGACCTCGCCGGCGCTGTCCTGCACGAGCAGTACCTCCCCTTCCGCTTCGAGGGCTCCGATCCGGGAGCCGCCCGTCTCGACGGCCTGCTCGAACTCGTCGACACCCTCGTCTCGGGCGTGCCCGGAGTCCGCACCCCGGTGACCGGCATCGGGATCGCTGTGCCCGGCATCACCGACGACGGTCACGTGACGAAGGCGAGCGAGCTGGAGTGGCGGGATGTGCCGGTCGCCGACATCCTGCAGGAGCGCACCGGACTCCCGGTCCTCGCGGAGAACGACGCGAATGCGACCGTCTACGGCGAATACCTTCACGGGGCGGCGCGAGGCGAGGAGAGCGCCATCGCCCTCGTGCTCGGCACCGGCATCGGTGCCGGGATCGCCAGCGAGGGCCGCATCCACCGCGGTTTCCGCTCGGCAGCGGGCGAGGTCGGCTACCTGCTCACCTCCACGACCTCCTTCTCGCGCTACTTCACGGACCACGGCGACACCGAGAACGCGATCGCCGCCGAACTGGCCGCGTGGGTGGACCGCGACGGCCCGCACGTCGACCGGCGCATCGGCCCGGCCTTCCGGCGCATGATGGCCGCGGTCGAGGCGGGCGACGAGCTCGCCGGCCGGGCCCGCGACGAATTCTTCGACCTCATCGGGCTCGTCTGCGCCGCGATCTCGGTCGTGATCGCCCCCAGCGTCATCGTCCTCGCAGGAGCCTTCGGCCAGTACAGCGCCCTCTCGGTCGACCAGCTCAGCCGTCGTCTCATCGGCCGCATCCCCTCCCCGCCGCGCCTGGTCGCGAGCAGGCTCGGCTTCGACGCGGCCATCACGGGCATCAGCGCACTCGCGATCGAGAAGGCGCGCGCCGCGACGTATCTCGTCTGAGACGGCTTCCGCCGCGGCGCCTAGACCTCGGTGTGCCCGAGCCGGAGCTCGGGGACGAAGGCGGCGATGGGCTCCGCAGCCGACTCCAGCTCCAGCACGATGAGCTCGTTCCGTCCGGCACGGACCACACCGCGCGGGACGTAGAGCGTCTGCTGCGGTCCGCGCGTCCAGTACCGACCCAGGTTGAAGCCGTTGATCCAGGCGATGCCCTTGCCCCAGCCGGTCGTGTCGAGGAACAGCGCTCCCGGCTCCTTCAGCTCGAAGACCGCGCGGGCGAAGACCGGCCCGGCGAGTCGCTCGGGCGCAGCATCCCCTGCCGCGTCGAGGGCGGCGCGCACCGGCTCGATGGATGAGAGCTGCAGCGGGAGCACGCTCCAGCGCCGCAGCTCCTCACCGTTGAGCTGCACAGGTCCGACCAGCCCCTTCGGCTCGCCGATGCGGGTGCCGTAGTCGACGCGGCCCTGGTCCTCGACCAGCACGGTCAGGGTGCCGCGGCTGGGGGAGAGCGCGATGGCGGAGTCGTGGTGGTCGCGGGCGAGCACGCCGAGGCGGCTGGTGCCGACCGACACGTAGGCGCGGTCCCGGACCTCGCCGAACTCGAGCACGGCCGGCTCCGTCGTGTCGATCTCGGTCCGGTAGAGGCCGAAGCCGGTGTAGTGGCCCAGCTGGTCGAACGTGGGCAGCGTGTCCGTGTGCACCCAGTCGCCGAGCCGGTCGGCCACCGCCCACAGCGGGACCGCGACGTCGAACGGCACCGTGAACGACGGGGCCGCTGCCGCGACGACGGCCTCGAGCTCGGGGACGGGAGCGTGCTTCGCGATGACGTCCCGGAACGCCCAGTACTTCTCTGTCGGTTCGCCCGCCTCGTCCAATGGTGCGTCGTAGTCGTAGCTGGTGACGATCGGTTGGTAGACGCCCTTGTCGTTGGCGCCGTTCGTGAAGCCGAAGTTGGTGCCGCCGTGGAACATGTAGACGTTGACGGATGCGCCCAGCGCGAGCAGCTCATCCAATTCGCCGGCGGATTCCGCAACCGGCGTCGTGTGATGGTGGCCGCCCCAGCTGTCGAACCAGCCGTCCCAGAACTCGGAGCACATGAGAGGACCGGTCGGCTGGTGACGACGCAGGGTCGCCAGACGCTCGCGCGAGCGGGAGCCGAAGGAGGCGGTCTTCAGCACGCCGGGCAGCGAGCCGTTCTCGAGCATCTCGTCCTCCGGCTGGTCCACGGTCATCAGGGGAACCGTGATGCCTGCGTCGCGGATCGCGTCCGCCAGCTGCTGCAGGTACTCCGTGTCGTCGCCGTACGCTCCGTACTCGTTCTCCACCTGGACGAGCACCACGGGGCCGCCCTCGGTGATCTGCAGCGGCCGGACGATGTCGAGCACGTTCTGCAGGTAGCGCTTCAGGGCCGCCACGAACTTCGGCTCGGAGCGACGGATGCCGACCTCGGGATCCGTGAACAGCCACGCCGGCAGTCCGCCGTTGTCCCACTCGGCGCAGATGTAGGGTCCGGGGCGGACGATCGCGTGCATCCCCTCGTCGGCGATCGCGCGCAGGAAGCGGTCCAGGTCGAGCGGGCCGTCGGCACGCCACTCGCCTTCCTGCGGTTCGTGCGCGTTCCACGGGACGTAGGTCTCGATCGTGTTGAGCCCCATCAGGCGCGCCTTGTGGATGCGGTCGGCCCAGTCGTCCGGATGCACCCGGAAGTAGTGGAGGGCACCCGAGAGGATGCGGTGGGGTTCTCCATCGAGGAGGAAGTCGTCTCCCGCGATCTCGAAGGTGTTCATGGTTCTCCTGAAGGGTGGGGAAGCCGTGGCCGGCCACGATACGCGCGGCCGGCCACGTGCCGATTACTTGCCGGTGACCGTGAAGCCCTGCTGGTTTCCGTATGTCACGAGTGCCTTCTGCCAGGCCTGGAGGCCCGGGTTGAGGCTGGTGTTGGAGCTGTACGACTGCCCGACCGTGTCGCCGTAGATGCTGTTCGCGTAGACCTGGAACGGCAGGTAGTGCCATCCGGTGGAGACGTTCTTGGCGCCATCCACGAGCACCTCGTTGATCTTCTGGCCGCCGAAGTACGACGGGGCGGTGGCCAGGAAGTCGGACGAGTTCAGGTCCTTGGTGGTGGACGGGAATCCGCCCGACGCCAGGAAGACCTTGATGCTGGCCGGGTCGTTGTTCAGCCACTTGAGGAAGCCGGCCGCGAGA
Source organism: Leifsonia sp. (assembly GCA_051962155.1). GTDB lineage: Bacteria > Actinomycetota > Actinomycetes > Actinomycetales > Microbacteriaceae > Leifsonia. The sequence goes on along the minus strand of JBQCCO010000195.1, from coordinate 4,356 downwards.
GCCTGGTTCTTGCTCTGCTTCAGCACCACCTGGGCGCCGCCGCCGTTCTCAGCGTTGGTCGGCGTCCCGTCGTAGGTCGGGATGGGCGCGACGCGCCACTGTCCGGCGCCGTCCTTCACCGACGACTCGAGCACGCCGGGCATCCAGGCGCCGGTGACCAGGGTCGCGATGGAGCCGTTGCCGAGCGCCTTGAACCAGTCATCGCTCCAGCCGGGGACGGTGGAGAGCAGCTTGCCCTGCACCAGCTTGTCCCAGGTCGCCGTCCACTTCTTGGTGCCGTCGTCCTGCAGGTTGATCGAGACCTTGGTGCCGTCCGCGGAGAACGGCCGGCCGCCGGCCTGCCAGATCATCGACGTCGTGAAGCCGGAGTCGCCGGAGTCGCTGGTGATGTAGGCGTTCGGGTCGGCGGCGTGCAGCTTCTGCGCGTCGGCGACGTACTCGTCCCAGGTCTTCGGGACGGTCAGGCCGTACTTGTCGAAGACGGTCTTGTTGTAGAACATCGCCATGGGGCCGGAGTCCTGGGGGAGGCCGACCAGCTTGCCGCCGACGTTGACCGAGCCCCACGGGCCGGGCGTGTAGTCGCTCTTCAGCTTGTCGAAGCCGTACTTCGTCAGGTCGACGAGCGAGTCCGAGAGAGCGAACTGCGGGATGGCGTAGTACTCGACCTGCGCGACGTCCGGGGCACCGGATCCGGCCTTGATCGCGTTCTGCAGCTTCGTGTACTCGGTGGTGTTGGTGCCGACGTTCGCCAGCTTGACCTTCACCTTCGGGTACTGCTTCTCGAACGCGGCGACCTGGGCCTGCGCGGACGGGGTCCACGACCAGTACGTGATGGTCCCGCCCTGCTTGAGGGCTGCGTCGACGTCGGAGGCGCTTCCGCCGCCCGACGAGGTGCCGCCCGAGCAGGCGGCGAGCGAGACGCCGACGACGGCGCTGACCACCGCGGCCGTGACGATCCGGCGGAGGGGCCGGGACGCGAAGATGCGCTTCATGAGCTTCCTTTCACTTCTTTGTGGAGTGCGATTGCGGGTTACTGCTTGACGCTTCCGGCGGCCAGACCCGACTGCCAGTAGCGCTGGAGCACCAGGAACGCGGCCACGATCGGGATGATCGTGATGAGCGATCCGGTGATCACGAGGTTGAAGATCGGCTGAGCGCCGACCCCGGTCGCCTGCGCGCTCCATTGGCTGAGGCCGACCGTGAGGGGGTACAGGGTCGGATCGCTCAGCATGATGAGCGGCAGGAAGTAGTTGTTCCAGGTGGCGACGATCGCGAATAGTGCGACGGTGACGATGCCGGGCGCGAGCAGGCGCAGCGAGATGGTGAAGAACGTGCGGAACTCGCCGGATCCGTCCATCCGGGCCGCCTCCAGAAGCTCGGTCGGCACGGCCTCGACCGTGTAGGTCCAGATCAGGTAGAACCCGAACGGGCTGATGAGCGAAGGCAGGATGACGGCCCAGGGCGTATTCGTGAGTCCGACCTGGCTGAAGAGGAGGAAGGTCGGGACGGCCAGGGCTGTCCCCGGGACGGCGATCGCTCCGAGCACGACCGCGAACACGGCGCGCTTTCCGGGGAAGTCGAACTTCGCCATCCCGTATCCGGCCACGGTGGCGAGGAGGGTCGCCCCGCCGGCGCCGACGACCACGTAGAGGAGGGTGTTGCCGAGCCACTGCACGAAGATGCCGTCGCGGTAGGTGAAGGTGTCGGCGATGTTCTGGAAGAGGTTGAAGTCCTTGCCGAACCACAGCCCGAAGGTCGAGTAGAGGTCCGGCTGGCTCTTCGTGGCGTTCACGATCAGCCAGATCAGCGGGATGAGCGAGTAGAGCACCAGGACGATCATCACGATCGTCAGGACCGGCGACTTCCGGGCCCGGCGTCCACCGGCGGCGCCGCCCCGGTTGCGGGCGGCCGCCCGTGAGGGAGCCTTGCGTGCGGGAGCCGTGTCGGCCTGGCGGCTCGTGGTGTCGGTCAGGGCGGCCATCAGCGGAGCTCCTTCCTCGAGCCGCGCAGTTGCACGACGTACGCGATGACAGCCGTGACCACGCCCATGACGATCGCGACCGTCGCGGCGTAGTTGAACTGCTGACCGGCGAACGAGAGGTTGTAGGCGTACATGTTCGGGGTGAAGTAGCTCGTGATCGCGTTCGGCGCCAGCTGCTTGAGGAGGTTCGGCTCGTTGAAGAGCTGGAAGCTGCCGATGATCGAGAAGATCGTGGCGATCACCAGGGCGCCGCGGATGGCGGGGAGCTTGATGCTGAACACCGTGCGGAACGCGCCGGCTCCGTCGATCTCCGCCGCTTCGTACAGCTCGCCCGGGATGACGCGGAGCGACGCATAGAAGATGAGCATGTTGTAGCCCATGAACTCCCAGGTGACGACGTTGCCGATGGAGCCGAGGACCCACTGGGAGGTCAGGGGAGCGAGCGCGGTGCCGAGCAGGTGGTTGACGCTCGCCGTCAGGCCGAACTGGTCGCCGTAGATGAAGCCCCAGATCAGGGCGGCGACCACTCCCGGCACGGCGTAGGGCAGGAAGAGTGCGATGCGGAAGAAGCCGGCTCCGTGCAGCCGGGCGCTGTCGAGGGCGAGCGCGGCGACCAGCGAGAGCGCGAGCATGATCGGCACCTGGACCACGAGGAACAGCGCGACGCGTCCGAGCGACTCCCAGAACTTCGCGTCCTGGAGCAGGGCGACGTAGTTCCCGAGGCCGACGAACTCGTTGCCGCCGATGAGCTGCTGCCGGAACACGCTCAGGTAGAGCGCATACACGACGGGTGCGATGATCATCGCCGCGAAGACGATCATGAAGGGGGCGACGAAGGCCCAGCCGCGCCAGTCGCGGCGGGTCCGGCGCGTCAGCCGGGAGATGGACGTCGTTGTCATGCTCTTTCCTGATGTGTGTCGGGTCGATGTTTACGTCAACATCGCGTGCGCTACTCTAGCATGTTGACGTCAACATGACGCAAGGTCGTGTTGTAAGGGGAATAGTGGGGACCATGGCAGAGTCGATCGCCGAAATACCGCCCGCCCGTTCGGCAGGGCGCAAGCGCGGGCCGTCGCTGGGCGACGTGGCCCAGCACGCCGGCGTCTCGACGCAGACGGTGTCGCGTGTCGCCAACGGACTCACCAATGTGGAGGACTCCACCCGGCAGCGCGTCCTGACCTCGATGCAGCTGCTCGGCTACCGGCCCAACCGTGCGGCGCGCGCACTGCGCTCCGGGCAGTTCCGCAACATCGGCGTCGTCATGTTCACCCTCTCCTCCTACGGGAACATGCGCACCCTGGATGCGATAGCCGTCTCAGCCGCGACCGCCGGCTACTCGATCACGGTCATCCCCGTCGAGCGCCCCACCCAGCAGGATGTGAGCGTCGCCCTCGGCCGCCTCCTGGAGCAGGCCGTCGACGGCATCATCGTCGTCATCGAGGCGCACATCGTCGACCGGGCCGACGTGGAACTGCCGCCCGGACTGTCCGTGGTCGTCATCGACTCCACCGAGCGGCCCGACTACCCGCAGGTCGACACGGACCAGGCCGAAGGCGCGCGCCAGGCCACGCGGCACCTCCTGGACCTCGGCCACACCACCGTCTGGCACATCTCCGGCCCCGAGGACTCGTACTCCGCCGGCCGCCGGGAGGAGTCCTGGCGCCGGACGCTGGAGGAGGCCGGCGCTCCGGTGCCCGAGGTGTTCCGCGGGGACTGGTCGACCGCCGCCGGCTACCGGCACGGCCAGGAGATCGCCTCCCGGCCCGAGATCACCGCCGTCTTCGCCGCGAACGACCAGATGGCTCTGGGCGTGCTGCGCGCCCTGCACGAGGCGGGTCGCCGGGTCCCGGAGGAGGTGAGCGTCGTCGGCTTCGACGACATGGCCGAGTCGGACTCCTTCTGGCCGCCGCTCACGACCATCCATCAGGAGTTCGAGGCGATCGGCCGCCGGGCGCTGGAGCTGCTGGTCGCCGAGATCGAGGAGCGCCCGGAGCCCGTGCGCTCCTCCGTGCTGCACACCCGGCTCGTGGTCCGGTCGAGCACGGCCGCGCCTCCGTCCCGCTGAGCCGTGCGCGCGCGGGCGCTGGCGGCGGCGGGGCGGTCCGGCGAAACGAAAAGCCCCGCTTCGCCGGCGATACGCCTGTTCAGCGGGGCTTCTCTACTGTCTCAACCAGTGTGCGCCACGAGGGATTCGAACCCCCAACCTTCTGATCCGTAGTCAGATGCTCTATCCGTTGAGCTAGTGGCGCATGATCCGCACGGACCGGGTTAGATCTTACATGACCCCCTCCCGCACCGCCAATCGCCCGCACCCACGCCCTCCCGTCCCTCGCCCCTCCCCTCCCACTTCTGCCGAAGTGCTCGTTGTTGCATGC
>JBQCCO010000194.1:0-11318 GCA_051962155.1 Leifsonia sp. | reverse complement strand
TATCGGTCAGCAGGACGGGCCACGGGGGGCTAGGGATGACATCCTCGTGCGGGTGGAGGTCAGCATCCATCTGCGCCTTCTATGTGGACCAGCCGGCGAGCTCGTCGGCCGGCCAGGCGGGATGCACCGCTGCGGCCTCCTCGCGGCGCTCGTCATCGGTGAGCTCCTGCTGGCGGAGCAGCCAGGCGGTCGCGGCTTTCGCGACGTCCGGATCCTGGTGGTGGGTGACGGGCAGCCGCCAGAACGGATCCTCGAGGACCACGGCGTCGACCTCCCGCCGGGTGCGTGCGGCGACGGCGGCAGCAGCCGAGCCGCCGGCGGAGTGGCCGAAGAGGATCAAGGGCTGGTCGGAGTCGTCGCACCAGTCGTCGACCGTGCTCAGCAGCTCGTCGACGATGATGTCTCCCGGATGGGAACGCAGCTGCTCCTCGGTCCAGCGGGGCGACGAACCGTGTCCCCTCGGATCGATCGCGAGCACCCGGAACCCGCGGCCGGCCCAGTGCCGGCAGGTCACCTGCAACGACTCGGCGGACTCCGAGAGACCGGGGATCGCGACGATGGTTCCCCTCCGCGGGCCGCGGGGGAGCGTCGCGACGACGTGCAGGGTCATCGCAGCGCCTCGGGGAAGGCCAGGGGCTGTCCGCGGGTGACGCGCTCGAGCTCGCCGGCGACGTGGTCTCCCATCCGCCGGATCTCCGAGCCCATGGAGCCGGCGATGTGGGGTGTGAGGAAGACGTTCGGCATCGTGTAGAGCTCGCTGTTCCGCGGGAGGACGTCGGGGTGGGCCACATCCAGGATGGCGTCGATCCGGCCCGTGCGCAGCTCGGCGACCAGTGCCTCCTGATCGACGACGAGGCCGCGGGACGTGTTGATGAGCGTGGCGCCGTCCTTCATCGCAGCCAGCTGCTCCGCGCCGATCATCTTCGTCGTGGAGGCGGTCAGCGGCGGGTGCAGTGTGACGACGTCGCTGACGGCCATCAGCTCGTTCAGCTCCATCAGCTCCACGCCGAGCCGGGCGGCCTCGTCCGCAGGGAGGTACGGGTCGTAGACGACGACGTCGACGTCGATCCCGCCGAGCCGTTCGATCACGATACGACCGATCCGGGAGGCCCCGACGATGCCGACGGTCTTGCCGACGTTGCCTGCGGTCGGGAACTCGAGCTCCCGGTCGATGAAGCCGCGCCGCTGCTCGTACAGCCGGTGCGCCTGGAACGTGCTCTTGTTCGCGAGGATGATCATCGCCATGGTGAACTCGGCGACCGGGATGGCGTTCACCCAGCCGGCGTTCGACACCTGGATGCCGCGGTCGTGGGCCGAGGCGGGGAGCAGCGCCGCCGCCTGGCCGCCCGCGTGGAGCACGTAGCGCAGCCGCGGGGCGGCATCGAGGTCCGCGTCGGTCAGGGCGGGCGCGCCCCATCCGGTGATGAGGACCTGCGCCCTGCTCAGTGCGCGGCGAGCCTCCGGCCGGCCGAAGGATGCGAACGGATGAGGATGCGCCGGCCGCGAGCCCGGGATCCGCAGCGCGCGCATCCCGTCCCCGAAGAGACGCTCGGCCAGTTCGGGCGGATCCATCGCCAGCACGAACTCCACGGGTGCGTCTTCGGTCGGTTCGGCCGGCCCGGCAGGAGCCGAGGATGTCGAAAGGCCGGGTGCGCTCGTCATGGAAACCTCATCGGATCGTGTGTGCGGCGGAAGTCGCTGATCTGAAACTAGTTACACGGCGGGCAAAGCGCAAGATCGCTCCCGTCGGACGCGCCGTCCGGGCCTTCGCGGGGAACGGAGGCGTCCTGGCCCTGATGCGTCCGCAACTCCTCCGTTTCCGGCTGAAACGCTGGTGCCTCGCGGAGTTCTCCTCCCTTTCCCGTTGACACGCTGGTGCCTCGCTGAGTTCTCCTCCCGTTCCCGTTGACACGCTGGTGCCTCGCGGAGTTCTCCTCCCGTTCCAACGAAGTCGGAAAGGGAGGAGACGAGCCCCTGGGACGTCGGTCGGGTAGGGGAACGGAGGAGTTCGTTGCCCGTGACGGCCGCATCTCCTCCGAAATGGTCGACTCGACCGCCGTCTACCCTCGGACCACGGCCCCACCATCGAGTCCGCACAGACTGCACAGGACACGCCGTGACAGCGTGCAATCTTTGCGGACTCGATGGTGGGGCGCGATGGTGGGGCGCGAGAACGTCGGGCAGCTGGCAGCGGGCAGTGGGCAGCGGGCAGCTGCCCGCGAACCGCGGCCAGCGGCTTGCGGCCGCGCCCTGCGACCCGCGAGCCCACGAACCGCGCACTGCGAACCGCGCACTGCGAACCGCGAACCGCGAACTGCGAACCGCGAACTGCGAACTGCGAACCGCGAACCGCGGGACCTGCGTCCCGCGACCCGCGACCCTGGAGCCTCGCAGCGCCCTAGGACCGCGGGGCCGCCGTCGAGCCTCGGCGGACGAAGTGGGGCTGCAGCAGGACGCTGGAGGCGGGCCGCAGCCCGAGCGCGATCTCCGCGGCGGCGACGCCGACCTCGAAGAACGGGGGGTGCACCGTCGTCAGGCCGGGTGTCAGGTCGCCGACGATCGGGACGTCGTCGAAGCCCACCACCGACAGGTCCTCCGGAATCCGCACTCCCACCTGGCGCGCGGCGCGGTAGGCGCCCACGGCGATGTTGTCGGTCATGCAGACGATCGCTGTCGCGCCCGTGTCGTCGGCGAGCAGCTGCGCCACGGCGCGTTCGCCGTGGTCCTCGTAGTTGAGGCTCTCGCGGACCAGGCGGGGGTCGACGGCAATCCCGTGGCGCTCGAGGGCCGCGAAGTAGCCGTCCATCCGCTGTTCCGCCGTCGTCATCCCGCGGGGTTCGCCGACGTAGGCGATCCGGCGGTGTCCCGACCGGACCAGCTCGTCGACGGCCATCCCGACACCCGCGCGCTGGTCGTAGTCGACGGCGACGAGGGACGTTCCGGCGACCGGGGGGCGGCCGCAGAGGACCAGTGGGGCGCCGATGTCCGCGAGGTCGCGGGCGTAGGCGGCCACCCGGGCATCGAACGCCGCATCGGATGCCGTGGAGCCGACGAGGAGGGCGGCGGCCACGCGCTGTTCGCGCAGGGTGGCGATGAGCTCCGCCTCACGCTCTTCGGAACCGTTCGTGGTGGACATGAACAGCAGGTGGCCGTTCTCGCCGGCGACGCTCTCGACGCCCGCCGCCAGGGAGGCGAACGTCGGACCGATCATGACCCGGACGATGAAGGCGATCGTCCTCGGTCCCCGGCCCTGCATGGCACGGGCCAGGCCGTTCACCACATAGCCGAGCTCCTGCGCCGACGCGAGCACCCTCGCCCGGGTCGCGTCGTGCACTTTCGTGCTCCCTCCGAACACGCGGGAAGCGGTTGCTGGGGACACGCCGGCGTGCGCCGCGACATCCCGAAGATTGACGGCGCCGACCCTTGCCGGGCCCCGCGATCCCCCTGGGCGGCTGCGTCTCGCCCCTTCGCTGCTCTCCATGCTCGGATGGTACAGCGTTGCTTGACGCGCACGTGGCGGGTGGGTTATGTTGCCCGTTAATGAAACTAGTTCCACGATGGTTGTGGAACACCAGCAAGGAGTTCATGTGCAACGAAGCGCTGCCGTCGCTCTTCCCAAGCGGCGCAAACCGACATCCCGGGGAACCCTCGGCCTGCTGCTGCTGGCCCTTCCCGGAGTGGTGTGGTTCCTGATCTTCGCCTACGGCCCCATGGCCGGGCTGGTGGTGGCGTTCAAAGACTTCAACATCAGCCAGGGCATCTTCGGCAGCGCCTGGAACGGCCTGGACAACTTCAAGTACTTCCTCGCCAGCGGGGATGCGCCGCGGATCGTCTTCAACACCGTCGTCCTGAACACCCTCTTCCTCGGCGCCTCCCTGCTCGCCGGCCTGCTGCTCGCCCTGATGCTCAACGAGATCCGCGGGCACTTCTACCGGCGGTTCATGCAGTCGACCATCTTCTTCCCCTACTTCGTCTCGCCGATCATCATCGCGATCATGCTCCAGGTGGTGCTCTCGGGCGTCGGCGGCCGCGGCGGTCTGCTCAACAACCTCCTCAGTGTCGTCGATCTCCCGCAGGTGAACTGGTACACGGAGCCGGGCGCCTGGCCGTGGATCCTCACCATCGTGAAGGTCTGGCAGCTGGGCGGCTACACGTCGGTCATCTTCCTCGCGGCCATCACCTCCATCCCCGAGGAGGTCTACGAAGCCGCGGCCATCGACGGCGCGAGCCGGGCGCGGATGGCCCTGTCGGTCACGACTCCGCTGCTGCTGCCCACCGTCGGCATCCTCGTGGTGCTCGGCATCGGCCGGATCTTCTTCGGCGACTTCGCGACCATCTACGCGATCGTCGGCGACAACGGCACCCTCTTCCCGACCACCGATGTCATCGACACCTACGTGTTCCGTTCGCTGCGGACCATCGGCGACTTCGGGACGACGGCGGCCATCGGTCTCTTCCAGTCCGTGGTCGGTTTCGTGTTCGTCACCGCGGCGGTGCTCGTGCAGCGCCGCGTCGATCGAGAAAGCAGCATCCTGTGAGCACCACGATCACCGGCCGGACCCAGACGATCACCGACCTCGACGCCGCGGCGGTTCTGGATGACACGCAGAGCACGAGAAGGAGCGCACGGCCCAAGCGCCGCCGTCCCGCCCGGCTCGAGCCGTTCACGCTGTTCAGTTACGTCTGCGTCACCCTGTTCGGGCTGTTCTGCCTCATCCCGCTGTGGATGATCATCGCCGGCTCGTTCACGGATGAGTCCTCGCTGGCGCGCACCGGCTACAGCCTGTGGCCCGCGCCCTTCTCGACCGCCGAGTACCAGATGCTGTTCTCGGGCGGCGCGCTGGTGACCAGCTACGGCGCGTCGCTGTTCATCACGATCGTCGGAACCGCGCTGTCGCTGTCGTGCACGGCATCCCTCGCCTGGGTGATCGCCCGGCGGCTTCCGCGGATCAGCCGGCCGCTGACGATCTTCGCCTACATCCCCATGCTGTTCACCGGAGGTCTCGTCCCGCTCTACCTCCTAGTCACGCAGGTGCTCAGCCTCAACAACAACTGGTTCGCGGTGATCCTGCCCGTCATGCTGGCGCCCTTCCTGATCTTCGTCGCCGTCAGCTTCTTCCGTCAGCTGCCCGAGGAGATCCTCGATTCGGCCCGGATCGACGGCGCCGGCGAGCTGCGGATCTTCTTCCAGATCGTCATCCCGCTGTCGAAGCCCATCCTCGCCGTGCTCGGCCTCTTCTACGCCGTCACGTACTGGAACGAATGGTTCATGGCGCTCCTGTTCATCTCCGACCCGAGCCTGTACCCGCTCCAGCTGACCCTCCAGAACCTGATCGCCAACGTCACCAATGCCGCCAGCCTCCCGGGGGCCACCGTCTCCCAGGCCGCTGCCCCGATCTACCAGCTGCGATTCGCGATGACGGTCCTGACCATCGCGCCCATCCTGCTGGCCTACCCGTTCGCTCAGCGCTTCTTCGTCAAGGGCCTCACCCTCGGCGCGAGCAAAGGCTAGCGAGCACCCCCACCACCCCCAACCAGAGCTGTCCCACAAAGGAGTATTCGGACATGTCAACCAGCACCCTCAATCGGCGCGGGTTCCTCGCCCTCACCGGCGCAGCGGGTATCGGAATCGGCCTCGGCCTCGCCGGCTGCACCCCCACGGGTTCCGCCGCAGGCGCCCTTTCCGGCACCTCGCAGGCGATCCTGCCCTCGACCGCACCGAGTACGTGGAACACGGTCCTCGCCCAGGCGAACAAGGCGCTCCAGAAGGAGCACGGCTTCACCCTGGATGCGCAGTTCATCAACTGGCAGAACTACGGCCAGCAGGCGCTGCTCAAGTTCACGGCCGGCGCCAAGTTCGACACCGCGCTGCAGGCGCTGTGGCTGAACATGGCCCAGCTGCAGCAGAGCCACTCCCTGGCCGATCTCACCAACGAGATCGACAAGTGGCCGAACCTGAAGAAGCAGCTCTCCAGCCAGCTCATCGAGTCGAACAAGTGGAGCGGCAAGCTCTGGGGCATCCCGCAGGTGAACAGCGCCGCGCGCCTGCAGCACTTCAGCATCCGGAAGGACCTGGCCGGCAAGCTCGGGTTCGACGAGATCCAGGACTACGACACGCTGGAGAAGTACTTCTACGACGTGAAGCAGAAGGAGGCCGGCGTCACGCCGTACGGTGTGGCCTCCAACCAGACGTTCGAGCTCGTGCTCGGGACGCCGAGCGGGCTGTTCAACCAGCACTCCTGGCAGAACCCGACCGAGGCGTATGTCGCGCAGTTCGCCGGCTCCGGGCTGTGGTTCGTCTTCGACGAGAAGGCGGCCGAGAACGGCGCCGTGAAGCTCGTCCCGCTGTGGGAGGACGAGGGTGTGCTCGGCGCGTTCGCGAAGATCCGCCAGTACTACCAGGACGGCATCATCAACGGGGATGGCCTCAACGCCGAGAACGCGACCGTCCAGGCGCAGTTCAAGGCCGGCAAGTACGCGGGCACGTGGGCGATCACGGATGGCACGGCCAGCAACATGCTCGTCGCCCTCCGCAAAGCTGTTCCCGGAGCGGATCTGGAAGAGGTGCTTCCTTACGGGAAAGCCTTCACCTCGGTCAAGCCTCTGCAGACCTTCCAGGCGGACAACCTCGTCGTGGTCAACGCGAACGGCGGGAACGTGGAGCGGGCGCTCGCGCTGCAGGACTGGCTCTCCGTCGAGAAGAACCACGACCTGGTCGAGTACGGCATCGAGGGCAAGGACTGGGAGGCGACGTCGGACGGCGGCATCAAGCAGCTGAGCGACTACGCCTTCCCCGGTTTCGCGCTGCTGTGGCGCTCGGGTCTCGAGCGCAAGTCGTCGTTCATGACGGACTCGGAGAAGAAGGTGTTCGCCTGGGCGCAGGACTACGGCAACTTCACCAAGTCGGCGTACGCCTCCTTCATCCCGGACGTCACGCCGGTGAAGCAGGCCGCCGCCCAGATGAACAACGTCATGACCCAGTACGCGAACCCGCTCTACTACGGTGTGGTCGACGTCGCCGGCCAGCTCGACAAGCTGAAGAAGGCTGCCGACTCCGCCGGCGTGAACGCCCTTCGGGCCGAGATGGAGAAGCAGGCGAACGCCTACCTCAAGGCGCAGAAGAAGTAGTCCGCCACCCTTTTCCCGGACTGCAGGGGCCGCACCGAACGGTGCGGCCCCTGCATGGTCTCGCCCACGCAGCAGTGCGCCCTCTACCCTGGGGGACGCACTTCTGCGCGGAAAGGACCCGAACGTGCCCAAGCGCGCTGACACCAGACCGCCGACGCTCACCGATGTGGCACGGCTCGCCGGCGTCTCGGTGCCCACCGCATCCCGGGTCCTGAACGGCGGCGTCCGCGGGGACGCGAGTGGAACCGCCGAGCTGCGCGAGCGGGTCCGTTCGGCGGCACGGACCCTCGGCTACGCGCCGAACCCGGCGGCGCAGACCATCAAGGGAGGCCGCAGCAAGACGATCGCTCTGCTCGTGGGCGACATCGAAGACCAGGGCTCCGCGACCATCATCGCCGGCGTCATGCATGCGGCCGAGCGGCGGGGACTCTCCGTCGCTGTGCGTGCCACGGCCGACGACGCCCGCCGGGAGCGGCGCATCCTCGAGGCGTTCCGCGGAGAACGGCACAGGGGCGTCATCGTGGCGACCGGCCGGACGGTGGATGCGGCACGCGAGGCGGCCATCGGGCGGGAGCTGGGAGTGCTCTCCGAGCAGGGTGCGCGGGTGGTCGTGATCGGCGACAGCACCCTCGGCTTCCCGCACGTGACGATCGACACCGCGGCGGCGGCAGCGGCGCTCGCCGGCGCCCTGGCGGACGACGGCGCGCGGAGCTTCGCCATCCTGGCAGGCCCGGAGGAGCAGATCACCTCGCGTGACCGCGTCGCCGGATTCCTCGCGGGGCTCGAGAGCCGCGGGATCCCCGCGGACGACGTCCGCGTCGTGCATGAGGAGTTCTCGCGCAACGGTGGATACGCGGCCTTCGGTGAGCTCGGAGAGGGCGCGAGCCGGTTGGATGTCGTCGCGGCGATGAGCGACGCGATGGCGGTCGGGGCGATGGTGCGCGCCAGAGAGCTGGGCATCCCGGTACCGGGGCCGCTGCAGATCACGGGCTTCGACCGCGTCCCGATGATCTCCGACCTGCTCCCGGAGTTCAGCACGGTGGAGGTGCCGCTGGAGGCCTTCGGCGAGGCGGCGGTGTCTTTGGTGCTCGACGGCACGGAGAGCAAGGTCGACGCCGTCACGTTGAAGGCGGGGCCCTTCCTGCGAGGTCGGCGCATCGCTCCGTAACCCGCGGTCTTGTCGGTCCGTTTGGATAACGCTATCCTCTGATGAACCCGATCAAGGAGTCATCATCGTCATCGAACTCGCCCCGGAGCAGTCCATCGATCCCTTCCTCGCCGAGCTGACGTGGAGCGATGACTCGCCCCTGTCGGTGGCGGGCCTTGACGGCTCCGATTTCGCGGGACGCTCCTCCGTGGCGGTCGTGCAGCTGTTCACGGCGAACGAGCAGCGCGCGCGCACGAGCCAGGCGTACATCCACTCGGCCGTCGGCGACCGGCTCCGCGTGGTGGAGCACCGCGTGCACGAACGCGAGGACCACCGGGAGCTCACCGTCGTGCAGGCGGACGAGGCCACGGGACTCATCGCCACGACGACGATCCGGCGTCCCCTGGATGCGGCGGCCTACGCCTTCCAGACCACCGTCACGAACCGGTCGGATGCGCCCGTCACGATCACGGCGCTCAGCTCGCTGACCCTCGGATTCGGACACTCGGAGGACGAGCTCGACCGCGTGCTGCTGAGCAGCGCCCGCAGTGAGTGGCTCGCCGAGAACCGGTGGTCCGATCAGCCGGTGAGGGCCGTGCTGCCGCGGCTGAATCTGGCCTTCCACCGCCAGGACGGCCGAGGCCACCATGCAGTCACCAGCCACGGCGCCTGGTCCACCGGCGAGCGGCTGCCGGCCGGTCTCCTCCTGCGTGAGGACGGCGCGGCGATCGCGTGGCAGGTGGAGACGAGCGGGCCGTGGCAGTGGGAGCTGTCGCAGGCGCGTGACGGAGGGGTGCTGACGATCCTCGGGCCCACCGATCTCGAGCACCACTTCGCGGTCACCCTCCAGCCGGGAGAGAGCTTCACCGGCGTGCCGGCCGCCGTCGCCGTCAGCGCGAACGGCCGAGACGGAGCGCTCGCCGAACTGACCCGGTACCGGCGCTGGCTGCGCGTTCGCAACCGGGGACTCGATGGCCTGCCGGTGGTCTACAACGACTTCATGAACACGACGATGGGTCAACCGTCCACCGAGGTGCTGCTGCCGCTCATCCACTCGGCTGCCGATGCGGGGGCCGAGTGCTTCTGCATCGACGCCGGATGGTACGCGGATCCGGCGATGGGGGACTGGTGGCCGACCGTTGGCGAGTGGAGGGAGTCGGCGGAGCGCTTCACCAACGGGCTCGGTGACGTCATCGACACCATCCACTCCCGCGGGATGCGGAGCGGGATCTGGCTGGAGCCCGAGGTGGTCGGCGTCGCCAGTCCCGTCGCGCAGCGGCTTCCCGAGGAGGCCTTCTTCCGGCGGTTCGGCGAACGCGTGGTGGAGCACGATCGCTACCAGCTCGATCTTCGGCATCCCGCCGCCCGTGCGCATCTCGACGGGGTCGTCGACCGGCTCGTCGAGGAGTTCGGGATCAGCTACTTCAAGCTCGACTACAACATCAATCCAGGCGCCGGGACCGCGGGTGCGGGTGTGGACGCGGGAGCCCGTGCAGGCGCCGGTGCGGGCGCCGGGCTGCTGGCGCACACGCGCGCCTTCCGCGACTGGATCGCCGGCGTACGCGCCCGCCACCCCCAGGTCAGCATCGAGAACTGCAGCTCCGGTGGGATGCGCGCCGACTACGACCTCCTGGCCGTCACGCAACTGCAATCCACCAGCGACCAGCAGGACTTCCGCCTGTATCCGCCGGTGGCGGCCTCGGCGCCGGCGACGATCCTGCCGGAACAGTGCGGGAACTGGGCGTACCCGGCGGCCGCGATGAGCCGGGAGGATGTCCAGTTCACCCTGGTCACCGGGCTCGCCGGCAGGCTCTACCTCTCCGGGTTCCTGAACGAGCTCGACGCCGGAGCGCGAGCGATGGTGGCGACAGCGGTGCGACTCCACAAGGCCTGGCGCCCGTGGCTGGCCCGCAGCGAACCGTTCTGGCCGCTCGGCTTGCCCGGCTGGGACGACGAGACGGTCTGCCTCGGCCTGACCGATGGTGTCACGACGCGGGTCTTCGTCTGGGACCGGGCCGAGCGCGCTCGACGGATCACGCTTCCCGGAGCGGGCCGCGGCCGCGAGGCGTCCGTGCTGAACCTCGCCGACGGGGCCGACGCGTGGACTGCATCCCTCGACGGTCCGGATCTCGTCGTGGAGACCCCTGCCGGCCTCTCGGCTCGCGTCGTCGAGCTCCGCTAGCGAGGCTTGACCTTCCTCCGCAAGCCTGGCAAACTGCCCTTCGAGTGGATAACGCTATCCACTCCACTTGCGGCGATGAGGCCGCGCACCCCTGGAGGAGAAGCGCATGTTCGCACTGCGGAGCACTCGCGTACGCATATTCACGTCCGTCGTCGCGGCCGCCGCCCTCGCGGTCGGGACCTTCGTCCCCACCGCAGCCGCCGTGGCCGAGACCGCGGGCGCCGCGACCGCCGGAGCCACCGCTGCGGTGGGCGCCGCAGACCCGGCCGTCAGCGATGCGGTCACGATCGAGACGACCACCAGCTCCGCCGGATTCGTGCACCCCGGCATCGGCGTCGACGCCGGGAGCCTGGAGAACACGCGAGCGCAGCTGCTCGCCGGCGCCGAGCCGTGGACGGACTACTTCCATGGCATGGTCGTCACCAAGTACGCCAGCACCACCCTCGGCTCGGCCAACCAGGGCGCGGGCGACGGCGTTCCGGCGACCGACGCCTTCGACAACGTCGGAGTCAGCAACAAGCTGTTCGCGGACTCGAGCGGTGCGTACACGCAAGCGGTCCTCTACTACCTCACCGGAAACCCGGTCTACCGGGAGAACGCGCTGAAGATCATCCGGATCTGGAGCCACATGGATCCGGCCAAGTACAAATTCTTCACCGATGCGCAGATCAAGACGGGTCCCTTCGTCTACCGGCTGATCGCCGCCGCCGAGCTTCTGCGCTACACCTCCGCACTGCCGGCGGCCGATGGGTACCCGACCGCGTGGACCGACCGGGACACGACGGATTTCAGCGCGAACTTCGTCGTCCCCGCCGTGCAGACCTTCAACTACGGCAACGCCTGGTACATGAACCAGGGGAC
>JBQCCO010000193.1:0-6027 GCA_051962155.1 Leifsonia sp. | reverse complement strand
GGACCGAGAGCAGGGACTGCAAATCTACCGGCTCGCCAGCGACTACCTGTCGGCCGAGGCTCTCGTGGCGACGACGCTCAAGGACGACCGCGCCCACGGGTATGAGTCGCCCGCCCTGGTCCGTCACGACGGCACGTACTATCTCTTCGGCTCCGACCTCACCGGCTGGTCGACGAACGACAACAAGGTCTCGACGGCGACGGACCTGCGCGGTCCCTGGTCGCCCTGGCAGGACATCGCCCCTCCGGGCTCCGCGACCTTCGACTCGCAGGTGAGCACCGTCGTGCCGATCGGCGAGGGCGCCCGATCGTCGTTCGTGTATGTCGGCGACCGCTGGAACCAGGACGACCTCGCGAACTCCCCGGCCGTCTGGCTCCCCCTGGAGATATCCGGCGGTCGGGCGAGTATCGAATGGGTCGACGAGTGGCGGCTGGAGGTGCCGGAGGCATGACCCTCGAATATCGACCGACCATCGTCGACGTCACTGAAGCGGCAGGCGTGAGTTCGCGCACAGCCTGCCGGATCATCCAGCGCCCGGACGCGGTAAGCGGAGCGACGCAGCTCGGCCGAGCATCTGCGAGCCCTTCGCGGAACTACGGTTGAGCCATGCCGTTCTCAGACCTGCCGCCGACCGCGTTGCGTGCGTACTCTCCCGAGCTGGTCGACCCCCGCGACTTCGACGAGTTCTGGGCGGTAACGCTCGCCGAGTCACGAGCAGTGAATGGGGAGATCCGCCTCCAGCGGATCGAGGGCGAGATCACCCAGCTCGTCGTCGAAGACCTGACTTTCCCGGGCTTCGAAGGCGAGCCGATCCGCGCCTGGGTCACCCGCCCGCTCGGGGGCGTGGGGCCGCTGCCAACCGTCATCGAGTACGTGGGGTACGGCGGCGGTCGCGGCCTGCCGTTCGAGCGCATCCAGTGGGCTGCTGCCGGGTTCGTGCACATCCTCATGGACACACGCGGGCAGGGCGGCAACTGGGGCACCGGCGGCGACACCCCCGACCCGCACGGCTCCGGTCCTGCGACACACGGCGTGATGACGCGAGGCATCGAGAGCCCCGGAACGTACTACTACCGACGGCTGTTCACCGATGCCGTGCGTCTCGTCGACGCCGCACGCACCCTGGACTTCGTAGACGCCGATCGAGTCGCCGTCGCGGGCGCCAGCCAGGGCGGCGCCATCACACTCGCGGTCGCCGGCCTCGTGCCCGATCTCATCGCTGTGATGCCGGATGTCCCGTTCCTCTGCGACTTTCGCCGCTCGGCGACGCTGACGCCGTCAGATCCGTTCACCGAGCTACGCACCTACCTCTCGGTGCACCGCGACCTGGTCGCGCAGACCTTCGCCACGCTCTCCTACTTCGATGGGGTGGCGTTCGCGAAACGCGCATCCGCCCCCGGCCTGTTCTCGGTCGCGTTCATGGATGACATCGTGCTGCCCTCAACGGTCTACGCCGCGTTCAATCACTATGCGAGCGCGAAGCAGATCGTCGAGTACGAGTTCAACGGCCACGAGGCCGGGCAGGCGTATCAGTGGCGGCGCCAGGTCGCCTGGCTGAGACAAATTCTCGCGGAGTAGGTTCGTTCGCGATGGCCCGAGAGCGGGGGCACGTTCGCTCCTTCCACGGCCACGGTCTGCAAACGTCGTCCTGGTTCAGTGGCACGGACGGGTCGTTCAGATGATCGGTTGCGCCGTCGTGCTACCAGCCAGGAGGCGATACCGACCACCGCCGGTCGCGCGCCATTGCCAGCGTTGCCGTCCCTCTGGGCTGGAAATAGGGATGAGTGGCACGGGCTTTTCGCGATCATCGATCAGCCGGATGTCGACACACGCTGGCAGTTCCACGACGACGACGCTCGATCCCTCGACCCTGAACTCCGCCGACTGAAGTTCACCATTCGTCCAGGTGATGTCGACGCCGATGCCGCCTTGTGCCCGCATCCCGCGGACCGATCCGTTCGTCCAGCTCGGCGGAAGGGTGGGGAGCAGAGACACCGCACCGTCGTGGCTTTGCAGCAGGAGCTCCGCGATCCCCGAGATCGCTCCGAGGTTGCCATCGATCTGGAAAATGTTCCCTCCGGGCCAGTCGCCATGCGGATGCAGGTCGAGGAGTGAGGTGGAACTGAGGTCTCCGAGCAACCGGGAGAGCGATAGCTCAGCCAACCCCGTCTCGCCGAGCCTCGCCGCCAGGCACAGCACCCAGGCCTGACTCCACCCCGTATACCCCCCACCATGAGCGAGCCGCGAGCGCAGGGCCGCCCGCACGCCGTTGAACCCGGCCGGATCAGCGGTGACCGTTATCCGGCTTCCCGGATATGCACCATAAAGGTGCGAGAGGTGCCGGTGGTCCAGTTCTGTTGCCGAGAATCCGGGCCGCCATTCCGCGGTCCGCCCCTCGGAGTCGATCCCGGGAAGGCGCAGGCGTGGGACTGCCACAGCTACGTCGGTCGCGAACTCATCCGCGAGCCCGAGCGCATCGGCGAGCTGAAGGTAGCGTGACAGAACCTCGTGAGCCAGCTCCTGATCTATGGTGGCTCCGGCCGTCACGCTTGCGACGGTGTTGTTGTGGCTGAAGCGATGCTCGGGTGAGCTCGACGGGCTCACCACGAGCAGCTGATCGGAATCCTCGACCAGCTGGTCGAGGATGAACTCCGCAGCCGCACGGATCACCGGGGCAGCGACACTTCGAGCGAACTCGTCCGACCATGCGAAGTCGAGTCTGTCGCCGAGGTGCGCGCAGAGCCACGCCAGACCCATGCTCCAGTTCGACCACTTCGGTTCCCCCTTGACCGGGGCGCTGAACCGCCAGATGTCAGTGTTGTGGTGCACAACTGCACCACGAGCCGAGTAACGGGTGCGGGCCGTCTGTCGTCCGGAGTCTGCCAGATCTGCCACGAAGTCGTGCAATGGCCTCACGAGTTCGCCGAGGTCGACCACCTCCGCTCCCCAGTAGTTCATCTGGAGGTTGATGTTGGTGGTGTAGTTGGAACTCCAGCCGGGACGCACGTCGACGTTCCAGATGCCTTGCAGATTTGCCGGCTGTGTACCTGGGCGGGACGAGGAGATGAGCAGATAGCGCCCCAGGTCGAAGTAGCGCTGGGCAGCGATGGCCGAGTCGGCTCCTGAGGGCGCAAGGTCGATCCTCGCTCGATCGAACAGCCCTCGGTAATCGGCGCGGTGCCGACCGGTCAACTCTTCCGACGGGACGGTCGATGCTGATTCGACACGAGCACGTGCTTCGGCGATGAGTTGCTCGAGGTCGATGCTCACTGGTTCGAGGTGGCCGCGGAAGCCGCTGGTCACGGCGGCGATCATCCGCGTGCGGCCGACTGGAGAGCGCACGACTGCAGCGGCCACGGCCCACCCCATTCCGGCAGGTGCCGTGGCGCCGGGACCGGTCGGCTCATCGCCGTAGATGACCGAGTCTGACCGTGGTAGATAGTTCGGCAGAACGAGCCCGGGCGCACGCCCAGCGGCGACGATCCACTCGATGTCGCCTGAGCCGAACCGTTCCTCGCGCAACACGGGGTGCGGGCTGTTGAAAATCGCGGAACCTGCACGTGGATTTCCGACGGTCTCGGCGACGAGAACACCATCGGGCGCGCTGACGAACGCCGCCATCTCCTGCCCCGCGTGAACGACCCTCGCCTCGGCCATGTTCAGGTCGAGGCTCCTCCTGTATTCGCCGACGCGCGCCGGATCACTCCACGTCCAGGAGAGGCGCCCGACCGGCTGGTAGGACTGGGTCCACTGATCGGACTGGAGACGTCCCGCCAACTGGTCTGCCAGCTCGTGATCATCGTTGGCTATCGCGAGGCGCAGTCGGGCGATGAGCTTCGTGTTGTCCGCATCTTCCTCCACCGTGGGGCCGCCCGACCAGACCGTGTCGAGGTTGAGGTCGAAAGTCTCGACGCCGCGACCTCCGTAGAAGGTCGCGCCGAGCGAACCATTTCCGAGGAGGAAAGCGTCCGTGAACTGCGTGGACGGCTCATCGCAAATCAGCATGGCCGGGTCGGATCCCATGCGGCCAACCCTGGTCATGGACACTCCCATCCGCCCCTCTAGCCCTTGGTGCCGCCGGAGAACATCCCGGAGACCAGTGACCGTTGCGCGAACAGGAACAAGACGAGAACAGGAATCACCGAGAGCAGAATGGCCAGTGTCAGTTCCGGTGCGTCGATGCCCAGGTTCGCTGTCCCCCCGGGGTTGAATGCCGGCGACGAGGACATGAGTTGGCTCAATCCGACCTGGATGGGTTGCTGGTCGTCCGAGGGCATCACCAGGGAGGGCAGGAAGAAGTTCTGCCAGTTGCCGACGAAGCTGAAGAAGGTCACCATGGCGATGACCGGCCTGGCCAGTGGGACGGCGATCCGGAAGAAGATCTGAAACTCGCTGGCGCCGTCGATGCGGGCAGCTTCCAGCATCGAGCTCTGCAAGCTAGTGGAGAAGTAGACGTAGGTCAGATAGACGCCAAATGGGAAGTAGGCGAAGGGCAGGATCAGCGCCAGAGGGGTCCCGATCAGTTTGACCGCGTTCAGTTCCAGAAACATCGGGATCACCAAGGTTGCCGCCGGCATGATCATCACGATCAGTGTGATCGTCAGCAGCAGCTTCCGACCTCGGAACCGGATGCGGGAAAGTCCGTACCCCGCCGGGATACTCGTCACCAAGGCAAGGGCAAGCCCGCCGAAGGAGTAGAGGGCGGAGTTGCCGAACCACCGCAGGATGATCCCGTTCTGAAAGGCGACCAGATGCTGCCACGCCTGACCCACTTCGCCGAGGGAGCCCACGGCGAAGGGGAAGGAATTCGCGAGCTCGGTGGACGTCTTGGTCGGGGCGAGGATCAGCCACACGATGGGAAGCACGAAGAAAAAGCCGAAGGCCAGGAGGATCAGCCACACCAGAACGGGGCGCGCCCACCCATTTGCACGAGGACGGCGCCCGCGGGTCGGGGTCGCTTGACAAACCTGGGGCGTCGTCCCAGAGGACTCGGTCGCCCACACAGGATTTCCAGTCACTGTCATCAGTCCTCCGCCTCAACATTGAACATTCCGGATCGTTTCACCAGGACCACCGCGAACATGAGCCCTACTACCAGGAGGACAACCGAAAGCGCAGCGGCCACGTTCGGGTTCGATGTCGCGCCGAATGCGAACTGGACGGCGAGCTGGTTCGGAGACCACGTGGGATCGACTTGTTTGCTGGCAACGAACAGCAATTGCGGTTCGACGTACAGCTGAGTGCCGCCGGCGAACGCGAGGATGAGCATGTAGACGACCCACTGTCGGATCATCGGAATCTGAACGTACCAGGCCAGTTGCCAGCTGGAGGCGCCGTCAAGCCGGGCCGCCTCCATCACATCATCGGAGATGTTGTTCACTGCGCCGTACATGATGATGATCCAGCCGCCGACTCCCACCCAGAACGCCATGACGGCGAAGATGCCCGGCAGGTTCTGGGGTTGCACGACTTGGCCGAAGTCCGTCCATCCAATCGCGTGCAGCAGAGGCGCGATCGGGCTGGCCTGCGGGGAGAGCATGAACATCCATACAAGGGTGCTGGCGACGCCGGCAAGCGCCCCGGGAAGGTAGAAGATGAATCGCCAGAACACCGAGGCTCGTCCGCGAACGAAGTTCCGTAGGACTAGAGCAAGGCCGACGGCGAATACGACGGTGGCGGTTAGCCAGATGACGAGGAAGGCACCCATGTTCGCCATGGACTGCAGGAATCGGTAATCCGTCACAGCGACGATGAATTGGCCGAAACCGGTGAATTGCCACTGGTCGTTGGTGAACGCCAGCGCCAAAGCGTAGGTCGTGGGGAGCACGCCGAATGCGATCAGCAGCACCGTATAACCGGCGACGAACAGGTAACCAGCCTTGTTGCTGCGCTCGCGCTGCGCGGGACGGAGGGTCTGGGCGGTAGTCATGATTGCGGGCCTTTCTTCGGGTGTGGTGGGGGCCAGAGGGGCCCCCAAAAAACACCCCACCCAACCCCCACAAGTTGGTTGAAAAAACAACCAAAAAA
>JBQCCO010000192.1:0-41723 GCA_051962155.1 Leifsonia sp. | reverse complement strand
GTCGACGACCACGAGGAGGTAGGGGTACGGCTTGAGCTTCCGCTCGCTTCCGGCCGGCAGCACGATCTCGTCGTTGACCACGGCGCGGTTGAAGTCGTCGATGTGGCGGAAGCCGAAGCTCGCCAGGTCGTCGTACCGCATATCCATCTCCTTCACGACCCACTGCAGCGCTTCCGCCGCCTTCTTCGGGTTCGTGATGATGGGGGTGATGAGATGCGGGACGCCGCCGTAGATCGTCAGCTCGACGCGCTTGGGGTCGATGAGCACCATCCGCACCTCGGAGGGCTTGGCGCGCATCAGGAGGCTCGTGATCATCGAGTTGACGAAGCTGGACTTTCCGGAGCCGGTGGTGCCGGCGACCAGGAGGTGCGGCATCTTCGCGAGGTTCGCCACGACGTAGCCGCCGCCGACGTCCTTGCCGACGCCGATCGTCATCGGGTGGACGCTCTTGGTCGCGGCCGGCGAGCGCAGGACGTCGCCGAGCGACACGATCTCGCGGTCGCTGTTGGGGATCTCCACGCCGATCGCGCTCTTGCCCGGGATGGGCGACAGGATGCGCACCTCGTTGCTCGCCACCGCGTACGAGAGGTTCTTGCTGAGGGCGGTGACGCGCTCCACCTTGACGCCCGGGCCCAGCTCGATCTCGTACTGCGTCACGGTCGGGCCACGGGAGTAGCCGGTGACCTTCGCATCCACCCCGAACTGCGTCAGCACCTCGGTGATGGCCGCGACGATCTCGTCGTTTGCACCCGAGCGCGTCTTCGCGGGCGTCCCGGCCGAGAGCATGGACGCCGATGGCAGGTTGTAGGGGGCCGTCGGCTGCGGCAGAGCGGGCGGTGCGGCGTCCTCGTCGAAGTCCTCGGCGCCCGCCTGGAAGCCCGGAAGCACCGCGGCAGCGCCGGGAAGGCCGACAGCGCCGGGAAGGCCTGCTGCACCAGGAAGCGGCGCCACGGCGGTGGGCGGCTGCTCTCCTGTGAACCGCTGCAGCGCGTCCTCCGCGTGCGCGAGCTCGCTCAGCACCTCGGTGTTGTAGTGATCGCTCGTCGGATCGGGCTCGAGGGCCGTCGCGAACTCGCCCTTCCCGCGCTCGCCCTTCCCGAAGACCTCCGTGAGTCCGTCCACCGGCTCCGCGTCGTACTCGGGGTCCTCCTCGCGCTGCGACTTGTTGCGCCGCCACCAGGGAAGGTTGCCCTCGGGTTCTGGCTCGTCGTCCACACCGTCGAGCTCGACCTGCTTGGTGCGAGCCTCTTTGCCGGTCTTCGCCTCCTGGCGCTCGTCCTCCGTCGGGAGCTGGGCCCCGAACAGGTAGGCGTACAGCTCGCGGATGCGCGCCGGCAGCTTGTTCGGCGGCGTCTTCGTGATGATGAACAGGCTCAGGATGAGCAGGACGATGACGACGGCGCCCGCGCCGTACGGCGTGATCACCAGCGAGAGCGGAGCCGAGACCAGCCAGCCGAGCACGCCGCCCGCCTGAGCCAGCGCCGCCATACCGTCGCTGGGCGAGGGATGCGGGCTGAACAGGTGGCAGAGGCCGGACACCATGAGGAGGAGGATGCTGAGGCCGATCCCGATCCTCGTGTTGTCGTCGACGGAACTGGGATGCCGGAACAGCCAGGCGGCGAACAGCACCATCACGACGGGCAGGGCGAAGGCGACGCGGCCGAACAGGCCGCCGAAGGTCCACGCGTCAAGCATGCGGGCGACCTGGTCGTTGATCAGGAACCACTCCACGACGGCTCCGGCGATCGCGAGCAGGACGAGGAAGAAGGGGAAGCCGTCGCGCCGCTCCTCTTTGCTGAGCTTCTCGGGCCCGAGCGCGCGGAAGGCGGCGCCCGTGAGGTGCGCCAGGCCCATCCACGCGCGGAGGAGAGGGCTCGACCCCGCGTCGGCTGCCGGATAGGCGACCGTCTTCTGCTGGGCGGTCTTCGCTGCCGGCTTGCGCGCGGTCGACCCGCCGCGACCGGAGTTCCGGGCGCGGGAATTCGACTTGGTGCTCGTGGCCATGGAGTCCACGCTACGGCGTACCCCCGTCATCCCGGGGTTCCCGCGCCTGGATTGTGGAAAATCCGCTCCGTCAGCGGACGGTGCGCACCATCGTGTCGGCGCTCTCGCCGAATGCGACGGGGACGTAGCCCTCGCTCGTGTAGAGGCGTTGAGCGAAGTTCGTCCGCTCGACGCTGAGGCTCAGCCGTGCGTGCCCGCGCGCCGACGCGGCGAGGGAGAGCTCACGCAGCAACGCCCGCCCGGCGCCCTGTGCCCGCCACTGCCGGTAGACGCCGAGGGTGAGCTCCGGCACGCCCACCGCCACGAACCCGGATCCCGGGTCGTTCGCCGGGAACAGCCGGGCCCAGCACGCGCCGACCGCGACACCGTTGGCGTCCTCGGCGACGCAGCCGAAATCGCTAGGGCGCTTCCAGCCCGCGATGTAACGCACGAAGGCGGGATCCTCCAGGACGTTCACCCGGGCACGCGTCCTCTCCGCGTTCCCGTTGACCGCCTCCACGAGCATGTCGGCGAGCACGCGGGCATCCTCGCCGGTGGCGGGACGGATGCGGAACGCGCTCATGCAGGAACGCTACCGGCCGCCGCGTTTCCGCGGGGTAACGATCCCTGTCGCCATGGCGGAGTCGCCTACGCCTCGATGACGAGCGGGACGATCATCGGCCGGCGGCGGTAGCTCGTGTTCACCCAGCGGCCGACGGTGCGCCGCACCACCTGCGAGAGGGCGTGCGAGTCACGGACGCCGTTGTGCGCGGCCTCGGACAGCGCCGCGGCGATCTTCGGCTTGACGTCGTCGAACACCGCGTCGTCCTCGGCGAAGCCCCGGGCATGCACCTCGGGTCCGGTGACGATGCGTCCGGTCGCCGCCTCGACCACGACGATGATCGAGATGAAGCCCTCCTCGCCGAGGATGCGGCGGTCCTTCAGGTCGGCGTCGGTGATCTCGCCGACGCTGGCGCCGTCGACGTAGACGAAGCCGAGGTCGAGCTGCCCGACGACGCGGGCGACGCCGTCGCGCAGGTCGATGACCGAGCCGTCCTCGGCGAGGATCGTGTTCTCCTCCGGCACGCCGGTGTCCATCGCCAGGCGGGCGTTGGCGACCAGGTGGCGGTACTCGCCGTGCACCGGCATCACGTTCTTCGGCTTCAGGATGTTGTAGCAGTAGAGCAGTTCGCCGGCGGCGGCGTGGCCGGAGACATGCACCTTCGCGTTGCCCTTGTGGACGACGTTCGCGCCGAGCTTCGTGAGCCCGTCGATGACCCGGTAGACCGCGTTCTCGTTGCCCGGGATGAGGCTCGAGGCGAGGATCACGGTGTCGCCGTGCCCGACCTCGATCTGGTGGTCGAGGTTCGCCATGCGCGCGAGCACCGCCATCGGCTCGCCCTGCGAGCCGGTCGACATGTAGACGATCTCGTCGTCGGGCAGGTCGGCCGCCTTCTTGTAGTCGATGAGCACGCCTTCCGGCACCTTCAGGTAGCCGAGCTCGGCGGCGATCGTCATGTTCCGGACCATCGAGCGGCCGAGCAGCGCGACGCGCCGGCCGTTCGAGGCGGCGGCGTCGAGCACCTGCTGGACGCGGTGGACGTGGCTGGAGAAGCTCGCCACGATGACCCGCCGTGGCGCCCGCGCGATCACGGCGTCGAGCACGGGACCGATGGACCGCTCCAGCGGGGTGAACCCGGGGACGTCGGCGTTGGTGGAGTCGGCCAGGAAGAGGTCGACGCCCTTCTCGCCGAGGCGCGCGAAGGCGCGGAGATCGGTGATCCGGTCATCCAGCGGCAGCTGGTCCATCTTGAAGTCGCCGGTGTGCAGCACCACGCCGGCCGGCGTGGTGATCGCGACCGCGAGCGCGTCGGGGATCGAGTGGTTGACGGCGACGAACTCCAGCGAGAACGGCCCCAGCTGCTCGACCTGGCCCTCCTTCACCGTGAGGGAGTAGGGCTGGATGCGGTGCTCCTTGAGCTTGGCCTCCACGAGCGCCAGCGTCAGGCCCGATCCGATGAGCGGGATGTCGCGACGGAGCTTGAGGAGGTACGGTACCGCGCCGATGTGGTCCTCGTGCCCGTGGGTCAGGACGACGCCGACGACGTCGTCCAGCCGGTCGCGCACGGGTGCGAAGTCGGGCAGGATCAGGTCGACGCCCGGCTGGTCCTGCTCGGGGAAGAGCACGCCGCAGTCGACAATGAGGAGCTTCCCCTCGTACTCGAAGACGGTCATGTTGCGGCCGATCTCGCCGAGACCTCCGGTCGGGATGACGCGGAGTGTTCCTGGGGCGAGCGCCGGAGGCGCGGCGACGGGGTTGGGCATGGGCCCTCCTGATTTCTGTGTTCGGTGTGCCTGTGTGGGGTGCGGGGCTTCACGCACCCGCGGCAGAGTTCTGTGTCAGCGCTCGTCGGCCGCCTGGGCGACCGTCAGCGCGTGGTCCCGGCGATCTTCGGGAGCGCACCGCCGGCGGCCGCGTTGCGGTCGGGGCGGAAGTTGGAGAAGTCGACTCCGGGGATGTCCTTCACGAGGTCGAGCTCGTCCTCGATCTGCGCGGCCTCCCACTCCTCCGGCCCGACGAGCGGCAGGCGCACGCGCGGGCTGGAGATGCGGCCGAGTCCGTGGAGGATGTACTTCGTGGCCACTGTACCGGGCACATGCGTCATGACGGCACGCACCAGCGGTTCGAGCTTGCGGTGGGCGGCGGTCGCGGTGGCCAGGTCGCCGGCGTTCACCGCATCGACCATCTGCCGATACGGCGTCGCCGCGATGTTGGCCGTGACGCCGATGAGGCCGCTCGCTCCGATGGAGAGGTGCGGCAGCACGTTCGAGTCGTCGCCGGAGAAGTACATGAGGTCGGTCTGGTTCAGGACGCGGCTGACCTCGCTGAAGTCGCCCTTCGCATCCTTGATCGCGAGCACGTTCGGGTGCTTGGCGATGCGCAGGATGGTCTCGTACTTGATCGGCACGCCCGTGCGGCCGGGGATGTCGTAGAGGATCACCGGAAGGTCGGTCGAGTCCGCAATCATCCGGAAATGGGTCAGGATGCCCGCCTGGGTGGGCTTGTTGTAATACGGGGTGACGACCATGACGCCGTCCGCCCCCGCCTTCTGGCTCTGCTGGTAGAGCTGGATGGCGTGCGCCGTCTCGTTCGAACCGCCGCCCGTGATGATCTTGGCGCGCTCGCCCGCGACCGCCTTGCCGACCTCGACCAGCCGCAGCTTCTCGTGGTCGGTGAGCGTGGAGGTCTCCCCGGTCGTGCCGGTGACGACGATTCCGTCCGCTCCGGCCTGGATGACGTCGTCGATGTGCTTTTCGACCGCGGCCCAGTCCACTTCGCCGTCGGCGGTGAAGGGAGTGACCAGGGCGACGAGGACCTGGCCGAAGGGGTTCGGGGAAGCAGCCATGGCACCAGGGTATCGGGTCCATGTCACGAGAGGTCACAATCTCTGCACTGTGGAGAACCCGGGCGTAACGTCCCCTCCTGTGAACGGATTGCTCGCGCTCGGTATCCTGCTGGCGCTCGTCGCCGCCGCGACGGCGGCCGGGCTCGTCTGGCGCGCGACCACGGGCCGCGCCAGGACCACGCGCTCGGGACAGGTGGTGCACGCGGAGGAAGTGGGCGCGGACGCATTCGGCGATCGTGCCACTCTCCTGCAGTTCTCCACCGAGTTCTGCGCGCCCTGCCGGTCCACGGCGCGCGTGCTCGGCGCCGCTGCGGACGAAGTCGACGGCGTCCGCCATGTGGATGTCGACCTCACCCACCGACCGGACCTCGCCAGCCGCTTCGGCGTGCTGCAGACACCGACGACGCTCGTTCTCGACGCCGCCGGCGCCGTGCGCGCGCGCATCGGCGGTGCCGCACGACCGGACGATGTCCGGACCACCCTCGACCGCATCCTCGGGAGCCACGATGTCGCAGCCTGACCTACAGCCCGAACCCACGGCAAACCCCGCCGGCAGCGGCGCCCCCCGGGGCATCGACCCGCGATCGCCCCGCTTCGGAGCCGGAATCACCGCGCTGCTCCTCCTGGTCGACCTGTTCCTCGCGCTCGTGGGGGCGGCGACAGGGGCGTTCGCACTCCTGCTGGTCATCGCGCTCCTCTTCGCCTGGGGCGCCTTCGCGGGCGTCCGGCGGCATCCGTACGGCGTGCTCTACCGTCGCCTGGTACGGCCGCGCCTCTCGCCGCCGACCGAGCTGGAGGACCCGGCGCCGCCGACCTTCGCGCAGGCGGTCGGGCTCATCGTGACGGCGCTCGGGCTGCTGCTCGCGCTCGTCGGCGTCCCGTTCGCCGTCCCCGTGGCAGCGGGGCTGGCCTTCGTCGCCGCCTTCCTCAACTCCGTGTTCGGATACTGCATCGGCTGCCAGCTGTACCTGCTTCTCGTGCGTGCTCGCCTGATCCGGCGCGGCGCGGCAGCCTGAACGCGGCAGCCTGAACACCGCGGCCGGAATACTGCAGCCCGGATACCTGGGGCATCAGCCGAGAATCCGCCGAGCGCCGTCGCCGCTGTCGGACCCCCTCACTAGGGTGGAACAGGCCCGACCGCATCCGGCGGCGGCATGTCTCGAGGAGGCCTTCATGGCAGTGACCAGCGAATCCACCACCGTCTGGAGCGGCGACCTGAAGAGCGGTTCCGGCAGGGTCACGCTCGACTCGTCCCGCGCGGCCGACCTGACGGTGAACTGGAAGGCGCGTTCCGAAGGCGGCGCCGAGGTCACCACCCCGGAGGAGCTCCTGGGCGCGGCGCACGCTGCCTGCTTCTCGATGGCGTTATCGAACGTCCTCACGCAGTTCGGGACGACGCCGGACAGCATCCAGACGACCGCCGCCGTCACCTTCGACCCGGCCCAGGGCATCACCGGAAGCCGCCTGCGCGTCAACGCGACCGTCCCCGGGCTGTCGGAGGAGGACTTCCAGCGGCTCGCCGAGGAGGCCAAGAGCACGTGCCCGGTGTCGCGGGCGCTGGTCGGCATCCCGATCACGCTGGAAGCCACGCTCGCCTGATCGCGGCGGGCTTCCGATGCGGGTACTGCTGGCAGGTTCCTCCGGCTTCATCGGCGGTGAGCTGCGCGCTCAGCTCGCAGCCGCCTGTCACGATACGCGCCGGCTGGTGAGGCGGGAGCCGGCCGACGCGGACGAGTTCCGCTGGGCGCCGGAGAAGCGCGTCGTCGATGGCGAGGTGTTCGAGTGGGCGGATGCCGTCGTCGATCTGGCGGGTGCGTCGCTGCAGCGGCTGCCCTGGACGCGTGCGACCAAGCGCCGCATCCTGTCGTCGCGTCTGGAGGCGACCGGGACGCTGACCGAGGCGATGCGCCGGGCAGTGAATGCGCCGGCGGTCCTCGTGAATGCGTCAGCCGTCGGATTCTACGGCGACCGCCCGGGGCAGGCACTGACGGAGGCGGCTCAGCCGGGACGCGGGTTCCTCACCGAGGTCGTGCAGGCGTGGGAGGCGGCCGCCCGCCACGCCCCCGCCTCGACGCGGGTGGTGCTCGCGCGCACGGGCGTCGTCATCGGCCGCGGTGGGGCCCTCGCGCCGCTCCTCCCGCTCGCGAAGGCGGGCCTCGCCGGGCCCATCGGAGGAGGCCGTCAGCACTGGCCATGGGTGAGCATCCACGATGAAGCGGCGGCCCTCGTGCACCTGCTCACGTCGAAGCTCGAAGGACCGGTCAACATCGCAGGTCCCACGCCGGCTACCGCCGGCGAGGTCGTCCGAGCGCTCGCGCGGGCCGTGCGGCGACCGTATCTGGTCCCCCTCCCCCGCTTCGCGATCGAGCTCGCGCTGCAGGAAGCCGGGCGTGAGCTGCTGCTCGCCGACCAGCTGGTCGTCCCGCGGGCTCTGCTCGACGACGGGTTCGTGTTCCGCGAGGCCACGATCGAGGATGCGATGGACAGGCTGATGGAGGTGCGGGCCGTCTAACGCGCGGGCAGCTCGCCCTTCGCCTCGACCCGTTCCAGCCGGATAGCGCGGCGGAGGGCGTCGCGCGCCCGGCGGCGGTCCCCCGACGCGTCATACGCGAGCCCGAGGCGGAACCAGGCTCGCCAGCTCTCGGGCTCCGCCTCGACCTCGGCCTGGTATTGCGGGAACTGCTCGTCCGCGGCGTCGCGCAGCGGACGGCCGCTCGCCCGGGTGGGGAGGTCTTCGACGGGGAGCCCGCCCTCCGCATCCAGACGCCGCACGAGGCGTTCGGTGTGCACTCCGAAGAGCAGTTCCCGTGCGATCGCCCAGGCGCCGATGATCGGCAGCACGATCAGCGCCACGCCCATGGCGATGCCCACGGCCTGGCCCGACGCGACCAGGAGCACCGCCCGCTGCGTGATCAGCACCAGGTACACGAGCAGGACGAGCGCCATGAGGATGGCGGTGAGCCTGCCCCTCATCGCAGCCGCCCGACCGTCGTCGTACGAGTCGCGAGCGTGGTGGGAGTCACGGGAGTCACGGCCATCACGCGCATCACCGGCATCACGGGACCAGCTCGGTACCGTCGTGACCCGCGTCGCGCACGACCGGGCGCGGCGGCTCGCCGCTCGGCTCGGGGACGCCGAGATCGATGAGCTTGTCGAGCCCGACGGTCACCCCGGTGGCCGAGGCCGCCGCACGCACCGCCACGAGGATCCCCGCTTCATACGCCTCCGCCCCGATCGTGTCGTGCCGGATGGTCAGCTGTTCCCCGGCGCCGCCGAAGATCACCTGCTGCTGAGCGATGACCCCGCGCATCCGGAGGCTGTGGATGGGCACGCTCGCCACCTGCTGCCCGCGAGCGCGCTGGTCGGAGTGCGGCGCCTCCACCGGTCCCTTCCGGGCGCGCGCGGCGGCGATCAGCTCAGCGGTGCGGACGGCGGTCCCCGACGGAGAGTCGATCTTTCCGGCGCCGTGCGCCTCCACGATCTCGATCGAGTCGAAGAAGCGGGCGGCGGCGGTCGCGAACGCGGTGCCGAGCGCCGAGCCGAGGGAGAAGTTCGGGATGACGACGGCGCCCTGGCCCTCGTATTGCGCTACGCGTCGCTCCAGGTCGAGGATCCGGTCGGCGGACCAGCCGGAGGTCCCCACGAGCACGTTCAGGCCGTGATCGACCGCGAACGCGACGATGGCCGGGCTGACCTGCGGGAGGGTCATATCCACCAGGACATCGGCGCCGAGCATGTCCTCGAGCGGCGAGCGCGAGCCCAGCTCCGCGACCAGCTCGAGGTCGTCGGCCTGCTCGATGAGGCGCACCGCCACGCTTCCCAGTTTTCCGGTCGCTCCGGCGACGGCCACGCGAATGCTCACCCGCCCAGCCTACCTGCGCGCTCGACAGGCTCCTGAAGGTCCGGCGCCGCGGGGATACGCTGGGTCGATGGTCTCCTTCGCAGACGTCGCCGTCACCGACGCGACCGCCCACCGGATGCTCTCCGACTACTTCGCGGAACGTGCCGGGAGCTTTCCCACCACACAGGGCGCGTACCGGACGACGTTCCCCGATCCGGGGCAGTTCGTCGCGCCCGACGGCGTCTTCCTGCTCGCCTACGACGACGGCGCCGCGGTCGGATGCGGTGGCATCCGTGAACTCCCCGTCCCGCTGTCGGACGCAGAAGAGGCCGTGCCGGTGGTGCGCTACGAGGTCAAGCATCTGTGGGTCGTGCCCGAGCGGCGCGGGAGCGGCCTCGGCCGCGCGATCCTCGCCGAGCTGGAGCACCGCGCCCGCGGCTTCGGCGCTACGGAGCTCGTGCTCGACACGAACGCGAGCCTCGAAGCGGCAGGCGCCCTCTACCGCTCCCACGGCTACGAGCCCATCCAGCCCTACAACGACAACCCCAACGCCACCGACTGGTTCCGCAAACCCCTCGCCTGACCCCCACGGGCCAGTCCCGCTATCGCGTGAGGAAGCGTGGTGTGAGCGGCGGGCGGCTCAGACGGGCTGGAGTTCCGGCAGGCCGGTGCGCAGCTCCACCGGGAGGTGCCCGAGATCGTTGTGGACGACGAGGACCGGCGGCTTCGCCGAGCGGACGCGGATGATGGTCAGGCCGCAGTTCGCCTGGTTCAGACCCAGCCAGCGCCAGTCGGGAGCGTCGAAGACGTGACGGACGAACCATCCGATCACGAAGTTGTGGGTGACGAGCAGGTCATGCCGGTCGCCCAGTGCCGGGGTCAGGAACTCGTGGACCGCGTCCTCCATCTGCGCCCGCCCCGCCTCGATCTCCGCCTCGGTCACGGGGCCGAAGAACGACTCGAACGCCTTCGGCATGTCCGGCGTCGGCCCCGACGGGATGCAGTCGAACAGCAGGCTCGAGGGCTGCGGTACGAGGGCCGGCATCCGCTCGGCCATGATCGCGGCGGTCTCGGCCGCGCGATTCAGCGGGGAGTGGTACATCGACGTGAACGGGATGCCGCTCAACCGCTCGGCGATCAGTTGCGCCTGGCGCTTCCCGCGCGGCGAGAGCGGGCCGTCCGGCATTCCGTGCTGGGCATCCTGCTGCTCGCCATGACGCACGAGGTAGAGGTAGTGGGGCACGAGGAAGGACCTTTCAGGATGGAGCGGGAAGGAGGCGGATCAGGAGGCGAGGCCGGCGAACACGTCGTCGGTCAGGCTCCCCACCGCGGCGACGGAGACCGGCCGGCCCGCCAGGTAGGCGGCGAGGTCGCGCACATCGTCGACGGTGACGAGGTGGAGACGGCGGAGGCTCTCATCGAGGTCGGCGAACTCGCCGAGGGTGATCTCGGCACGGCCGAGCCGGGACATGCGCGTGTCCGAGTCCTCCAGCGCGAGAGCCGCCCCGCCGGAGAGCTGCCCGACGGCGCGGCGGAGCTCGTCCGCCGTCACACCCTCGGAGGCGAGCCGGCGCAGCTCATCGAGCATCAGCTCGGTGACCTGGCGCGCTTTGGGCGGCGCGCATCCGGCGTAGAGGCCGAACACGCCGGCGTCCGAGTACGAGCCGGAGAACGAATAGACGGCGTACGCCAGGCCGCGGCGCTCCCGGACCTCCTGGAACAACCGGCTCGACATCCCGCCACCGAGGATGGAGTTGAGCACGCTCATCGCCGTGCGGCGCTCATCCGTGGCGAGGATGCCGGGCATCCCGACGAACACATTGGCCTGCTCGGTCGGGCGCTCCACCGTGACGATCGCGCTGCGCCGCTCGATCGTCGCCGGTACGGCCAGGCGCCGCGGAACCGGCGCTGCCGCGTGGTCCAGGTCCCAGCCGGCGGAGGTCAGCGCGCGTTCGACACCTGCGACCAGGAGGTCGTGGTCGACCGCGCCGGCCGCGGTGACGACCAGGTCCTGCGGTCGGTAGTTGGCGCGGTAATGCGCCCAGACGCCGTCACGGGTAGCGGCGCGGATGGTGTCCGGGCGCCCGCCGATGGGCCGGCCGAGAGGGTGGTCGCCGAGCACGGCCTGGAACATCCGCTCGTTGGCCACATCGCCCGGGTCGTCCTCGGCCATGGAGAGCTCTTCGAGGATGACGCCCCGCTCGTTCTCGAACTCGGCGGGGTCGAGCACCGAGGACGTGAGCATGTCGCCGATGACGTCGACCGCCATCGCGAGGTCGCGGTCCTGGACTTTGGCGTAGTAACAGGTGTATTCCTTGGCGGTCATGGCGTTGTGCTCGCCGCCGACCGAGTCGAACGACACGGCGATGTCGAGCGCCGTACGCGTTCGCGTGCCCTTGAAGAGGAGGTGCTCGAGGAAGTGGGTGGATCCGAGCGTGCCTGCGTGGTCGGCGAGACTTGGCAGGGCTTCGCTCTCGTCGCGCGAGCCGACGGCGACCCAGTAGCCCAGCGTGGCACTGCGCGCCCCCGGGACCTGTTCGCTCAGGATGCGCACGCCGCCCGGCAGAACGGTACGACGGACCAGCGCATCCCCCGAGGCCGCGAAGGTGAGGTCGGCCAAACCGAGCGGAAGGTCGACTGCGCTGTTCATCCCCTCCACCCTACGCCAGGGCACTTGTAACCCTTGTCTGGGAAATTGAGGACAGACAGAGTCTTCTGTCTATGGCTATACTGAGACCAGCCACCGGGTCCGGTATCCCCTGCGCCGGACTCCGGTGGCCCCTGAACCACTATCGGAGGCTCGCGCCTCCTCGTCAGAAGGAGTCGTGCGAGATGGTCGTAAGTGCCCGAGCGACCATCCGGCCGCCCGCACCGTCGAAGATCAAGATCCTGGCGACGGCAGACGAGCTCTTCTACCAGGAGGGCATCCACACGGTCGGCGTCGACCGCATCATCGCGGGTGCCCGCGTCACCAAGGCAACCTTCTACAAGCACTACCGCTCGAAGGACCTCCTCATCATCGCGTATGTCGAGGGCCGGGACCGCCAGGTGCGCGAGTGGTTCGCCGAACAGGAGGCGAAGCACTCCGACCCGCGGGACATCGCCCGTGAGCTCGTCGACTCGATCAACGAGGAAGCAGTGCAGCCCGGCTTCCACGGCGACCCGTTCATCAACGCGGCCGCCCAGTTCTCGGATGAGACGGACCCCGTCCGCGTCGCCGTCACGGCGCACCGCGACTGGTATGCGGACCACATCGAGGAGCTGTTCCGCCGGATGGGACACCCCCGGCCCGGCGACGCGGCGGACGACCTCATCCTCGCCCGCGACGGTGCGCTCGCGGGCGGCTACGTCGGCGACCCGATCGCCGCCGGCGCCGCCCTGCACCGCGCGCTCACCCGCATCTTCGCCGAGCTGTAGGCCGCGGGGCGCACGCGCCCGCCCGCTGCGCCCGCTGCGCCTGCGCCCCGCGCGGCGCGAACCAGGGGACGCAACACGCCGTCCGGCGCCGGTCCGCACGGCGCGTTGCGACCCATGGATGAACGAGTGGTCCCGACATGCCGTTAGGCGAATGCCGAAACGGCATGTTGGGACCACTGGATGGATGCCGCACGCGAGGCGCGCGCGGCAAGCGCGTGCGGCGCGCGCGGATGTGCGCGGCGCGCGCGGCAAGCGCGTGCGAGGCGCGCGCGGAAAGCGCGTGCGAGGCGCGCGAGACGCGCGCGCCCGGCTACTCCGAGACGCGGTCGAGCTCGAGCATCTGGGCGCGGGTCAGGCGGACGCCGGCGGCGGCCATGAGCGCGCCGACCTGGTCCGGGCGGCTCGCGCTCGCGACCGGG
The DNA here is from genome assembly GCA_051962155.1 of Leifsonia sp. Taxonomy (GTDB): domain Bacteria; phylum Actinomycetota; class Actinomycetes; order Actinomycetales; family Microbacteriaceae; genus Leifsonia. The sequence continues at coordinate 28,656 of JBQCCO010000192.1, read as the reverse complement.
GCGACGACCGTGCGCTTGGCGAGCAGCCAGGCGAGCGCGATGGTCGCCGGTGCGACGCGGTGCTCCGCCGCGATGCGGTCGAGGGCCGCGAGGACGCGCTGGCCGCGCCGGTTCACGTAGGCCGATGCGCGCACGCTGCGAGCGCCTGCTGTCAGGTCGCCCTTCGACCGGTACTTGCCGGTCAGGAAGCCGTTGGCGAGGGCGTAGTACGGCATGACGCCGAGGCCCTGCGCGGCAGCGACGATGCGCGGAGCGCTCTCGAACTCGGTCCGGTGCATCAGGTTGTACTGGGTCTGGATGGCGACGAACTTGGGCAGACCCGAGGAGGCCAGGATGCGCGCCTCGATCAGGCGGTCCGCGGAGAAGTTGGAGGCGCCCAGGTAGCGCACCTTCCCGCTCTCGATCAGCCATTCGGCCGTCGCCAGGCTGTCCTCGAGGGGCGTCTCGGGGTCGTCGTCGTGGAAGTACAGCAGGTCGATGTGATCGGTCTGCAGACGCTCGAGCGACGCCTCCACAGCACGCACGATGCTGACCGCTCCGAGACCGCGGTTCTCGTGGTGGCGCCCCACCTTGGTCGACACGGTGACACGGTCGCGGTTGCCGCGCTCGTGCATCCACTTACCGATCAGGAGTTCGCTGCGGCCGCCGACATAGCTGTCGGCGGTGTCGATGAAGTCGCCGCCCAGCTCCGCGAACCGGTCGAGGATGGCCAGGGAGGTCTCGCCGTCGGCGGTCCAGCCGAAGACGCTCGCGCCGAGAGACAGCGGGTAGACGGTGAGCTCGCTCTCGCCGATCCGGCGCGGGGCGATGATCGACAGCGGTCCGGTGCTCTCGATCGCGGGGTCGATGTCCACGACGCCGGTCGGAGGCTGGGCCGAGCCGGCGCGCGCTGCGTCACGGTGCGAGACCTCAGGGCGAGGCTGCGACGCGCCGGGTCGGGTCGGCCGCGACACGTCGGGCTGCGTCGGCTGTGACGCCTCGTCCTGCGTCGGCTGCGACACCTCGTCCCGCGACACGTCAGGCCGCGTGGAACGGTCCTCGGATCCGCCCGCGCCGGTCACATCGCCGGCGGCGGATGCCGCACGCTCGGCCGCCCGCGCAGCACGGGCGTCGGCCGCGCGGAGACCGACGGTCTCGAGCAGGCGCAGAGGAAGCAACTGTGGCATCTCGCCCCCCTCCCCGCGACACGACCTCGACTATCTCGACGCACTCCGTAACAACCAGTTCTCACCGGGAACCCGCTGTACTCGAATCGATTCGAGAACGCCGGATTCCCAGGTAACACTTGAAGATTACGTCACGCCACCGACACCACCCGGACGAAACGGGTGAACCGCAGAGGAAAGGTTGGTCACAGTTTCATCACGAACGGCGGAGCACCGCCCGGGCGTGCGCCAGCACCGGTCCGTCGACCATCCGGCCCTCGTACCGGAAGACTCCCCCGCCCGCCTCCTCGGCCGCCGCGAGGAGTGCCCGGGCGGCCTCCACCTCGGAGGAATCCGGCCGGTAGGCGGCACGGATCGTCTCCACCTGCCCGGGATGGATGCACGCGGTCGCCGCGAATCCCACGGCGGCCGCATCCTCCGCTTCCGCCGCCAGCCCCTCCCGGTCCGCGATGTCGAGGTGCACCGTATCGATGGCAGCGATGCCGGCCGCTCCCGCGGCGATCAGCACGGCCGATCGGGCGTACCGCGCGACCTCCCGGTAGCCGCCATCGGCCCGACGGCTGGAGGTCCCGCCGAGGGAGGCGATAAGGTCCTCCGCTCCCCACATCAGCGCCATCACGCCGGGGGCCTGAGCCAGCTCGGACGCGGCGAGCACACCGGCGGCCGTCTCGCACAGCGCGATGACGTCGTAGGCACGCAATTCGGCGAGGTCGGCGAGCCGCTCGGCTTTCGGCAGCATCACGGTGCGGTACGGCGTCGCGGCGAGCGCCGACAGGTCCACCTCGTGTTCGGTGCTGCTCGCCGGGTTGACGCGGACGATCACGCGCCCGGGATCGAGGTCGGAAGCCACGAGCGCTTCGCGGGCGAGAGGGCGGCGGGCGGGATCGACGGCGTCCTCCAGGTCGAGGATGACCGCATCCGCCCGCTCCAGCGCCTTCGGGAAGCGTTCCGGCCGGTCCGCCGGGCAGAACAGCAGCGCCGGCCCCCAGGGGAACCCGGCTCCTTCCGTCCGCGAGGTCACTGGAGGCCGTCCGGCCCGATGTCCCCGGGGTCCAGCTCATCCGCATCCAGGGCCCCGCGGCCACCGAAGCCGAGAGTGGACCCGGAATCGGAACCGGCGCCGGAGGACCTGTCCACACCGTCGACCCCGTCGATCCCGCCGGCCGGCGTGCGCGCACCGGGGTCCGACGGGACCGGCGACGCGTCCTTGCACCACACCATCACCTGCCGGGTGGCCGTCGCGACGACGACTCCGTCCTGATTGCGGCCGGTGTGCTCCAGTGTCACGATGCCCTGGCCGGGACGGGAGGCGGACAGCCGCTTCGCGAGCACCACGGTCTCCGAGTACAGCGTGTCGCCGTGGTGCAGCGGATGCGGGAACGCCACCTCGCTGAAGCCCAGGTTCGCGACGATCGTGCCCTGGGTGAGCTGTGCGACGGACGCACCGACGATGGTCGCGAGGGTGAACATGGAGTTCACCAGCCGCTCGCCGAACGGCTGCCGCGCCGACCAGGCGGCGTCGAGGTGCAGCGCCTGCGTGTTCATCGTCAGCGCCGTGAAGAAGACGTTGTCCGCTTCCGTCACGGTGCGCCCGGGCCGGTGGAGGTAGCGGGTGTCCGGCTCGAACTCCTCGTAGTACAGGCCGCGCTGTTCGATCTCTTTCATCAGTCCAGCTCCACTCTCAGTCCAGCTCGACTCGGAGGGGGGCGCCGGTCGCGGCGACCACCTCATCCACGGTCACGCCCGGCGCGACCTCCCGCAGGACCAGCCCGTCGTCGGTCACGTCGATCACGGCGAGGTCCGTGATGATGCGGTCGACGCATCCCGTGCCCGTCAGCGGGAGGGTGCACTCGCGGAGGATCTTGGGACGGCCCTCCCTGTCCACATGCTCCATCATGACGATGAGCCGCTTCGCGCCGAAGACGAGGTCCATCGCGCCGCCCATGCCCTTGACCATCTTGCCGGGGATCATCCAGTTGGCGAGGTCGCCGCCCTCGGACACCTCCATCGCGCCGAGCACGGCCAGGTCCACGTGGCCGCCGCGCACCATCCCGAACGACAGCGAGGAGTCGAAGAAGGCGGCGCCGCGGTTGATGGTGACCGTCTCCTTGCCCGCGTTGATGAGATCGGGGTCGACCGCGTCGTCGGTGGGATAGGGGCCGACGCCGAGGATGCCGTTCTCGGAGTGCAGGATGACCTCGACGCCGTCGGGGACGTAGTTCGGGATCAGCGTGGGCATCCCGATCCCGAGGTTGACGTACTGGCCGTTCTCGAGCTCGCGCGCCACGCGGGCGGCGAGCTCGGTCCGTGTGAGGCTCATCGTGCGCTCCCTTCCGCGCCGGTCGCTTCCGCCACCGTCCGCCGCTCGATCCGCTTCTCGACGTCCGGCGTGTGCACCACGCGCTGGACGAAGATCCCGGGGCAGTGGATGGACCCGGCATCGAGCTCGCCCGGCTCCACCAACTCCTCGACCTCCGCGATCGTGATGCGGCCGGCCATCGCGGCGAGCGGGTTGAAGTTCATCGCCGCAGCGTGGAAGACCAGGTTGCCGTGCCGGTCCCCCTTCGCCGCATGCACGAGCGCGAAGTCGGGACGGAGGGACCGCTCCAGCACATAGGCGGCGTCGTCGAACGTCCGCACCTCCTTGGGCTCGCTCGCCACCGCGACGGACCCGTCGGCGGCATACCGGCGCGGCAGTCCGCCGCTCGCGATCTGCGTGCCGACGCCCGCCGGCGTGTAGAAGGCCGGGATCCCGGCGCCGCCCGCCCGCAGCTTCTCGGCGAGGGTGCCCTGCGGGGTCAGCTCCACCTCGAGCTCCCCGGAGAGGAACTGGCGCGCGAACTCCTTGTTCTCACCGACGTACGAGCTGATCATCTTGCGGATGCGCCGCTGGGCGAGCAGCAGGCCGAGACCCCAGTCGTCCACGCCGCAGTTGTTGCTGACCACCTCGAGGTCGGTCGTGCCCGCATCCAGAAGCGCTTGGATGAGCGCGCTCGGGATGCCGCAGAGCCCGAAGCCCCCGACGGCGAGCGTGCTGCCGTCCGGGATGTCGGCGACCGCCTCCCGGGCGCTCCCCACTGTCTTGTCGATCATCCGTCCTCCTCGTCGAGTACAGCCCCAGCCAACACTTCCTGAGTTCTTCCGGCCCTTTCAGGCTAGGCCGAGAATCCGAGCGCGCGCGAGATGATCATGAGCTGCACCTCGCTGGTGCCTTCGCCGATCTCCAGGATCTTGGAGTCGCGGTAGTGGCGCGCGACCGGGTTCTCGTTGAGGAAGCCGTAGCCGCCGAAGATCTGCGTGGCGTCGCGCGCGTTGTCCATCGCGGCCTCGCTGGCGGTCAGCTTGGCCATCGACGCCTCCAGCTTGAACGGCTTGCCCGCCATCAGCTTGAAGCAGGCGTCGTAGTAGGCGAGCCGGGCGGCGTGTACCCGCGCCTGCATCCGCGCGATCTTGAAGGCGATGTACTGGTTGGAGCCGATCGCCCGGCCGAACACGTTCCGGCTCTGCGCGTAGCGGATGGCCTCCTCCAGGCAGCCCTGCGCAGCGCCCGTGCAGAGCGCGGCGAAGGCGACACGGCCCTCATCCAGGGTGATGAGGAAGTTCGCGTACCCGCGCCCCCGCTCCCCCAGCAGGTTCTCCTCCGGGACGTGCACGTCGGTGAGCGTCAGCGGGTGCGTGTCGGAGGTGTGCCAGCCGACCTTGTCGTACACCGGCTCGGCAACGAAGCCCGGGGTGCCGCTCGGGACGATGATCGCCGACAGCTCCTTCTTCACGGAGCCGTCCTGGCGGCGGGACTCGCCGGTCACTGCGGTGATGGTGACGAGCCGCGTGATCTCCGAGCCGGAGTTCGTGATGAACTGCTTCGTCCCGTTGATCACCCACTCGCCGTCGCGCAGTTCGGCGGTGGTCTTGGTCCCGGACGCGTCGGAGCCGGCCTCGGCCTCCGTCAGCCCGAACCCGGCGAGCGCCTCGCCGCGCGCCAGCATCGGCAGCCACTCCTGCTTCTGGGCCTCGGTGCCATTGCGGAAGATCGGCATGGCGCCGAGGCCCACTCCGGCCTCCAAGGTGACACCGATGGACTGGTCCACCCGGCCGAGCTGCTCCACGGCGAGGCAGAGCGAGAGGTAGTCCTTTCCCTGGCCGCCGTACTCCACCGGGAACGGCAGACCGAACAGGCCCATGCGTCCCATCTCGGCGATGATGTCGTACGGGAGGCTGCGCTTGGTGTCGTACTCGTAGGCCGCGGGCGCGACGACGGTGTCGGCGAAGTCGCGCACCGTGTCACGCAGGCGCCGCTGCTCGTCGGTGAGCTGGAAGCCCGCGACGTCAGTGTCGGCGGCGCCGTCCGCGGGGTGGCCGGTGGGGCTGCCTGCGAGGTTTCCCGCGGGGTTTCCGGTGGGGTGGGTCATCTGCATGGTCATGCGGGTCCTGTCTCTCGTGGTGACTATCGCTGTGCGGCGGCCGGTCGTGTCGGCGCCGCGTCCGCCTCCTCGGGCGGCACATCGGAAAGGGATGGGGTGGATGCGGCGGATGCGCCAGGTGCGGCGGATGCGCTGGGCGCGGCGGATGCGCTGGGCGCGGCCGCGTCGACCGGCTCGGCCTCGGCTTCGTCCGCATCCACCCGGGCCAGCACCTGATCGAGCCGGACGAGGTCGCCCGGCGCGACGCGCACGGTCACGGTTCCGGCGACCGGGGCGACCAGGCGGTGCTCCATCTTCATGGCCTCGACGACCACGACGGTCTCGCCCTGCTCCACTCGCGCTCCGGTCTCGACCGGCACGGCGACGACGGTGCCCGGCATGGGCGAGCGGAGTTCGGGATGCGCGACCGACGATCCCCGCTCCATCGCCGCCAGCCGCTCGGCCAGGCGGGTCGCGCGGTCGCGCAGGCGCAACGGCCGGGACCGTCCCTCACGGCCGAGCCAGACCGTGTCGCCGTCGCGCGCGGCGTCGAAGCGGAGGACCTGGCCGTCGAGCTCGAGCAGCATGAGGACGGGTTCGCCGGCGGCGACCGGTCCCTGCACGCGCAGGGCAGCGCGACGCCAGCCGTCGGCGGCGGCATCCGGGCCGGAAGCGCGCATGGCAGTCGCGGTGGCATCCGGGCCGGCATCGATGGCATCGCCCGCATTCCCAGCGGCATCGCCCACGCGCACGAAGACGCCCTCGGCCGTACCGCTGACGGCCACAATGACGCCATCCACGTCGTAGCGCACCGGTCGCGCCTGCCCGAGCCGCCATCCCGTCGGGGCTCCCCACACGCTGCCGACGGCCGGCGGAGTGCGCCGGCGGTCGGCGTGCGCGAGCAGTGCGGCAGCGATCGTCTCCTCCTCCGTGACCGGCGCCGGTTCGAGCTCGGAGAAACGGCGGTCGATCAGGGTCGTGTCCATCCGGCCGGCACGGACCTCCTCGTCGTCCAGCAGCTCCCGCAACCAGGCGACATTGGACACGGTCCCGAGGATGCTCGTCGCGGCGAGCGCGCCGCGCAGCCGCGCGAGGGCTCGCGGCCGGTCCTCCCCCCAGGCGATGACCTTGGCGAGCATCGGGTCGTAGTCCGTCACGATCCGCGACCCCGCGACGAGGCCACTGTCGACGCGCACGCCCTCTCCGGCCGGCTCCCGCAACGCGAGCACCCGGCCGGCGGCCGGCAGGAACCCGCGCTCGGGGTCCTCCGCGTACACTCGCGCCTCGATGGCGTGTCCCTGCAAACCCAGGTCCGCCTGTCCAAAGGCGAGCGGCGAGCCGGCGGCGATGCGCAGTTGCTGCTCCACGAGGTCCAGCCCGCGCACGCCCCGCACCGTGCTGACCAGCTCGGTGACGGGATGCTCGACCTGCAGGCGCGTGTTCATCTCCATGAAGAAGAACTCGTCCGGGGCCTCCGCGGAGACGAGGAACTCTACGGTTCCGGCTCCGACATAGTCGACGCTGGCGGCGACCCGGCACGCGGCCTCGCCGATCCGCTGCCGCGTCGCAGCGTCGAGCAGCGGGGACGGAGCCTCCTCGATGACCTTCTGGTGGCGTCGCTGCAGCGAGCACTCGCGCTCACCGAGGTGGACGATCCCGCCGTGACGGTCGGCGAGCACCTGCACCTCGATGTGCCGCGGGGAGGCGACCAGTCGCTCCAAGAACAGTGTGTCGTCGCCGAACGCGGCGGCCGCCACGCGCCGGGCGGCCCGCAGGGCCTCCGGCAGGTCGGCAGCGGCGCGCACGGCCTGCATCCCCTTGCCCCCGCCGCCCGCCGACGGCTTGACGAGAAGCGGGTAGCCGATCCGCTCGGCCGCCGCGATCAGCTCGGCGTCGCCGAGGCCCGGCTCGGCCATCCCCGGGATGGTCGGCACCCCGTACTCGGCGACGGCATGCTTCGCGGTGATCTTGTCGCCCATCACCTCCAGCGCATGGACGCCCGGGCCGACGAACACGATGCCCGCGCGCTCACAGGCTCCTGCGAGCGCGGGGTTCTCGGAGAGGAATCCGTACCCGGGATGCACGGCCTCAGCGCCGGTGCGGCGCGCGGCATCCACGATCGTCTCCACGTTCAGGTAGCTCTCGCGGGCGGGGGCGGGGCCGAGGCGCACGGCGACATCCGCGAGGGCGACATGCGGCGCATCCCGATCGGCGTCGCTGTAGACCGCGACGGAGCGGATGCCGAGACGCTTCAGGGTGCGGAGGACGCGGCAGGCGATCTCGCCGCGGTTCGCGACCAGCACGGTCTGGAAGAGGGCGGGGACGGGAGAGGATGCAGAGGTCATGGCGCTCACATCCGGAAGAGCCCGAAGGCGGTGTCGGGGAGCGGCGAGCGGGCGACGACATCCAGGGCCAGGCCCAGCACGGTCCGGGTCTCGGCGGGGTCGATGACGCCGTCGTCCCAGAGCCGCGCGGTCGAGTAGTACGGATTGCCCTGCTCCTCGTACTGCTCGGCGATGGGAGCGCGGAAGGCGGCCTCGTCGTCGGCCGACCACTCCTCGCCCCGCGCCTCCAGCTGGTCGCGCTTGACGGTGGCGAGCACGCTCGACGCCTGCTGGCCGCCCATCACCGAGATCCGTGCGGCGGGCCACATCCAGAGGAAGCGCGGCGAGTAGGCGCGCCCGCACATGGAGTAGTTGCCCGCCCCGAAGGAGCCGCCGATCACCACGGTCAGCTTGGGCACACGGGCTGTTGCGACCGCGGTCACCATCTTCGCGCCGTTCTTCGCGATGCCGCCCGCCTCGTAGTCGCGGCCGACCATGAAGCCGGAGATGTTCTGCAGGAACAGAAGCGGGATGCCGCGCTGATCGCACAGCTCGATGAAATGCGCGCCCTTGAGCGCCGACTCGCTGAACAGCACGCCGTTGTTGGCGACGATCCCGACGGGATGCCCGTGGATGCGCGCGAAGCCGGTGACGAGCGTCGTCCCGTATTCGGGCTTGAACTCCTCGAATCCGCTGCCGTCGACGATCCGTGCGATGACCTCGTGCACGTCGTACGGCGCCTGAACGTCGACCGGGACCACTCCGTACAGCTCGGCCGGGTCGGCCGCCGGGTCCATGGCCGGGCCGACCGGCCACGCCGGTGCGAGCGGCGGCGGGAGGGTCGCGACGATGTCGCGCACGATCGCGAGCGCGTGCTCGTCGTCCTCGGCCAGGTGGTCGACGACCCCGGAGGTCCGGGCGTGGAGGTCGCCGCCGCCCAGCTCCTCGGCGGTCACCACCTCGCCGATGGCCGCTTTCACCAGCGGAGGGCCGCCGAGGAAGATCGTGCCCTGATTGCGCACGATCACCGTCTCGTCGCTCATCGCCGGAACGTAGGCGCCGCCCGCCGTGCACGATCCGAGGACCGCGGCGATCTGCGGGATCTTCGCCGCCGAGAGCCGGGCCTGGTTGTAGAAGATGCGACCGAAGTGGTCGCGGTCCGGGAACACCTCGTCCTGCATGGGCAGGAACGCTCCGCCGGAATCCACCAGGTAGATGCAGGGCAGCCGGTTCTCCAGGGCCACCTCCTGAGCCCGCAGGTGCTTCTTCACGGTCATCGGGTAGTACGTGCCGCCTTTGACCGTCGCGTCGTTGCAGACGATCGTCACGTGACGCCCGGCGACCAGCCCGATCCCGGCGATCACGCCGGCCGCCGGGCTCTCGTCGTCGTACATCCCGGTGGCGGCCAGAGGCGCCAGCTCGAGGAACGGACTTCCCTCGTCCAGCAGTGCGTCGATGCGGTCCCGCGGGAGGAGCTTGCCGCGCGCGACGTGCCGCTCGCGCGCCCGCTCGGGGCCGCCGGCCGCCGCCGTGGCGAGACGCCGCCGGAGATCGGCCACCAGCTCGCGCTGGGCCGCGTCGTTCTGCTCGAACCGGGTGTCCGTGGCGGACGCCTCACTGGTCAGGATCGGCATGCTGCTCCGTGTGTGTCGTCATCGACAATCGGTTAGTGGTCACTAACTCGATTTTAGGTTAGTGTTCATTAACCGAAAAGTCCAGCACCGCCGCCGAACGGCGCCGACCCCATCGAGGACGATGACCCAGCTCGATCCCGCGACTCCCCTGGAGCGACCGACGCAGCGCTCCCTGGCCAAGGCCGACCGCCGCGCTGCGCTGCTCGAAGCGGCCGCGGGCCTCTTCGCCGAACGCGGCTTCAACGGCGTCTCGATCGAAGACCTGGGCACCGCCGTGGGCGTCAGCGGTCCGGCGGTCTACCGGCACTTCTCCTCGAAGCAGGCCGTGCTCGAGGCGCTCCTCGTCGGCGTCAGCGAGCGACTCCTAGCTTGCGGCCATGCGGTCGAGGACGCCGGAGCGGATGCGGCCGCCGCCCTCCGCTCGCTCATCGGCTTCCACGTCGACTTCGCCCTCACCGAGCCGGACACCATCCGCGTCCAGGACCGCGACCTCGACGCCCTCACGGACTCGGCCCGCCGCCAGGTGCGCCGGCTCCAGCGGCGGTACATCGAGGTGTGGATGCGCGTCCTCGCCGAACTGCATCCCGCCCTCGCCGAGGACGAGCTGCGCGTGCGCGTGCAGGGCACCTTAGGCCTCCTGAACTCGACCCCGCACAACGCACGCATCGGCTCCGCGCACGTCGCCTCCGAGGCGGTCCGGCCCGTGCTCGAGCGGATGGCCTGGGCGGCACTGACGTCTCCCTGAGCGCGCCCGGACCGGCGGGCCGGGTGGCCGGGCTGCTGTCCGCCTTTCGTGGCGACCGTGGATCGAAGGAGATCGGGTGCCGAATCTCCTTCGAATGGCAGTAGTGAAGGAGATCCGAACGGCATCCGTCCGAATCTCCTTCGCTGGCAGCGCATCGACGCGCAGGCCAGGACCGCAGGTGAATGCGGGTCTGCGGAACGTCTGCGGCGGGGCGAGCAGCCGCACACGTTACGAACGGCAGCAGACAGTGCGGGACGCGGGGCACCGCGTCCACTCGCCATCGGCGGGAGCCCCGGAGTGGTCCCGGCGCGTGCCACTGAAATGCATTTAATGCCCGGATCGGTGAATGCGGGTCTGCGGAACGTCTGCGGCGGGGCGAGCAGCCGCACACGTTACGAACGGCAGCAGACACGGCACGGACGCCCGGCCACCGCGGGCGCCGCCATCCGCGCGAGCCCGGGGCCGTTCCGAGCGTGTCACCGGGATGCACTACAGTCCCAAGGAACGGCGGAAACGGCCCGACGAAGGAGCAACGTGGGCGACGACACCCCCCGGCTGAGACGGCACCATCGGGTTCTCCGGGTCGTCGGCGGCGTCCTCGCGGTGCTGCTGATCCTCGTGGTGGTCGCTGGCGGCGTGGGCGTCTGGACGGTCACGCGCTCGTTCCCGCAGACCGCGGGCAGCGTGGATGTGCCGGGCCTTCAGCATCCCGTCACCGTGTACCGCGATGACGCCGGCGTGCCGCAGCTGGTCGCCTCCACCGCGGACGACCTGTTCCGCGCGCAGGGCTTCGTGCATGCGCAGGACCGGTTCTGGGAGATGGACTTCCGGCGGCATGTCACGGCGGGCCGCCTGTCGGAGATGTTCGGTGCGAGCCAGGTGCCGACCGACACGTTCATCCGCACCCTGGGCTGGCGGCGCGTCGCCGAACAGGAGGTGAAGCTCCTCGATCCGACCTCGCGGCGGTACTACCAGGACTACGCGGATGGCGTGAACGCCTACCTGAAGCAACGGTCGGGCGCTGCGCTGTCGCTCGAGTACGCGGTGCTCGGGCTTCAGAATCCGTCCTACACGCCGGAGCCGTGGACCCCCGCCGACTCGATCGCCTGGCTGAAGGCCATGGCCTGGGATCTCCGCTCCAACCTCGAGGACGAGATCGACCGGGCGCTCCTCGCCACCAAGCTGAAGCCGCAGCAGGTCGCGGAGCTCCACCCGGGCTACCCCTACCAGGGCCACCCGACGATCACCGACCAGGGCGGAGGCGACCCGCGCGCGGTGACGCCGGACGTCGCTCCCGGAGCGGTCGCCCGGGAGGCGAGCGCCGGCGGCGATGCCGGCGCGGCAGCCCAGCCGGGCGCCGCAGCCCAGCCGGGCGCGGCAGCCCAGCCGGGCGCGGCAGCCCAGCCGGGCGCGGCAGCCCAGCCGGGCGCGGCAGCCCAGCCGGGTGCATACGGGAGCCAGCTCCAGCAGGTCGCCGCCAGCGTGGAGGCGCTCCCCCAGCTCATGGGCCCGGCCGGCGACGACATCGGCTCGAACTCGTGGGTGGTGGCCGGCAGCCACACCGCGAGCGGCAAGCCGCTGCTCGCCAACGACCCGCACCTCGGCGCGGCGCTGCCGTCGGTCTGGTACCAGATGGGATTGCACTGCACGACCGTCGGGCCGGCGTGCCCGTTCGACGTGGCCGGCTTCAGCTTCTCCGGGTTCCCGGGCATCATCATCGGCCATAACGACCGCATCTCCTGGGGCTTCACCAACCTCGGCCCCGACGTCGCCGACCTGTTCGTCGAGAAGGTCAGCGGCGACACCTACGAGTACGACGGCAAGCAGGTCCCGCTCCAGAAGCGAATCGAGCGCATCCACGTCGCCGGCGGCCACGACGTCACCTTCACCGTGCGGTCGACCATGCACGGGCCCATCGTCACCGATATCGGCGACGCCTACGCCGTCATCGCCAAGGATCAGGCCGGCAAGCTCGGCATCCCGGCGCAGGAGTTCCAGCTCTCGCTCGCCTGGACCGCCCTCACCCCGGGCACGACCGCGAACGCGATCTTCGCGTTCGACACCGCACACGACTGGGCGAGCTTCCGCGAGGCGGCTCGCCAGTTCCAGGTGCCGTCGCAGAACCTCGTCTACGCCGACGTGGATGGGCACATCGGCTATCAGGCGCCGGGCCTCATCCCGGTGCGTGCGGGCGGCGACGGCACGACTCCGGTACCGGGATGGAGCAGCCGCTACGCCTGGACGGGCACCATCCCGTTCGACCAGCTGCCGTCCGTGCTCGATCCTCCCGCCGGCTACATCGTGACCGCGAACAACGCGGCGGTCGGTCCCGGCTTCCCGGCGCTCATCACGGCGGATTGGGACCACGGCTACCGCGCGAACCAGCTGGAACTGCGGCTCTCACGGCTGTTCCACGAGGGCAGGAAGGTCACGGCGGCCGACATGTCGGCGATCCAGGCGGACACGTACGACGCGAACGCCGCGAACCTCGTCCCGGTGCTGCGCGCCGTCGCCGCCAAACCCGGCGCCTCGACGGAGCTGAGGCAGGCGGTCCGGGTCCTTGCGGGATGGGACTACCGCGACACCGCGGGCAGCGCCGCCGCCGCGTACTTCGCGGTGTTCTGGAAGGAACTGCTGCACGACGCGTTCGGCCGCAAGCTCCCGGCGGGAGCGACGGTGAGCGGCGGCGACCGCTGGTTCGCGGTCGTAGGCGACCTGTTATCCGAACCGGACACGTGCTGGTGGGCCGACTCGGCCCTCGGCACGTCCGATCGCGACTCGATGCTCGCCTACGCGGCCGAGAAGGCCTGGGGCGAGACGCGTCGGCTGCTCGGCGGGGACACCTCCACCTGGCGGTGGGACCGGCTGCACACACTCAGATTGCGGAACGCCAGTCTGGGCACGTCCGGCGTCGCGCCCATCGAGTGGCTGTTCAACCGCGGACCGTGGCCTGTCGGCGGCAGCAGCAGCGTCGTCGACGCTGTTGGCTGGGACGCGTCCGAGGACTTCGGGGCCGACCGCGTGCCGTCGATGCGGATGGTCGTCGACCTCTCCGACTTCGACAAGAGCACCTGGATCAACCTGACCGGCGCCTCCGGACACGCCTTCGACGCGCACTACACCGATCAGACAGACCTGTGGGCGTCCGGGAAGACGCGGTCTTGGCCGTTCTCTGCGGCAGCGATCCAGGCGGCGGCCCGTCAGACCCTCACGCTGCAACCGCGCGGCTGACGCGGAGGCGGCTCAGCGACCGAGGTCGCGCTCCGGCGAGCCGACGTACAGCTGCTGCGGGCGCCCGATCTTGGTCTGCGGGTCGAGGTTCATCTCGCGCCAGTGCGCGATCCATCCCGGGAGTCGGCCGATCGCGAAGAGGACGGTGAACATCCGCGTCGGGAAGCCCATCGCCTTGTAGATCACGCCCGTGTAGAAGTCGACGTTCGGGTAGAGCTTGCGATCGGCGAAGTACGGATCGGCGAGCGCGACCTCCTCGAGCTCCTTGGCGATGTCGAGCAGCGGGTCGTGCACGCCCAGCGCCTCGAGCACCTCGTCGGCGGACTGCTTCACGAGTCTCGCGCGCGGGTCGAAGTTCTTGTAGACCCGGTGGCCGAAGCCCATGAGCTTGACGCCCGACTCCTTGTTCTTCACCCGCTCGACGAACTTCTGGACGCTCTCGCCCGAGTCGCGGATCCCGGCGAGCATCTGCAGCACGGCCTCGTTCGCGCCGCCGTGCAGCGGGCCGTAGAGGGCGTTGATCCCGGCCGATATCGAGGCGAACATGTTGGCCTGCGTGGAGCCGACCAGCCGGACGGTCGAAGTGGACGCGTTCTGCTCGTGGTCCTCGTGCAGGATGAGCAGCCGCTCGAGCGCACGCGAGAGGACCGGGTTCACCTCGTACGGCTCGGCGAGCGTGCCGAAGTTGAGGCGGAGGAAGTTGTCCACGAAGCTCAGCGAGTTGTCCGGGTAGAGGAAGGCCTGGCCGAGGCTCTTCTTGTGGGCGTAGGCCGCGATCACCGGAAGCTTGGCGAGCAGCCGGACGGTCGACAGCTCGACCTGCTCCGGATCCTGGACGCTGAGCGAGTCCTGATAGAAGGTCGACAGCGCCGACACGGCGCTCGACAGCACCGACATCGGGTGGGCGTCGTGCGGCAGCGCGTCGAAGAAGCGGCGCAGGTCCTCGTGGAGGAGCGTGTGACGACGCACCTTCTCGTCGAACTCGGCCAGCTCGGCCGGAGACGGGAGTTCACCGTGGATCAGCAGCCACGCGACCTCGAGGAAGGTGGACTTCTCGGCGAGCTGCTCGATCGGGTAGCCGCGGTAGCGCAGGATGCCCTGCTCGCCGTCGATGTACGTGATCGACGAGCGCGTGGCCGCCGTGTTCACGAAACCGTAGTCGAGGCTGGTGAGCCCGGTCTGCCGGGTGAGCGACGAGAAGTCGATGCTCGACGCGCCGTCGACGCTCGGGCGGATCGGGAACTCGGCGACGCCGCCCGGGAAGGTCAGCGATGCGGTGGCGAGGTCGGCCTCGTCCGCCTCGGCGCCCAGCGGCGCTCCCTCGTTCGTGCCTGCAGCCTCGCTCGTGGGGGGCTTCCGGGTGCCCGTGCTTTCGGTGCCGAGTCCGCTCACAACGCCTCCTGGTGGGAAAATCGGGCCCTCATAGGGTGATCTATGGCCCGCCCGTCGGAGCGGCGCCGCACGGTCCCCGCTTCGTGAACGGGCCGTGCCGATACAGCCTAACGAACGCACGCAACAACTGCCGCATCGGGCAAAGCCGGGGCCGATCGGTTAGAGAGTGTCTCCAAAAGCGCGCAGCCGACGGGCTGCCGCGTCGATCCGTTCGTCCGTCGCCGTCAGGGACAGGCGGACGTGCTGAGGATACGCGTCCCCGTAGAAGTGTCCGGGGCCGGCGAGGATACCCAGGTCTGCGAGGCGTCCGATGCTGTCCCAGGCATCGCGTCCCTCGGTGGCCCACAGGTACAGGCCGCCCTCGCTGCGGTCGACGCGGAAGCCGCCCGCCTCCAGCGCCGGCTTCAGCAGGTCGCGCCGCGCCCGGTACCGCGCCTTCTGCACCTCGACGTGCGCGTCGTCGGCCAGTGCGGCCACCATCGCCGCCTGCAGCGGACCGGGCAGCATCAGGCCGGCGTGCTTCCGCACGTTCACCAGGCGGCTGACGATCGAACGGCAGCCCGCCACGAACGCGGCGCGGTACCCGGCGAGATTCGACTGCTTGCTCAGGGAGTACACCGCCAGGATCTTCCGGCGGTCCTCCCCGATCACGCGCGGGTCGAGGATGCTCGGGACGCGTTCGGCATCCCACGGCGCGTCCCAGCCCAGCTCGGCGTAGCACTCGTCGCTCGCTATGTACGCATCCAGCTCCCGGGCTCGGGCGACAGCGGCGCGCAGCTCCTCGACCGACAGGATGCGGCCGTCGGGATTGCCGGGAGAGTTCAGCCAGATCAGCCGCGTGCCCTCGGGCCACTCCGCCGGGTCGTCGCTCGCGACGGCCGTCGCCCCCGCGATCGTGGCGCCGATCGCGTAGGTCGGGTAGGCGGCGCGCGGGTGGACGACGATGTCGCCATCCCCGAGGCCCAGCATGAACGGCAGCAGGGCCACCAGCTCCTTCGAGCCGATGGTCGGGAGCACGTTCTCGATGGTGAGGCCGGGCACGCCCCGGCGGCGCTCGAACCACTCCACGATCGCCTCGCGGAGCGCCGGCGTGCCGACCGTCTGCGGGTACGCGTGGGCGTCGGTCGCGGCGGCCAGCGCATCCCGGATCACGTCCGGCGTCGCATCGACCGGCGAGCCGATCGACAGATCGACGAGTCCGGAGTCGTCGCCGAACGGCACAGCCTCGCGGGCGCGCGCCGCGAACGGCGTCATGAGATCCCAGGGGTAGTCCGGGAGCTCCTGGAGCGCCACGGTCAGTGCGCCTGCGGAGGCAGCGCTGCGATGAGGGGGTGGTCCTTCTGGAGCACGCCGATCTTCGAGGCGCCGCCGGGCGAGCCGATGTCGTCGAAGAACTCCACGTTCGCGCGGTAGTAGTCCTTCCACTCCTCGGGCAGGTCGTCCTCGTAGTAGATCGCCTCGACCGGGCAAACCGGTTCGCAGGCGCCGCAGTCGACGCACTCGTCGGGGTGGATGTACAGCGACCGTTCGCCCTCGTAGATGCAGTCGACAGGGCACTCGTCGATACAGGCCCTGTCCTTCACATCGACGCACGGGAGAGCGATGACATAGGTCACGGTGGTTCGGATCCCTTCACGAAGAGCGGTACTCCTAGCTTAGACGCCGCACGGAGAGGGTGTGCCCTCGGCGGCAGCGCAAGCGCTCTGCCATCCGGGGCAGGAGGGGCTCAGCGGGCGTTCGGATCGCGGAGGTCGGCCGCGCGCGGGCGGTGGCCGTGGATGTCGGGCCAGGCGACCACGATCGCCGCGATCAGGATCGGCCCGGCCAGCCATGCCACCCCCGGCAGGTTGTTCGGGATGAGCACAGAGCCTCCTGCGCTCTCCTGGGTGAACAGCAGGATGAGCACGATCGCGCCGAGCGCAGCCAGCAGCGCCGGCAGGCGGCTGTGGCCGAGCAATCGGAGGCCGACGAGCAGGGCCGTGAAGGCCGCGAGCGAACCGATGAGCCCGAGCGGGATCGCGACGCCCCAGGTGACGGAGCTCTGGTGCGCGACGGTTCCGATCGCGCCGAAAACGGCCCCGGCGAGCACGAGGAGGACACCGCTGACGATCCGGCTGAGCATCCCCGCATCCTATCCGGGCGCCCCGGCAGCGGACCGTGACGTCGCGGCTGGACAGGCGGCGAAGAGTGATCTACGCTCGAAAAGTAAGGTTAGCCTTACCAACATTCGCCCCCGATACCCCTGAGGTCCTCTGTGCTCGCGAACTACCTGATCGGCCTCCGCGAAGGCCTCGAGATGGCGCTCATCGTCACCATCCTGGTCGCCTACGTGGTCAAGCTCGGCCGTGCCGACGTGCTCTCCAAGCTCTGGATCGGCGTCGGCGTCGCCCTCGTCATCCCGCTCGCCATCGGGGCCCTGCTCACCTGGGGGCCGTACGGCATGAGCTTCGAGGCCCAGGAGATCCTCGGCGGCACGCTGTCCCTGGTCGCGGTCGGCTTCGTGACCTGGATGGTGTTCTGGATGGGCAAGACCGCCCGCACCATGAAATCCACTCTTCACGAGCGTCTGGACTCCGCCCTCGTCGGCGCCGGCTGGGGAGTCGTGCTGCTCGCGATGCTCAGCGTGGGCCGCGAAGGAATCGAGATCTCCCTCTTCGTCTGGGCGACCGTCTCGAGCACCGGCGGAAGCTGGGAGCCGGCCGTCGGCGCACTCCTCGGGCTCCTCACGGCCGCCGTGCTCGGCATCCTGCTCTACCGCGGCATGGTCAAGATCAACCTCGGCGCATTCTTCACGTGGACCGGAGCCTTCCTCATCCTCGTCGCCGCCGGCGTCTTCGCCTACGGCCTGGGCGACCTGCAGGAGGCCGGCATCATCGCGGGCGGCGTCCACGCCTACGACATCAGCGGCGCCATCCCGTCCTCCAGCTGGTACGGAACGCTCGCCGCAGGCATCCTCAACTTCAACCCGTCGCCGACCTGGCTCCAGGTGATCGCCTGGATCGGCTACCTCGCGGTCGTCGGGTACTTCTACCTCCGCCAGCACCGCTCCGCGGGCCGGACGGCACCGGCAGCGAAGCCCGCCGAAGCCTCCGCACCGCAGGCGCCGATCGCCTCCTGAGTCCCCTCTTTCCACTCGTCACCAGAAAGCCCACTACACCCATGCCTCGACTCCGCCCTGCCCGCCGTCGCCGCTCCGCCCGCCGCAGCCTGGTCGCCCTCGCGGGCTCCCTCGCCGGGACCGCCGCTCTCGCCGCCACGCTCACCGGTTGCGTCCCGAACGAGGCGACCGCTTCGGACGAAGCCATCGCCGTCACGCTGACGGACACGACGTGCACCGTCTCCACCGACCGTGCCAAGGCCGGCCCGATCACGTTCCAGGTGACGAACAGCGGAAGCGACGTCAACGAGTTCGAACTGCTCGCCAAGGACAAGCTGCGGATCGTCGGCGAGAAGGAGAACATCGGGCCGGGCACGACGGTCAACTACGTCGTCCAGTTGGCCGAGGGCGACTACTTCTCGGCCTGCCGGAAGGGGATGGTCGGCGAGCCGAACCACGTCACGGCCTTCACCGTGACGCCCGGGTCCGGTAAGACCGTGTCGCAGAGCGAGAACAAGCAGGTGACCCAGGCTGTCGAGAACTACCTCGGCTACGTGCAGGACCAGTCGGGTGCCCTGGTGACCGCGACCCAGAAGTTCGCGACGGCCTACGCCGGCGGCGACGACGCGTCCGCACGAGCGCAGTACGCCTCCGCCCGCTCCTTCTACGAGCGGATCGAGCCGACGGCCGAGCAGTTCGGTGACATCGACCCGGCGCTCGACCTCCGCGAAGCCGACCTCGCCCAGGGGCAGGAGTGGACGGGATGGCACCGGATCGAGAAGGACCTGTGGCCACCGGCCGGCTACACCGCGGCCGACCCGGCGACGCGCACCAAGCTCGCCGACACGCTCGTCGCCGACACGCAGCGGTTGTACGACCTGGTCCACGCGAAGGACTTCACCCTCACCATCGACCAGATCTCGAACGGCGCGATCGGGCTGATGGAGGAGGTCGCGAGCTCGAAGATCACCGGCGAGGAGGAGGCGTTCTCGCACACCGACCTGCAGGACTTCCAGGCGAACCTCGAGGGCGCGCAGGTCGCCTATGGGGTCGTCCGCGACATCGCCGCGAAGAAGGGAAGCACCGGAACGGACGTCGTGAAGAAGCTGGATGCGGAGTTCGCGACGGTCGCCGCGACGCTGGCCCGCTACCGGTCGGGCGACGGCTTCGTGAGCTACACGGAACTCAGCACCGCGCAGGTGAAGGAGCTCTCCGACCAGGTCAATGCGCTGAGCGAGCCGCTCAGCCGGCTGACCTCGACGATCGTCAAGTAGTGCGCGTGAGCAGCGAGGATCGCCCCACGCTCTCCCGGCGCGCCGCACTCGGGCTTGCCGGTGCCACGGTGGGCGCCGGGGTGGTGGGGATCGGTGCGGGCGTCGCGGCGGACCGCGCGGTGCTGGGCGCCTCCACCGCATCCTCGACGACCTACCCGTTCTATGGTGCGCAGCAGGCCGGCATCACCACGCCCGCGCAGGACCGCCTCCACTTCGCCGCTTTCGACACGGCTCCGGGGCTCGATCGCGACGGCCTGATCGAGCTGCTGCACGACTGGACCGTCGCCGCCGCCCGCATGACGCAGGGCCGTCCGGCCGGGAAGTACGGGCCGGCCACAGGCCCGGTGGATGCGCCGCCGGACGACACAGGAGAAGCTCTCGACCTGCCGGCGGCCGGCCTGACGCTGACCTTCGGATTCGGCCCCACGCTGTTCCGGACGACCGCCGGCGAGGACCGGTTCGGGATCGCGTCCCGCCGCCCGGCCGCATTGGTCGACCTGCCGCGGTTCCCGGGAGATGCACTCGTGGAGGCGATCAGCGGGGGCGACCTGTGCGTGCAGGCGTGCAGCGACGACCCGCAGGTCGCGGTCCACGCCATCCGGAACCTGTCGCGCATCGCGTTCGGCCGGGCGGCCATCCGCTGGTCGCAGCTGGGATTCGGCCGCACCTCCTCCACATCCCGGGCGCAGGTCACCCCGCGGAACCTGTTCGGCTTCAAGGACGGGACGGCGAACATCAAGTCGTAGGACGCCTCCATCGTCGAGGACCAGGTCTGGGCGGGGTCCGGCGACGGCGCCTCGTGGATGGCCGGAGGCTCCTATCTCGTCGCCCGCAAGATCCGCATGGTGATCGAGACGTGGGACCGGCAGCAGCTCGGCGAGCAGGAACGCATCATCGGCCGCGACAAGGGCGAGGGCGCGCCGCTCTCCGGAGGGACCGAGTTCACGGCACCGAACTTCCTCGCACTGGCGAAGGACGGCGGCACGAAGATCGACCCGGCTTCGCATGTGCGGCTGGCGCATCCCTCGGTCAACTCCGGCGCCCAGCTCCTGCGGCGCGGGTACAACTTCGTGGACGGCAACGACGAGCTGGGGCGGCTCAACGCCGGGCTGTTCTTCATCGCGTTCCAGCGGGACCCGCGGAAGCAGTTCATCCCGATCCAGCAGCGCCTGGCGTCCAGCGACTTGATGAACGAGTACACCCGCCATGTGGGTTCAGGCGTATTCGCGGTGCCGCCCGGGGTGAAGGAGGGGTCGTTCGTAGGGGCGGGGCTGTTCGCGTAGTCCTGTTTCGGGCCCTGTTTCAGAGCCTTGTCTTGAGGGGCCTGTTTTCAGGAGCTCGGGGTCGGCGTGGAGCTGGGCGCCGATCCCTTCGACACGGAGTAGTTGGCGACCCAGCCTTTGCTGCCCGCGTCCGTGACGACCACCAGCACCCCGTAGCTGCCGTTGGTGAACGTGCCGGTTCCGCCGCCGTCGGGCGCCTTCGTGCCGAACTCGCCTGTGAAACCGGCGTCGGTGAGCTGCTTGCCGATCGCGGTGTACGCGTCGGCGCCGCCGACCTTCACGGTCACGTTCCAGACCTTGTCCTCGCCCGAACCGAGCGCGGCACCGAAGACGACGGAGCCGGGTGCGAGCGGGACCGCCTTCGGGAAGTCCTTCGGGAGGGATGCGCCGCCGAGATCGACATTGCCTCCCGTCACGTTCTTCACCACCGTCTGGAAACTGCAGGCGGTGAGAGCGGGCGCGACGCCCAGCAGCAGGACGGCGGCGAGCGGCAGCGCGACAAGGCGTCGGTTCATGGTCCCATTCTGGCTGACGCATCCACTGGTGGGAGGTGCGGGATGCGCGGGTCACGGAGGAGATTCGGCGCGAATCGGCCGGAAATGGCAGAAAGGGAGGAGATCCGGCCCGGGTGGGGCGGGATCTCCTCCCTTTCGGCGACGAGCGAGCGTCAGCGAGCGTTCGGCGACGCGCGAGCGGCGTCAGACCGCGGCGGCGGCGTCCTGGCGCTTCAGGCGCGAGGCGGCGCGGCCGCGGGCGGTCGCATCCAACTCGACCTTGCGGATGCGGACGGCCTCCGGGGTCACCTCGACGCACTCGTCGTCGCGGGCGAACTCCAGGCACTCCTCGAGTGTCAGCTGACGGGACGGCGTCATCGACTCGAAGTTGTCGGCGGTCGACTGACGCATGTTGGTCAGCTTCTTCTCCTTGGTGATGTTCACGTCCATGTCGTCGGCGCGCGAGTTCTCGCCGATGACCATGCCCTCGTAGACCTCTTCGGTCGGGTTCACGAAGAAGGTCATGCGCTCCTGGAGGGCGATGATCGCGAACGGGGTGACCACGCCGGAACGGTCGGCGACGATGGAGCCGTTGCTGCGGGTGACGATGTGCCCGGCCCAGTCGTCGTATCCGTGGGCGATCGCGTTCGCGATCCCGGTTCCGCGGGTGGTCGTCAGGAACTCGGTGCGGAAGCCGATCAGCCCGCGCGAGGGGACGATGAACTCCATGCGCACCCAGCCGGTGCCGTGGTTCGCCATGTTCTCCATGCGGCCCTTGCGGGATGCGAGCAACTGCGTGATCGCGCCGAGGTACTCCTCGGGCGCGTCGATCGTGAGGTGCTCGAACGGCTCCTGCAGCTTGCCGTCGACGCGCTTGGTGACCACCTGGGGCTTGCCGACGGTCAGCTCGTAGCCCTCGCGGCGCATCTGCTCGACGAGGATGGCCAGCGCCAGCTCGCCGCGGCCCTGCACCTCCCAGGCGTCGGGGCGTCCGATGTCGAGCACGCGGAGCGAGACGTTGCCGACCAGCTCGCGGTCGAGACGGTCCTTCACCATGCGCGCCGTGAGCTTGTGGCCCTTCACCTTGCCGACGAGCGGCGAGGTGTTGGTGCCGATGGTCATCGAGATCGCCGGCTCGTCGACGTGGATGGCGGGCAGCGGACGCACGTCGTCGGGGTCGGCCAGCGTGTCGCCGATCATGATGTCGGCGAAGCCCGCCACCGCGACGATGTCACCGGGGCCTCCGGACTCGGCCGGGTAGCGGTCGAGCGCTTTCGTCATCAGAAGCTCGGTGACGCGGACGTTGTGCACATCCCCGTCGTGACGCACCCAGGCGACGGTCTGGCCCTTCTTGAGGGTGCCGTTGAAGATGCGGAGCAGCGCCAGACGGCCGAGGAACGGCGAGGCGTCGAGGTTCGTGACGTGCGCCTGCAGCGGCGCCTCCGGGTCGTAGCTCGGGGCCGGGATGTGCTCGAGGATCGCCTCGAACAGCGGCTCCAGGTCGTCGTTGTCGGGCAGCTCGCCGTTGGCCGGCTGGGTGCGGCTCGCGGCGCCGGCGCGGCCGGATGCGTACACGACGGGCACATCGAGGATCGCGTCGAGGTCGAGGTCGGGGACGTCGTCGGCGAGGTCGCTGGCGAGGCCGAGGAGCAGGTCCTGGCTCTCGCTCACGACCTCCTCGATGCGCGCGTCGGAGCGGTCGGTCTTGTTCACCGCGAGGATGACGGGGAGCTTCGCCTCGAGCGCCTTGCGCAGCACGAAACGGGTCTGCGGCAGCGGGCCCTCGGACGCATCCACCAGCAGGACGACGCCGTCGACCATGGACAGGCCGCGCTCGACCTCGCCGCCGAAGTCGGCGTGGCCCGGGGTGTCGATCACGTTGATGGTGATCGGACCGTTCGGCGCGTGGATGCCCTTGTACGAGATCGCCGTGTTCTTGGCGAGGATCGTGATGCCCTTCTCACGCTCCAGCTCGTTCGAGTCCATGGCCCGCTCCTCGACGTGCGCATGCGCATCGAACGAGTTGGTCTGCTTGAGCATGGCGTCGACCAGCGTGGTCTTGCCGTGGTCGACGTGTGCGACGATCGCGACATTGCGCAGATCGTCGCGGCGGGCGACGGCGTTCTCGGACATGCGTACAGACTCGACTCTCGTCAGAAGGAAGGGGAACGGTCCATTCTATCGTGGATCCGCTCCCCTTCTCCTGTGTGCGCTGACAGCACGCGCGGGAGGCGGTCGCCCGGGCCGCTACAGCCCCTGCGCGACCGGCGGTTCCGGCTGCTGCGGCTCCTGCGGCAGGTTCACCGGAGCGGCCTCGTCCGAGCCGGCGGCCAGGAGCTCGAGACGCAGGGTGCGCCGGGCGCGCTGCTGGTCGGGGTCCGGGAGCGGGACGGCGGCGAGCAGACGCTGCGTGTACGCCTCCCTCGGGTACCGGAGGATCTCATCCCGGGTTCCGACCTCGACCAGACGGCCGTGGTGCATCACCGCGATGCGGTCGGCGAGGACATCGATCACCGCGAGGTCGTGCGTGATGAACAGGCAGGCGAAGTTCATCTCGCGCTGGAGTCCCTGCATGAGCTCGAGGACCCGGGCCTGGACCGAGACGTCGAGGGCGCTCGTCGGCTCGTCGGCGATGAGGACCTGGGGCTTCAGGGAGAGCGCGCGGGCGATGCCGACACGCTGCTTCTGGCCGCCGGAGAGCTCGTGCGGGAAGCGGCTGCGATAGGCGCGCGGCAGCTCCACGCTGTCCAGCAGACGATCGACCTCGCGGGAGAGCTCGGCGCCCTTGAGCTTCTTCGCCAGGCGCAGCGGCTCGGCGATGGAGTCGGAGATCTGAAGGCGCGGGTTCAGCGACGAGGACGGATCCTGGAAGACGATGCCGACCTTGTGGTGCAACGTCCGGATCTCGTCGCGGCCGGCGTTGCTGATGTCCTGGCCCGCGACGATCAGCTGACCCGAATGGATCGGCAGCAGGCCGATCGCGGCGCGTCCCAGCGTCGTCTTCCCCGAGCCGGACTCCCCCACCAGCCCGACGACCTCGCCCTCGTGGATCTTCAGGTCGATGTCGCTGGCGGCGCGGAACGCAGGGACGCGGCCGTGCTTGGGGTACTCGATGGCGACGTCACGAAAGTCGACGACGACCTCGCGCTTGTCCATCTCGGCCTTCTCGTGCTCGGCCTGCGCGGCTCGCTCGTTCGCGCGGATCCGCTCGGCGAACTCGGCATCCGGGTTCGCGGTGCCGGCGGCGAGAGCGGCCGTGGTGTCGATCTCCTCGTCCTCGCGCTGCCCCAGGTGCGGGACGGCGTCGAGGAGGGCGATCGTGTACGGATGCTGCGGGTTTGCGAACACCTGCTTCACCGTGCCCGACTCGACGATGTCACCCTTGCGCATCACGACGATGTTGTCGGCGAGGTCGGCGACGACCCCCATGTCGTGCGTGATCAGCAGGATGGCGCTGTCCAGCCGGTCGCGGAGGCTGCGCAGCAGCTCCAGGATCTCGGCCTGCACGGTCACATCCAGGGCGGTCGTCGGCTCGTCGGCGATCAGCAGCTTCGGGTCGCAGGAGATCGACTGGGCGATCATCGCGCGCTGGCGCTGGCCGCCGGAGAGCTGGTGCGGGTAGGAGTTGAAGGCCTTCTTCGGGTCGGGCAGCTCCACCATGTCCAGCAGTTCGAGCGCGCGCTCCTTCGCCTCGTGCGGCGACATCCCGAAGTGGATGCGGAGCGTCTCGACGATCTGGAAGCCGACCGTGTACACGGGGTTGAGCGCGGTCATCGGCTCCTGGAAGATCACGGCGACCTGCCGACCGCGCACTCGGCGCATCTGCGGCTGCGTGAGACCGGTCAGCTCACGGCCGTCCAGCTTGATCGAGCCGCGCACGCGCGAGTTCTCGGGCAGGAGGTCGAGGATCGCCATCGAACTCGCGCTCTTGCCGGAGCCGGACTCGCCCACGATCGCGAGAACCTCGCCCGGACGGATCTGGTAGTTCAGGTTCTTCGCGGCGGGGATCCACACGTTGTCCACGCCGAAGTCGACGGAGAGGCCGGTCACCTCGAGGACGGGCGCGCCCGTCGTAGCGGTCGCCCGAACCGTAGTGGTATCGGTCATGATGAATGGTTCCTTTCGGGGGCGCGCTCTGAGACGGGGCGGATCGGGTGGAATGAGAGCATGGAGCCATGCCCTACGTCTCCCCCGCCGAGCGCGAGGTTCTGGTGTCCCGGTTCAACCGGGTCCTTGCCGTCCTGATCTGGGCGGCCGCTGCCGCCCTGACCCTCGGCCTGCTGGTCAGCGTCCACGACGCCCGGCTGGTGTACATCGTGCCCGGCGCCCTGTTCGCGTTCATCGCCTGGGCCATGCTGTGGCGGCCGCTGCTCATCGTCGCCGACGACGGGATCACGGTGGTCAATGTGACCCGCACCGTCGACATCCCGTGGGAGGCTCTCATCGCGGTCGACACCAAGTTCGCGCTGACGCTCTACACGCCCGGCCACCGGTTCCCGGTCTGGGCGGCTCCCGCCCCCGGCACGACCAGCACGCTCCGCGCCACCCGCAACGAGACGAAGGGACGCGTCGGTCACCCGCGCGTGCAGGAGACCATGCGCCGCCCCGGCGACCTGCTGTCCACCGAGTCGGGCGCTGCGGCCGAGGTCGTGCGCCGCCGCTGGACGACGCTGCAGGACTCGGGAGCGATCGATGCGGGCCGTGCCGACGAGACGCCGGTCAGCATCCACTGGCACATCGCGTCGCTCGTGGTGCTGCTGCTGCTCGCCGCGGGCAGCGTCGCCGCCCTGCTCCTGGCCTGAGGCGGCCGGGAGCAGGGCTGCGGAGACGGGCGTCACAGCACGTCCTCCGCGAGGGCCGCTCCTGTACGGGGGTTCGCGTCGGGGCTCTCGCCCTCTTCCGGCTCCTGCTCGCGCATCTTGCGGAGGTTGAACCGGCGGTGGCGCGGGTCGAACGCATCCCGCAGGCCGTCCCCGACGAAGTTGACGAGCAGGGCGAGCGTGACGATGAACGCTCCCGGCCACCAGAACAGCCACGGACGGGTCTGGAACGCCGACTCGTTCGAGCTGATCAGGAGACCGAGCGAGACGTCCGGCGGACGGATGCCGAAGCCGAGGAACGAGAGCGCCGTCTCGAGCAGGATCGCCGAGGCCATGATGAGCGTGGAGGAGACGATCACCACGCCGATCGCGTTCGGCAGGATGTGCTTGAAGATGATCCGCATGTCCGATGCGCCCGCGACGCGGGCCGCCTCGACGAACTCCCGCTCGCGCAGCGACAGGAACTCGCCGCGCACCAGACGCGCGATACCCATCCACGAGAAGAATCCGAGCATCAGCGCGAGGAAGAACGCGCCCAGACCACCGAACATGTGGCCGACGACCGAGCCGATCACCAGTGCCGGGATGACGATGAACACGTCGGTGATACGCATCAGAAAGGCGTCGACGATGCCGCGGAAGTATCCGGCGATCGCGCCGACGACGACACCGACGACGCTGGCGATCAGGCCGAGCACGATCATGACGAGCACGGAGTTCTGGATGCCGCGCATCGTGAGAGCGAAGTAGTCCTTGCCGATGCGGTCCTGGCCGAACGGGTGCTCCCAGGTGGGGGCGCCCTGGGAGACCTGGTCGTTCAGGGCCTTGTAGTCGTACTTCCACCAGCCGTGGATCGGCCCGATGCCGATCGCCGAGATCGAGAAGGCGATGATCAGGACGAACAGGATGACGCTCGCGACGGCGAGCTTGTTGGAGAGGAATCGCTTCCAGATGAGCTTGCCCTGGCTGACGGGCGGGGCGCTCGGCTCCTGCAGCTCGTCGGCGATCAGCGGTTCGGTCGTAGCCATCAGCGAACCCTCACTCTCGGGTCGAGCGCGGCGTAGGCGAGGTCTGCCATGAAGTTGAACAGGATCGCCATCGCCGCGATGATCACGAAGTACCCCATGACCGGGTTCAGGTCGCCACGGAACAGACCCGCATAGAACAGCGAGCCCATTCCCGGGATGGCGAAGACCTTCTCGGTGATGATCGCACCACCGAGGAGCGCGCCCACGTCGAAGGCAACCAGGGTCGTGATCGGGATCAGCATGTTGCGGAAGGCGTGACGCACGACGACCGTTCGCTCCGGCAGGCCCTTGGCGCGAGCCGTGCGGATGAAGTCCTGGTTCAGGACCTCGAGCATGCCCGCCCGCGAGTACCGCGTATAGGAGGCGAACGAGATCAGGAGCAGGGCGATCGTCGGCAGCACCAGGTGGGTGAACGTGTCCAGACCGGTCACCCACATGTCACCGGTGAGTCCCGGTGTCGTGGAGCCCACGGTCGCGATGGGGCGGCCGTTCGTGTCGTCGAAGTACGTCGGCCACGCCTGCATGAAGCGGTCGACCAGGATGAGGAAGCCGGAGACGATCGTGACGATCACGGCGACGCGCATGTTCTGGCCGCGATCGTAGCCGCCCACGAACCAGCCGATCGCGAGGCTGACGATGATGGCGATGACCGCGAGGATGACGATGGTGCCCACGGTCGAAATGCTGAACAGCGGCTGCAGCAGGAAGTAGCAGACCAGGCTGACGGCGCCCGCGATGGCGGCGGAGATGAGTGCCCGCCGGTTCTGCAATCCCGCGGTCAGGGCGGTCGCGCCGATCACCGTCGCCGCGACGAGCAGGATCATCACGACCGGGCCGAGCCCGGGCACGAGGAACCAGTTCATCGTCGACATCAGGAGCAGCACGCCCGCTGTCGCGACCGTCGCGATCCCGAAGGTGATCGACCGCCTGCGCCGGTCGCCGCCGATGAGCGACTGCCAGATCAACCCGGCGACGATGCCGATGATGATCGCGACCCACCAGGGGATGGTCGGATGCGCCAGGAAGTTGTTGAAGCCGATGGCGACGAACTCCTTGAGCAGCACCGCCACGAGGAAGGCCGGCAGCGAGTACAGGAAGAAGCTGAGGAACGTGACGACGTTGTCGAGTCCGCTGTACTGACGCAGAGCGGTCACGATGCCGATGGTGACACCGAGGAGGATCGCCAGCACGAGAGCGAGGGTGACCAGCTGCACCGTCGAACCGAGCGCCTGCGGGAGGATGTCGGTCACCTTCGCGTTCGAGATGGTCGATCCCAGGTCGCAGGCGTTGGCGAACGGGATGAGGCACTTGGCCGCGCCTCCGAGCCAGAGCAGCCAGCGCAGCGGGGGCACCACATCCAACTGCAGCAGCTGGATGCGCGCGTTGATGAGCTGCGTCTTGTTGGGGGAATTGCTGCTTCGCAAGTCCTGGAGCGGGTCGGCGCTGTACGCGACCAGCATGTACATCAGGAACGAAGCGGCGATGATGATGAGCACTGAGACCAGAAGGCGCCTCAGGATGAAACTCGCCATAGGTTCAAAACCTTTACTGACAGAACGCGCCGTTCGGGGTTCGGCGGGGGGTGCCGCCAGGCGCGTTTTCTCGAGGGGTGGGCGGGTCGCGTCAACCGACTCTGGAACATCAAGGCAACGAACCTGCCCTGGCAAAAGGGCCACAGCATGCGCACGTTGGCGGGCCGTGAGGTCTGGTTCGTCAAGGACGATACGGACGACGAGATCGTCGTCAAGATTGAGAACCAGCCGATAGG
>JBQCCO010000191.1:0-30236 GCA_051962155.1 Leifsonia sp. | reverse complement strand
CGGCCCGCCTCCGAAACCTCTGACCCCACCGTCGAGTACCCGACGACTGCACGTTTACGGCGCCAGACCGTGCAATCTCCGCGTACTCGACGGTGGGGCGTGGGGTGCGGGGAGGGCGGGAGTCAGCCGGTGGGAGCGGGGCGCTGCGGGAGGCCGTAGAAGGAGCGCTCGAAGACCTGGCGGGCACGGCGCGTCACGGCGAGGTAGTCCTCCTCGAGCCGGCTGGCGGAACCCGGCGGGTACTCCATCAGGCGCGCCACCCCATCCAGGGCGCCGCGGTCGGAGGGCAGCACATCGGCCGTCTTGTCGGCCCAGAGCGTCATAGCGGAGCGGGTCCGGGAGGCGAACAGCCACGCATCGCGCAGCCGGGCGGCGTCTTCGGCCGAGACGAAGCCGTGCTCGGCGGCGGCGGCCAGCGCATCCAGAGTGGAGGTGGTCCTGAGCTCGGGGATCCGGGCGGCGTGCTCGAGCTGGATGAGCTGGACGAACCACTCGACGTCGCTCAGCGAGCCGCGCCCCAGCTTAAGGTGGCGTGACGGGTCCGCACCCTGCGGGAGCCGCTCGTTCTCGACGCGTGCTTTGATCCGCTTCACCTCGCGCACGGCCTGGTCGCCGATGCTGCTCGGGTAGCGCACCTCGTCGGCGAGCTGTTCGAAGTCGGCCAGGAGGGCGGCGTCCCCGGCGAAGCCCCGGGCGCGCAGCAGGGCCTGCGCCTCCCAGGTCAGCGACCACCGCGCGTAGTAGGCGCGGTAAGACTCCAGGGAGCGGACCGGCGGCCCGTTCTTCCCCTCGGGGCGCAGGCCGATGTCGAGGTCGAGTGGGAGGCGGTTGTCCTCGGTGAGCCGGTTCAGATCGGATACGATTGCGAGCGCGCTGCGGTTCGCCGCCTGCTGCCCGGCCGCGTCCTGCTCCCCGCCATCGACTCCAGCGGCCCCGCGTCCGGTGACCCGCGGACGGAAGACGTACATGACATCGGCGTCCGAGCCGAAGCCGAGCTCCCGGCCGCCGAAGCGCCCCATCCCGATGACGGCGAACTCCAGGTCGTCGGCGTCGCCCCGGGCCATGCGGATCGCCTGCAGGACGCCGGCGATGAGGTTCTCGGTGACGTCGGTGAGACCGTGCGCGAGCTCTTCGATGGTGGCGAAGCCGAGGATGCCGGACAGCGCGAGCCGCAGGATCTCGCGCCGGCGCACGGCACGCAGGGCCGCCGCAGCGGTATCGGCGGACTCGTGCCGGGCGAGGATCGCCGCCGTCTCCTCCTGCAACAGGGAGGCGGCGCGCGGCCGCAGCTCGTCCTCCGACTCCAGCCAGGCGACGGACTCGGGGATGCGGCCGAGCAGCTCTCCGGCGAAGCGCGAGCCGGACAGCACCCGCGTCAGCCTCTCGGCGGCGCCGGTGGAGTCGCGCAGCATCCTCAGATACCAGTGGGTGCTCCCGAGTTCCTCGCTGAGGCGGCGGAAGGTCAGGAGTCCGTAGTCCGGGTCGGGACCGTCGGCGAACCACTGCAGCATCACCGGGAGCAGGTGGCGCTGGATGGCCGCGCGGCGCGAGACGCCCGAGGTGAGGGCTGCGATGTGGGCGAGCGCGCCACGCGGGTCCCGGAATCCGATCGCCGCGAGTCGCGCCTCCGCCTGGGCGCTCGTGAGGCCCGCTCCCCCGGCGAGCCGCGCATCCTCGGAGGACGTGCTGGCGACCGCGCTCAGCAGCGGACGATAGAACAACCGCTCGTGCAGTCCGCGCACACGGTGCTTGATCTCGTTCCACTGCGTCATCAGCTCGCCCGCGTTCGGCGCGAGGCCGGTCGCGCGGGCGAGGATGCGGACGTCGGCCTCGTCGCGCGGCATGAGGTGCGTGCGGCTCAGCCGGCGCAGCTGAAGCCGGTGCTCCATGAGCCGCAGCGCGCGGTAGTCGCGCGAGAACGTCGCGGATTCCTCGCGGCCGATGTAGCCCTGGGCTGCCAGCGCGGCCAAGGCACCGAGGGTGTCCCGCTGGCGCACCTGGTCGTCGGTCTGGCCGTGGACGAGCTGCAGCAGCTGGACGGTGAACTCCACGTCGCGCAAGCCTCCGGGGCCGAGCTTCAGCTGGTAGTGGACCTCGTCGTCCGGGATGTTCTCGGTGACGCGCTCACGCATCCTCTGCACCGACTCGACGAAGTTCTCGCGGGAGGCGCTGCTCCAGACCTTCGGGGCGAGCGCGGCGACGTAGCGCTCCCCCAGGACGAGATCGCCGGCGAGGGGCCGCGCCTTCAGGAGCGCCTGGAACTCCCATCCCCGCGCCCAGCGGTCGTAGTAGGCGAGGTGCGAGTCGAGGGTGCGGACGAGCGCACCGTCTTTGCCCTCGGGCCGCAGGTTCGGGTCGACCTCCCAGAGCCCCGGCTCGATGGCGGGCTCGTGGATGCCGCGCATCGTCAGCATCGCCAGGCGCGTCGCGATGTCCACGGCCCGGCCGGGCTCGAGTCCGGCCTCCTCGACACCCTCCGTCACGAAGATCACGTCGACGTCGCTGAGGTAGTTGAGCTCGCGGGCGCCGGCCTTGCCCATCCCGATGATCGCCAGCGGTGTGGCGCGCACCTGGGCCTCGGGGAAGCGGCCGGGGCCGGTACCGATCGTCATCCGCCGGGCGACGGCGAGGGAGGCCTCCAGCGCGGCCGCCGCGAGGTCGGAGAGGGTCACCGCGACCGCGTCGAAGCCGTCGACGGGGTCCGGCTGCTCCAGGTCGAAGCTCGCCAGCTGGACGAGACGGCGGCGGTAGCGGATGCGCAGAGCGGCCCAGGCCGCCTCGTCGTCGTCGCGGGCCACCCCGTCGACGGCGGACACCGCATCCATCAGGTCGGCGCGCAGCACGTCGAGGGTGGGCAGGCCGCTGACGGGGGCGGCGAGCGCATCCAGCTGGGAGGGCTGGCGGAGGAAGAACTCGGCCACGCCCTCGGACGCGCCGATCACCCGGAACAGGCGCCGGGCGTCCTCCTCGGATCCGAAGGCGGCGGCCGCTTGCGCGGGCGCCTGTCGCAGCAGGCGGAGCGCCCACGACAGCGCAGCGTCGGGATCCGCCGCGGCGGAGAGGGCTGCGATGAGCGCCTCGGGGTCCACGCCCGTCCGGTCGGCGAGCTCATCCAGCTCGTCGCGAACAGAGCTCAGCCCCACGAACCCGGCGCGCGCCAGGGACGTGAGGGAGAGCTGCTGTCGCGTCACGACGAACGGTCAGAGGATCTCGAGGTTGGTCAGCAGCTCGTAGGGGGTGACCTGCGCCCGGTACTCCGCCCACTCCTTGCGCTTGTTGAGCAGGACGTAGTTGAAGACCTGCTCGCCCAGCGTCTCTGCGACGAGCTCCGACTCCTCCATCAGGGAGATGGCGTGGTCGAGGCTCGCGGGGAGCTGGTTGTACCCCAGCGCGCGGCGCTCGGCGTCGGACATGCCCCAGACGTTGTCCTCGGCCTCCGGCGGGAGCTCGTACTGGTTCTCGATCCCCTTGAGCCCGGCGGCGAGGAGCAGCGAGAACGCCAGGTACGGGTTCGCCGCCGAGTCGATCGCCCGGTACTCGACGCGCGAGCTCTGGCCCTTGCTCGGCTTGTACAGCGGGACGCGGACCAGCGCGGAGCGGTTGTTGTGCCCCCAGCAGACGAAGCTCGGGGCTTCATCCCCGCCCCAGAGGCGCTTGTACGAGTTCACGAACTGGTTCGTGACCGCGGTGATCTCGGGTGCGTGGCGCAGGAGGCCGGCGATGAAGTGCCGGCCGATCTTCGAGAGCTGGTACTGGGCGCCCGGCTCGAAGAACGCGTTCGTGTCGCCCTCGAACAGGGACATGTGGGTGTGCATCCCCGAGCCCGGGTGGCCCGACAGGGGCTTCGGCATGAACGTCGCGTACACGCCCTGCTCGATCGCCACCTCCTTGATGACCGTGCGGAACGTCATGATGTTGTCCGCCGTCGTCAGTGCGTCTGCGTAGCGGAGGTCGATCTCGTTCTGGCCGGGGCCTGCCTCGTGATGGCTGAACTCGACCGAGATGCCGAGGTCCTCGAGCATGCGGACGGAGCGACGGCGGAAGTCGTGCGCGGTGCCGCCCGGGACGTTGTCGAAGTAGCCGGCGGAATCCACGGGCTCCGGGCCCTCCGTGCCGAACTGGGACGACTTCAGCAGGTAGAACTCGATCTCGGGATGCGTGTAGAAGGTGAAGCCGCGGTCGGCCGCCTTCTCGAGCGTGCGCTTGAGCACGTTGCGCGGGTCGGAGACCGAGGGCTGGCCGTCCGGCGTCGTGATGTCGCAGAACATCCGGGCGGTCGGGTCGATCTCGCCGCGCCACGGGAGGATCTGGAACGTGGTCGCATCGGGCAGCGCGAGCAGGTCGGACTCGTAGGCGCGCGTCAGGCCCTCGATCGCGGAGCCGTCGAAGCCCAGACCCTCGCTGAAGGCTCCCTCGACCTCGGCGGGCGCGATGGCGACGGACTTCAGCGTGCCGACGACATCGGTGAACCAGAGCCTCACGAACTTGACGCCACGCTCCTCGATCGTACGAAGAACGAAGTCGCGCTGCTTGTCCATCCTGCCCCTTTCCTCGGCCGATCCCAGACTAGTGGGTGAGAGCCCCGGCCGAATCGTGGCGGGCTGGGGCGGGCGGACATTCGTCACGAATCGTCGGTTCGCCCGAGCGGAACGCGACATTCGTGGCGAAGGTCCGTCACTAGACTGGCCGCATGACTGAGCAGTCGCCGGTGCCCTCCGTCCATCCCGCCACCTCGTCCATGCAAGCGCTGAAGCGGGTGCGCACGCGCCACTTCCAGGCGGCGAAGGAGGAACGGTCGCCGTTCACCGGGCTGACGAGCTACGACATGCTCACCGCGCAGATCTTCGACGAAGCGGGGATCGACTTCCTGCTCGTCGGGGACTCCGCCGCGAACAACGTGCTCGGGTACGACACCACCCTTCCCGTGACGGTCGACGACCTCATCCCGCTCACCCGCGCGGTGGCTCGTGCCGTGAAGCGCGCGTTCGTGGTCGCCGACATGCCGTTCGGCTCCTACGAGACCGGGCCGCTGGAGGCGTTGCACACCGCGGTGCGGTTCATGAAGGAGACCGGCGCACATGCGGTCAAGCTCGAGGGCGGGCGTCGCAGCGCCGAGCAGATCCGGCGCATCGTGGATGCCGGCATCCCGGTGATGGCGCACGTCGGCTTCACGCCGCAGAGCGAGCACGGGCTCGGCGGTCACCTGGTGCAGGGTCGCGGAGATGCGGCGGACCAACTGCTCGCCGACGCGCACGCTGTCGAGGACGCAGGGGCCTTCGCCGTCGTGCTCGAGATGGTGCCGGCGGAGGTGGCCAAGCGCGTCACGGCCGAGCTGCGCATCCCGACCATCGGCGTCGGCGCCGGGCCGGATGTGGATGGACAGCTGCTGGTGTGGACGGACTGGGCCGGCTTCACGACCGGTCGCGTCCCGCGCTTCGTGAAGCAGTACGCCGACCTGAAGACGGTGCTCGCCGACGCTGCCCGCGCGTACAAGGCGGACGTGCAGGCCGGCGCGTTCCCGACGTCAGAGCACAGCTTCTGACGCCGGCGTCGACCGACTGCGCGTCAGCGGTTGTCGGCGGCGTCCTCCTCCGCCCAC
The DNA here is from genome assembly GCA_051962155.1 of Leifsonia sp. Lineage (GTDB taxonomy): Bacteria > Actinomycetota > Actinomycetes > Actinomycetales > Microbacteriaceae > Leifsonia. The sequence goes on along the minus strand of JBQCCO010000191.1, from coordinate 24,637 downwards.
TTGGCGGAGTTCTCGCGCAGCTTCTCGAGCGCGTGCTCCGCCTCCTCGCGGGTGTCGAACGGGCCGACACGGTTCGGCGCGGGCGACAGGAAGCCCTGCTCGACCTCGCCGGTCTTCATGTTGTACCAGTACTTGTGCTCGACATCCTGCTTGATGCCGTACTCGTCGCTCTTCATAGAGTTGTTGGTATGCCCAAGGATTCCGCCGGTCACCTGGTCCCCGGCCGAGTGAGCCCTATGCGTCCGGTGCCCAGCCGGATCGTCCGCCCCGAGTAGGTGGGGCGGCCGGGACCGGCACCCCACACGCGCGGCGATGTCTACACGCCGGACGAGGTGGAGCTGATCCGCGAGGCCGGCCGGATCGCCGCACAGGCCATCGAGCGGGTCGGCCAGGCGGTCCGCCCGGGCGTCACCACCGAGGAGCTGGATGCGATCGGGCACGAGTTCCTGCTGGCGGCCGGCGCCTATCCCTCGACGCTCGGCTACCGCGGCTACCCGAAGTCGATCTGCAGCTCGGTGAACGAGGTGATCTGCCACGGCATCCCCGACGACACGGTGCTGGAGGACGGCGACATCGTCAACATCGACATCACGGCGTACAAGAACGGCTTCCACGGCGACAGCAACCAGACCTTCATCGCCGGGACGGCCTCCGACGAGGTCGTCCAGCTGGTCGAGCGGACCCGGGAGGCGCTGAACCGCGGCATCAAGGCCGTCGCCCCCGGCCGGCAGGTGAATGTGATCGGACGGGCGATCGAGTCCTACGCCAAGCGGTTCGGCTACGGCGTGGTCCGTGATTTCACCGGTCACGGTGTGGGCGCCGCATTCCACTCGGGCCTGATCATCCCGCACTACGACGCGGCGCCCGCCTTCGACGACGTGATGGAGCCCGGAATGGTGTTCACCATCGAACCGATGCTCACCCTCGGCACGCACGAGTGGGAGATGTGGGCGGACGACTGGACCGTGGTCACACGTGACCGCAGTCTCACCGCCCAGTTCGAGCACACGCTCGTGGTCACCGAACGCGGCGCCGAGGTCCTCACGCTCCCCTGAGCGCTGTGCGGCGATCCCTCCTCCGCGGAGGCGCGGTAGATTCGACGCATGACGCAGAAGCACGCGATCGGCATCGACATCGGCGGAACGGGAATCAAGGGGGGCCTGGTCGATCTGACGACCGGCGAGCTCCTCAGCGACCGGGTGAAGCTGCCGACACCGGCCGGCGGCAAGCCGGACGACATCGTCGAGACGACGAAGCTGATCGTCGACCAGCTCGCGAAAGAGGAGCCGGATGCGCCCGTCGGCATCTGCTTCCCCGCCATCGTCAGCCACGGCGTCACGCTCTCGGCCGCGAACGTCTCGAAGGACTGGATCGGCCTGCACGCGGAGGACCTCTTCGAGAAGGCGCTCGGCCGCGACATCCACTTCGTCAACGATGCGGATGCGGCGGGCTACGCCGAGACGCGGTTCGGCGCGGCCAAGGGCAAGGACGGCCTGGTCATCATGACGACGCTGGGCACGGGCATCGGCTCCGCGCTCATCTACGACGGCATCCTCATCCCGAACGCCGAGCTCGGCCACCTGGAGGTCGACGGGCACGACGCGGAGTCGCGGGCGGCCTACTCGGCGAAGGAGCGCGACGACCTCAGCTGGGAGAAATGGGCGAAGCGCTTGCAGAAGTACTACACCACGGTCGAGTTCCTCTTCACTCCGGACCTCTTCATCGTGGGCGGCGGCGTCTCCAAGCACTACGAGGACTTCCTGCCGCTGCTCGACCTGAAGACGCCGATCGTCCCGGCCGTGCACCGCAACAACGCGGGCATCCTGGGCGCGGCGGCCCTGGCCGTGCGCGACGAGCGTCGGGAGCGCGGCGAGCGCGGGCGCACCGCGGAGGTCGGCACGCCCGACGACACGCCGGCGGTCGCGCCCGCGCGGTTGTCCGCGCGGCGCGGATATAAGGAGTTCGGGTGCCGAATCTCCTTCGAATGGCAGTACTGAAGGAGATTCGAACGCGGTTCGTTCGAATCTCCTTCGCTTTCCACTCGGGCTGATCGGCCTGGGCGTGAGCATGCCGCATGGATTCGGCGGGGGTGCGTTAGGGACGCGTTAGGACACGGGCCGGGCGCGTCCGGCGGGTGTGGAATCTCTCCTGCCATCGCCGAACGGCATGGCGTCCTCTGGATGGAGAGAAGTCATGCTCGACGTCGTCTACCTGCTCGCTGTGGCCGTGCTCGCGCTCGGCGTCGGCCTGGTCGCCCGGGGGGTCGAGAAGCTGTGATCGTCCTCACGGTGGTCGCGGCACTCCTGGCCGTCGGTGCGATCGGCTACCTGCTGGTCGCGCTCGTCAAGCCGGAGCGGTTCTAGTGGAGGGCTGGCTCGCCGTCGCGAACGTGGCGACGCTCGTGCTCCTGCTGGGGGTCGCATACCGGCCTCTTGGCGACTACATGGCCCGCGTGTTCACCTCCGAGCGCGACATGCGCGTGGAGCGCGGCGTGTATCGGCTGATCGGTGTGGACCCGCGCGCTTCGCAGTCGTGGCCGGCCTACCTGCGCGCCGTTCTGGCGTTCTCGGTCGTCGGAATCCTCCTCGTGTACGGCCTGCAGCGGCTGCAGCAGTTCCTGCCGTACTCGCTCGGCCTGCCCGCCGTCCCGGAGGGGACGGCGTTCAACACGGCCGTCTCGTTCGTCACCAACACGAACTGGCAGTCCTACTCGCCCGAGCTGACCCTGGGCTACAGCGTTCAGGCGCTGGGACTGGCGGTGCAGAACTTCGTGTCGGCGGCCGTCGGGATCGCTGTCGCCATCGCGCTGGTGCGCGGGTTCGCGTCGCGCTCCACGGGCACCATCGGCAACTTCTGGGTGGATCTTCTTCGGGCGACCGTGCGCATCCTGCTGCCGCTCTCGCTCGTCGCGGCTGTCGTCCTCGTCGCGGGCGGCGTGATCCAGAACCTCAACGGCTTTCAGGACGTGCACACCCTCGCGGGCGCGACGCAGAGCATCCCCGGCGGGCCTGTCGCGTCGCAGGAGGCGATCAAGCTGCTCGGCACGAACGGCGGCGGCTTCTTCAACGTCAACTCCGCGCATCCGTTCGAGAACCCGACGGCCTGGACGAACCTCCTGGAGGTGCTGCTCATGCTGCTGATCCCGTTCTCGCTCCCGCGCACCTTCGGGACGATGGTCGGCGACAAGCGGCAGGGGTACGCGATCCTCGGGACGATGGCGCTGCTGTTCACCGCCTCCCTCGTCGCCATGAGCCTGTTCGAGGCGGCGTCGGGAACCATGGAGGGCAAAGAGACGGTGTTCGGGATGTTCGGCTCGACACTCTTCGACACGACCAGCACCGCCACCTCCAGCGGCCCCGTCAACTCGATGCTGGACAGCTACAGCCCGCTCGCCGGGATGATGGCGCTGATCAACCTGATGCTGGGCGAGCTCGTGCCGGGAGGCGTCGGCTCGGGCCTGTACGGCATCCTCGTCATCGCGATCGTCGCCGTCTTCATCGCCGGGCTCATGGTCGGCCGGACACCGGAGTACCTGGGCAAGAAGCTCGGCGCCCGGGAGATCAAACTGGCAAGCCTCTACATCCTCACGACGCCCGCGATCGTGCTGCTCGGCACGGGGCTCAGCTTCGCGATCCCGGGCATCCGCGCGGACATCCAGCAGACCTCGATCCTCAACCCGGGGCTGCACGGCTTCACGGAGGTGCTCTACGCGTTCACCTCGGCGGCGAACAACAACGGTTCCGCCTTCGCCGGCCTGACCGCCGCGACGCCGTGGCTCAACGCGTCGCTGGGTGTCGCCATGTTCCTCGGGCGTTTCCTCCCGATCGTCTTCGTGCTCGCGCTCGCCGGCTCCCTGGCGGCACAGGGCCGTATCCCGGTGACGGCCGGGACGCTGCCGACGCACCGTCCGCAGTTCGTCGGTCTGCTGGCCGGGACGATCCTGCTGGTCTCGGCTCTCACCTACTTCCCCGTTCTCGCGCTGGGTCCCCTCGCAGAAGGACTGCACTGACATGACCACCACCACCGCTCTCCGCTCCGAGCCGCAGGCGACGTCCGCTCCGGCCGGCGCCTTCTCCCCCGGCCAGCTCGTCTCCGCCCTTCCGGGTGCCCTGCGCAAACTCGATCCCCGCTTCCTGTGGCGCAATCCCGTGATGTTCATCGTGGAGGTCGGCGCAGCGCTCACCACCGTCATCGCGGTGGCGCAGCCCCTCGTCGGGCCGGGCGCCGGCGGCGCGGAAGCCGCCTCCCTCCCCTTCACCTGGAGCATCGCCGCCTGGCTCTGGCTGACCGTCGTCTTCGCCAACCTCGCCGAGTCCGTCGCCGAGGGTCGTGGCAAGGCCCAGGCGGCCACGCTCCGGCAGACCCGCTCGACGACGCCCGCCCACCGGGTCGGTGCGTACACCGACGACGATCCTGAGGCGCGGCTCGCCCCGCTGGAGCAGATCGCGTCGAGCGACCTCCGGCTGGGCGACGTGGTGGTCGTCTCGGCGGGCGAGCTCGTCCCCGGCGACGGGGACGTCATCCAAGGCATCGCGACGGTCGACGAGTCGGCGATCACCGGCGAGTCCGCACCGGTGGTGCGCGAGTCCGGCGGTGACCGGAGTGCGGTGACGGGCGGGACCCGGGTGCTCTCGGACCGCATCGTGGTGCGCATCACCAGCAAGCCGGGCGAGACGTTCGTCGACCGGATGATCGCTCTGGTGGAGGGTGCCGCACGCCAGAAGACGCCGAACGAGGTGGCGCTGAACATCCTCCTCGCGAGCCTGTCGATCGTCTTCACTATCGTCGTACTGGTGCTCCCGGCCGTCGCCGGCTACTCGAACGCCTCCCCGTCCGTCCCCGTGCTCGTGGCGCTGCTGGTGTGCCTCATCCCGACGACCATCGGCGCCCTGATCTCGGCCATCGGCATCGCCGGAATGGACCGCCTGGTGCAGTACAACGTGCTCGCCATGTCGGGACGTGCGGTGGAGGCGGCAGGCGACGTGACGACGCTGCTTCTGGACAAGACGGGCACGATCACCTATGGCAACCGGCGCGCGACCGAGTTCACGACGGTCGGAGAGACGGCGGAGAAGGCGCTCGTGCGCGCCGCCGCGCTGTCCTCCCTGAGCGACCCGACGCCGGAGGGCGTGTCGGTCGTGCAGCTCGCGGAGAGCCTCGGCTACGAGAAGCCCAACGGCGCCACGGGAACCTCCGGCGCGTCCGGGGCCTCGCGCCCCGACGGGTCCACCGTCGTCCCCTTCACCGCCCAGACGCGCATGAGCGGCCTCGATCTGGCCGACGGCTCCCAGCTGCGCAAGGGTGCGGCCAGCGCCGTCGTCACCTGGGTCCGCGAATCCTCGGCACCCTCGCCGGGCGAGCTGGAGGAGCTGGATGCTGCAGTCGAGCGGATCTCGCGGACCGGCGGCACCCCGCTCGCCGTGGCCGTGCGCTCGCCGCAGGGGGCAGCATCCCTGCTCGGCGTCATCCAGCTGCGGGATGTCGTCAAGACCGGCCTCGCCGAGCGGTTCGCCGATCTGCGGAGGATGGGCATCCGCACCGTCATGGTCACCGGCGACAACCCGCTCACCGCCCAGGCGATCGCCACCGAGGCAGGCGTCGACGACTTCCTCGCCGAGGCGAAACCGGAGGACAAGCTTGCTCTGATCCGGCGCGAGCAGGAGGGCGGACGCCTCGTCGCGATGACCGGCGACGGCACGAACGATGCGCCCGCCCTGGCGCAGGCCGATGTCGGCGTGGCGATGAACACCGGGACCTCCGCGGCGAAGGAGGCCGGCAACATGGTCGACCTCGACTCGGACCCCACCAAGCTGATCGACATCGTCCGGATCGGAAAGCAGCTCCTCATCACCCGCGGCGCGCTGACGACGTTCTCCATCGCCAACGACGTCGCGAAGTACTTCGCCATCATCCCGGCGATGTTCGTCGCCGCGTTCCCGGGCCTGGGCGCACTCAACGTCATGGGACTGCATTCGCCGGACTCGGCCATCCTGTCCGCGGTGATCTTCAACGCGATCGTGATCGTGCTGCTGATCCCGCTCGCACTGCGCGGCGTGCGGTACCGCCCCGTGTCGGCGTCGTCGCTGCTCACCCGGAACCTGCTGATCTACGGGCTCGGAGGGATCGTGGCGCCGTTCATCGGGATCAAGCTGATCGACCTCGCCGTCTCGCTGATCCCCGGGTTCTGACCCCCGCTCCCCGACCCGATCGCTCTCGAAAGGACCACGCACATGAATCCCCTCCGCGGCGCCTGGCGACGCTACTGGGTCGCCCTCCGCGCGATGCTCGTCTTCACGCTGGTGCTCGGCGCGGCGTACACGCTGGCCGTCACGGCCATCGCCCAGCTCACCCTCCCCGCTGCGGCGAACGGGTCGACCGTCTCCTCGGGCGGCCGGATCGTCGGCTCCGCCCTCATCGGCCAGTCGTTCACCGATGCTGCAGGGAGGCCGCTCCCGCAATGGTTCCAGTCCCGCCCCTCGGCGGCGACCGCACCCGGGAGCACCGGGAAGGACGGATACGACGCCGGCGCCTCCAGCGGCAGCAACCTGGCCGCCTCCAACCCCGCCCAGCAGAAGGCGGTCGATCAGCGCACGCGGGTCATCGAGACGACGGACGGCGTCACGTCATCGCAGATCCCTGGCGACGCCGTCACCGCCTCCGGCTCCGGGCTCGACCCGCACATCTCCCCCGCCTACGCTCTCCTCCAGGTGAAGCGCGTGGCAGAGGCGCGCGGGCTGCCCGAGGAGGCCGTCCGGCGCCTGGTCGAGTCTAGGATTCAGGGACGGGACCTCGGCTACCTCGGGGAACCGACCGTGAACGTGCTCCAGCTGAACCTCGCCCTGGCGGGGCTCCGGCGCTGACAGCAGATGGGCCGATAGATGCCTCGTGGTCACCTGCGCGTGATGCTCGGCGCCGCTCCGGGCGTCGGCAAGACCTTCGCGATGCTCGAAGAGGGCAAGCGGCTCCTCGCTGCGGGCAAGGACGTGGTGGTCGCGGTCGTGGAGACCCACGGCCGAGCGGCCACGGCGGCCATGCTGGAGGGCCTCGAAGTCGTCCCGCGACGCCGGATCGAGCACCGCGACGTCACGCTCAGCGAGCTCGACCTGGATGCGGTCCTCGCGCGCGCGCCGCAGGTCGCGCTGGTCGACGAGCTGGCCCACACCAACGTGGGCGGCGCCGGGAACGCCAAGCGCTGGCAGGACGTCGAGGCGATGCTGGAGGCCGGTATCAGCGTGATGTCGACCGTGAACATCCAGCACATCGAGTCGCTGAACGATGTCGTGGAGCAGATCACCGGGGTGCACCAGCAGGAGACCATCCCGGATGCGGTGCTGCGCCGGGCGGACCAGATCGAGGTCGTCGACCTGGCACCGCAGGCGCTCCGCGACCGGCTCGCCGAGGGCGTCGTCTACCCCGCCGCCCGGATCGACGCGGCCCTCTCCCACTACTTCCGGCTCGGCAACTTGACCGCGCTCCGTGAGCTGGCCCTGCTCTGGCTGGCCGACGAGGTCGACAGCGCGCTGCAGCAGTACCGCGCCGAGCACGGGATCGCCGGTGCCTGGGAGGCGCGCGAGCGCGTCGTGGTCGCCCTGACCGGCGGACCCGAGGGCGAGACGCTGCTCCGCCGCGGCGCCCGGATCGCCGCCCGCAGCTCCGGAGGCGACCTCCTTGCCGTCCACGTGACCAGCGAGGACGGCCTGCGCGAGACGGCTCCCGATGCGCTGGCGGCTCAGTGGGCGCTGGTGGAGCAGCTGGGCGGCAGCTACCACCAGGTCGTCGGCAGCGACATCCCGACGGCGCTCGTGGAGTTCGCCCGCGCGGAGAACGCGACACAGCTGGTCATCGGCGTGTCGCGGAGAAGCCGGCTCGCCGCGCTCCTGACCGGACCAGGGATCGGTGCGACGGTCATCCGCGAGTCGGGTCCGATCGATGTGCACATCGTCTCGCACGACCGGGCGGGCGGCCGCTTCTCCCTGCCGCGGCCGAAGGGCGGGCTGACTGTCCGCCGGCGGGTGTACGGGTTCGTGCTCGCCCTGCTCGGCGGTCCCCTCCTGACCCTGTTCCTCACGACCAGCCTCCGCTCGAAGGAGTCGATGACCGCGGATGTGCTGAGCTATCAGCTCCTCGTCGTGGTCGTCGCCCTCGTCGGCGGGATCTGGCCGGCGATCTTCGCAGCGCTGCTGTCCGGCCTCACTCTCGACTACTTCTTCGTGGATCCGCTCTACACGATCACCGTGGGTGAGCCCCTGCACCTGGTCGCGCTCATCCTGTACGTCGTCATCGCGATCCTGGTGAGCCTCGTCGTCGACCAGGCGGCCCGCCGAAGTCGAGCGGCGCTGCGGGCGGGGGCGGAGGCCGAGCTGCTGGCGACGGTCGCCGGCGGGGTCATCCGCGGCGAGGACGCACTGCAGGCGCTGGTGACGCGCACCCGGGAGGCGTTCGGGCTCACCGGGGTACGCCTCCTGATCGCGGGCGAGGGCGAACCCGCGGTCGTCGCGACGTCCGGGGAGCCCTCGATCCCGCCGCGCGCCCAGGCGATACCGGTCGGCACGCGCGGGACACTGGAGCTGTCGGGCCGCGACCTCGAGGCGAGCGATCACCGCCTCCTCGCCGCGATCGTCGCCCAGCTGGATGCGGCGCTCGAGCACCGGGAGCTCGCGGCGACCGCGTCCGAGCTCGGTCCCCTGGCCGAGGTCGATCGCGCCCGCAGCGCGCTGCTCGCCGCCGTCGGTCACGACCTGCGGCGTCCGCTCGCGGCCGCGACCGCGGCGGTCACGACGCTGCGGCAGGCGGACCTGAAGCTGAGCGACGACGACCGCGAGACCCTGCTGGAGACGGCCGAGGACAGCCTCGGCAACCTCGCCACCCTGGTCACCAACCTGCTCGACGTGAGCCGGGTGGAGGCGGGCGTGCTCGGTGTCTCCCTCAGCGCGACCGAGATCGACGACATCGTGCTCCCGGCGCTCGACGAGCTGGGACTCGGACCGGCGGACGTCGAGCTGGATCTTCCTCCCGGCGTTCCGCCGCTCCTCGCCGACGGCGTCCTGCTGCAGCGGGTGCTGGTGAACCTGCTCGGCAACGCGCTCCGGTACAGCCCCCGGGAGCGGCCGCCGGTCGTCGCGGCGAGCGAGTTCGCCGGCACCGTGCAACTCCGGGTGATCGACCACGGCCCGGGCATCCCCAGCGAGCGCAGGGAGGCGGTGTTCGTGCCGTTCCAGCGGCTCGGCGACACCGACAACGACGCCGGCATCGGACTGGGCCTCGCCCTGTCGAAGGGATTCGTCGAGGGGATGGGCGGAACGCTCGACGCCGAGGACACCCCGGGCGGCGGACTGACGATGGTGGTCTCCCTTCCGGCGGCCGGAGAGGAGACGGCATGAGGGTGCTGATCGCGGACGACGACCCGCAGATCCTGCGCGCGCTGCGCATCCTGCTGACGGCGCGCGGTTACGAGGTGCACACCGCGCGCACGGGCGCCGAAGCGCTGTCGCTGGCGGTCGAACAGCATCCCGACCTGGTCATGCTCGACCTCGGGATGCCGCAGCTCGACGGAATCGAGGTGATCGAGGCGCTGCGCGGCTGGTCGAGCGTGCCCATCCTCGTCGTCTCCGGCCGCACCGGCTCCGCCGACAAGGTGGATGCGCTCGACGCGGGTGCTGACGACTATGTGACCAAGCCCTTCGCGGCGGATGAACTGCTCGCGCGCATCCGCGCCCTCACCCGCCGCCAGGCGCCGGCGACCGACGAGCCGGTGGTCGCCTTCGGCGACGTCTCCGTCGACCTCGCCGCCCGGCAGGTGACCCGTCGTACGGCGGACACGATCGACGCCGTTCGCCTGACGCCCACCGAGTGGGCGATCCTCGAGGTGCTGCTGCGCAACCCGCGGCGCCTGGTCACCCGGCAGTCGCTGCTGACGCAGGTGTGGGGACCGCAGTACACCAGCGACACCGGCTACCTGCGGCTGTACCTGTCGCAGCTGCGCAAGAAGCTGGAGCCGGTGCCGTCGCACCCCCGCTACCTGCTGACCGAGCCGGGGATGGGGTACCGGTTCGTGCCCGGCGACGGAGCCGCAGGCTAGGGAAAGGGAATGGGCCGGCTGATACGCCGGGTTCTGTCACGGTGCGCTGCACCGCGGACGGCCATCTATCTCGGGACGACGTTGCCGCCGCCCTCCAGCGGTCTACCCGGGGACGAGACGAGCAGCCTCATGGTCCCCTGTCCGACCTTGCTCCGGGCGAGGTTTACCCAGCCGGCCGGGTCACCCCGGCCGCTGGTGGTCTCTTACACCACCGTTTCACCCTTACCTCAGGCCGAGGCCTGCGGCGGTCTGCTTTCTGTTGCACTTTCTCGCGGGTTGCCCCGGGTGGGTGTTACCCACCGCCCTGCTCTGCGGAGCCGGGACGTTCCTCGGCGGCCCGGTCACGCGGACCGACGCGACCGTCTGGCCGACCCATTCCGGCCTCAACGATAGCGCAGCCGGCTGCGACGGCCTCGCGCACGGATCAGAGGCCGGAGTCTTCTCCACGGACCAGGATGGCCCCGCTGTCCGGGCAGAGCACGACCTCGTCGGCCGCCGCGCGACGGATCTCCGCGAGATCCGACTCGGTCAGCGAGACGTTGGAGCCCATCGACACGCCGCGGATGAGGGCGGCCGCACCGATCCCGTAGCGGGCGCGCTGGCGTTCGTACAGTTCGATCAGGTCGGCCGGCAGAGCGCCCGCGATGGTGGAGCGGTCGGCGACGAGCGCCTTCCGCTGCGCCTCCAGCTTCGCCGCCTCCTCGTCGCGCTGCGCCTCCAGAACCTCGACGCGGGCGCTCAGCTCGGCCCGCTCGGCCTCGACGGCGGCGAGCGCCTGCTCCAGGCCCTCGACCCGCTCCATGACCGTGAGCTCGATCTCCTCGAGGTCGTTCTTGCGCTTGGTCAGCGAAGCGAGCTCCTGCTCGAGCGCCTGCACGTCCTTCATGGAGGCGCTCTGCTGCACCCGGTCGGAGTCACGCTTGGCGCGCGCCTCGACGATTTCGACGTCCGACTCGATGCGCTTGAGCTCGGCGCGCGCGTCCTCCAGCTCACCGGTGGCGGAGATCCAGCGGGCGCGCAGCGCATCCACCTCGGGCTGGAGCTTCGCGAGCTCGACGGCCTGCGGCAGGTTCTTCGCGGCGTGCGCGAGTTGCGCCAGCCGCGTGTCCGCGGCCTGGAGGCGCAGGAGCTCGGTCTGGTCGGCGTGGCTGGCTTTCACGGTGCGGTGCTTCCTTACGTAATGGTGGTCATTGCAGGATGGCGAAATCCCAGGGGTCCGTCCGCAGCTCGCTGACGACGACCTCCACGCCGGGCAGGGCGGTGCGCAGTTGCGCGGCGGCGGTGTCGAGCCAGAGCCATTCACTCGCCCAATGGGACACGTCGAGGAGGGCGGGACCGCCGCCGACCGCAGCCTGCTCGCGCGCTTCCGAGGCGGGATGGTGCCGGAGGTCTGCGGTGATGTAGACGTCGGCGCCGCGCACGGCCTCGGTCGCGAGCAGGGAGTCCCCCGCCCCTCCGCACACGGCGACGCGGGTGACCGGCTGCTGGTAGTCGCCGGCCGCGCGGACACCGCCCGCGGTCGGCGGGAGGATCTCGGCGAGCGCACGCGCCAACTGTCCGAGCGTCGTGGGCTGGGGCAGGTCGCCGACCCGTCCGATCCCCGTGACGCCATCCGGCGAGGGCGCGATGGGACGCGTGTCACGCAGTCCCAGGCGCGCGGCGAGCACGTCGCTCGTGCCGTCGGCCACCACATCGGCGGTGGTGTGCGCGGCGTACAGTGCGACGCCGCCGCGGATCAGCCGGGCGAGCAAGGCGCCCTTGTAGCGGTCCTCCGCGATGCTCGTCACGCCCCGAAGGAGGAGCGGATGGTGCGCGATCAGCAGGTCGGCGGACAGTTCGACCGCCTCATCGACCGTCGCCCCGACCACGTCGACGGCGAGCAGGATGCGCTCGACCTCCGCGCCCGGATCGCCCGTGACGAGACCGGGTGCGTCCCAGCTCTCGGCGCCGGCGAGCGGCCAGAGCTGCTCGACGGTGTCGCGGACGGAGGAGAGGGTGTTCGGCACGTCGTTCAGCCTACGGGATGCGCTCCCGCCCGGACCCTGCAGGTCAGGCGACCGCCAGCTCCTGATCGCGCACGGCGGAGACCGCGCTCACCAGCACACCGAAGAACCCGATCACCAGGGCGATCACCACACCGATGTTGCTCGCGCCGATCCCCGCGTGCGGGTCGATCCCCACCAGCCGGAACAGGTAGCCCTCCCACGCCAGCCACGGCAGGGGCGAGCTGACCGTCCCCAGACCGATCACCGTTGCGCCGACCAGCAGGCCGAGGTTGGTCCAGCGCCAGTCCGGGTAGATGCCGCCGCGCGTCACGAGCGACGGCTGGTGGAACCGCCTGGTTCGCAGCATCATCTCCCCCGAGAACACTCCGACCCACGCCGCCACGGGGACCGAGAGCGCCGTCGGGACCCCGCGGATGACCGAGTCCAGGTCGGTCACCGTTGCCGCGAGGACGCCTCCGGCGAGCGCGATCGCCCCGCCCGCGAGAAGGGTGCTCCAGCGTCGTCCGAGCCGCACGCCCAGCGCATCCAGTGTGAAGCCGGCCGAGTACACGGTCAGCACGAGAGCGGAGATCAGGGACAGTCCGACGGCCAGCAGCAGCGGAATGGGGTACCAGGACGGCAGCCCCAGCCCCACCAGGCCCGCCACCGGATCGCGGGCCAGCTCGCCGGCGAGCTCCGGATGGGAGGCCGCGAGCAGACCGCCGTAGGAGACGAGCACGAACGGCGGGACTCCGGCGCCGAACGTCGCCCACAGCATCGCCGCCGCCCCGGACGAACGCGGTCGCTGATAGCGTGCGACCTCCGCGCTGCTCATCGCCCAGGCCAGCCCCACATAGCTGAAGACGAGCACCGCTCCGGTGGCCACGTGCGTCCAGAGCGCGTCCGGAGCGGCCAGCGCCCGCCCCACATCGACGAGCCGCCAGGTCGCCGCGACCATCAGCGCTATCAGCACGGCGGAGGCGATCGTCAGGATCAGCTGGACGCGCGCCAGGAGCGCATACCCGAAGTAGGCGACCGCGACGGCGACCAGGATGGTGACGGCGAGCGCCCCCGAGGTCGCCGCAACGGGGCTCCCCGGCCAGTTCTCGGCGGTGGTGAGCGAGCCGGCCGCTGAGCCCGCAAGCCACAACAGCACAGCACCCCAGAACAGCTTGACGACCAGGGCGATCACGGTCGGCAGGAGGTTGCCCAGCATCCCGAAGGTGGCGCGCGACACGACGAGGGTCGGCTGCCCGCTCCACTTGCCGGCGAGCGTCGCCAGCCCGAGGGGCAGGAACGACAGCGCCACTCCCACGAGCGTCGCGACGAGGAGCTGACGCAGGCTGAGCCCGAGAACGAACAGCGTCGCACCCACGCCCACGCTGATGAGGGAGGAGGTTCCGGCGAACCAGAGCCAGAACATCCGCGAGGCGTGCCCCACCCGTTGCTCGACCGGAGTCGGTTCGAGGTCGGCCGCCTCCGGGACGAACAGGCGCAGGGCGGCGCGGTGTCCCGTCGGGAGAGTCGGGGTGACACCGGTCCGCGGGGGCGGGAGCGGAGCGGAGCGGGTGTTGCTGGATGCTGTGCTCAGTACCGGCGCCGGCGGGTTCACCTCCCGGTTCGAGTTCGTTCCCGTCTCCGGCGGTGGCTGCGTCTGCGGCTGCAGCTGGAGACCGGGAACAGCCAGGACAGGGATCGGCTGCGAATCACGCGGTGCGACATCCTCCGGGACGAACCCCAGAGGCTCGGCCCGATTCACCGGCTGGAAGGTCGGCGGCCGGACGGCATCGCCTGCCGTGTCCTCCCGCACAGTGGGCTCCGGAGTGGGCGCACGCTCAGGAGCCGGCGCATCCGCAGGAGCCGGCGCTGCCGCGGACTCCGTCTTCTGCACCGGGATGGCCGCCGTCGCGACCCACGGGCTGAAGGTCGGCTCCGGCCCGCTCGGTCCGGGGCGCGCCGGCAGCTCGTCGAAGCTGACCCGCTCCCGCGTCGAACCCGCCGAACCGCCCGAACCCGCAGAAGCCGCCGAGTGACGCCCCACTGCATCCCGCTGCACGATGATCGGAATGGCCGAGGTGATCCGCGCCACCTCCTCCTCGAGCGCGCTCGCCAGCTCGTCGTCGCTGTGCCGCTCGCCGCGCGCCTCCGGGTCCATGACGCCCAGACTACGACGCGCCGTGACCCGGCAGCAGAGGGTTCCGCCCGGCAAGCCGATGCGCCAAGTAGCATCGGACTGTGAGCGGAATCGCAACCCCGTACGAGGACCTCCTGCGCGACGTCCTCGCGAACGGCACCCACAAATCCGACCGGACCGGCACCGGGACGCGCAGCGTCTTCGGCCGGCAGCTCCGCTTCGACCTGGCCGACGGCTTCCCGCTCATCACGACCAAGCGCGTCCATTTCAAGTCGATCGCCTACGAGCTGCTCTGGTTCCTGCGCGGCGAGAGCAACGTGGGCTGGCTGCGGGAGAACGGCGTCACCATCTGGGACGAGTGGGCCGACGCGAATGGCGAGCTCGGCCCGGTCTACGGCGTGCAGTGGCGCTCCTGGCCGGCACCCGACGGCCGGCACATCGACCAGATCCAACAGGTCGTCGACACCCTCCGCAGCGACCCCGACTCGCGCCGGATCATCGTCTCCGCCTGGAACGTCGCCGAGATCCCTGACATGGCGCTCGCGCCCTGCCACGCGTTCTTCCAGTTCTACGTCGCCGACGGCCGGCTCTCCTGCCAGCTCTACCAGCGCAGCGCGGACATGTTCCTCGGCGTGCCGTTCAACATCGCCAGCTACGCCCTGCTGACCATGATGGTCGCCCAGCAGGTGGGGCTGGAGCCGGGCGAGTTCGTCTGGACCGGCGGAGATGTGCACATCTACGACAACCACGTGGTGCAGGTGAACGAGCAGCTGACGCGCGACCCCTATCCGGCGCCGCGGCTCCGCTTCACCCGGAAGCCCGACAGCATCTTCGACTACCGCTTCGAGGACTTCGCCGTCGAGGACTACCAGCACCATCCCGCCATCCGCGCCGCCGTCGCCGTATGACCGTCGCGCTGATCTGGGCGCAGGCCCACGACCGGGTCATCGGCGTGGACGGCGTCATGCCGTGGCACCTGACGGAGGACCTCCGCCACTTCCGCGCCCTCACCGGCACCGACCCCGTGATCATGGGCCGGCGCACCTGGGAGTCGCTCCCCGAGCGGTACCGGCCCCTCCCCGGCCGCGACAACATCGTCGTCACCCGCCAGGAGGGATGGGCCTCCCCGGGCGCCCGCGTGACGCACTCCATCGACGCGGCGCTCGGTGCCGCGGGAGACGCCTCCACGGTGTGGGTCATGGGCGGCGCGGAGCTCTACCGCCAGACCCTGGGCGTGGCCGACCGCCTCGAAGTGACCGAGCTCGACCTGGACGTCGCCGGCGACACGCGCGCACCCGAGGTCGGGCCCGAGTGGACGGCGGACGCGGGCGAGTGGCTGACCGGATCGAACGGGATGCGCTACCGCTTCGTCACCTACACCCGCTGACGGGCCGGGTCGCCCTCCGCCTCATTGCCTTGCTGCCGCCCTAGGAGGTCAACCCGGCCACCAGGTTCACCGTGGCGGCGACGATGACGGTGCCGAACAGGTACGACAGCAGCGTGTGCCGGAGGATCGTCCGGCGGATGTACGAACTCGTGATGTTCGTGTCGGAGACCTGGAACGTCATCCCGAGCGTGAAGGAGAGGTAGGCGAAGTCGCTGTACCGCGGCGGCTCCTTCTGGTTGAAGTCGATGCCGCCGCCCTTCCGGTAGTACATGCGGGCGTAGCGCAGCGCATAGAGCGTGTGCACGAGGGTCCAGGAGAGGGCGATGCTGACCACCGACAGCAGAGCGACGCCCAGCTGCGCGCCGCCGTGCAGGTGCCGGGCATCCACCAGGATGTAGACGATCGCCGCGACGCTCGCGCTCGACGCCAGCAGCAGCACGATGTCGGAGACGCGGCGGCCCGGGTCCTCGAGCGTCGCATGGCTCTCGGTCCCTGCCGCATCCATCCGCCACACCGACGCCCACGCCCAGACGACGTAGACCAGGCACGCCGCGGCCCAGCCGGCGATGACCGAATAGTGCCAGTCGTCCACGAGGCCGTCCACCACGGTGACGACCACTCCCGCCCCCAGCGCGACGCCCATCCTGACGCGGGAACGTCCGCGTCCCTTCTGCAGTTCTTCGGTCACACTCGGGATGTTCGCACATGTCCCCTGGGCACAGGCTCCAGCGCGCCGGTACGATCGTTCACGTGACCTCAGCAACGCTCTCACCCTCCCCGCTGGCCGACCTCGACACCGACTCCTTGCGTGAGGCGCACGCCGCCTTCGCCCGCGCCTACGACGAGCTGAAGGCCGCCGGCCTGAAGCTCGACCTGACGCGTGGGAAGCCGTCGGCCGAGCAGCTGGACCTGTCGAACGACCTGCTGCACCTGCCCGACGGCCGCTTCCGGGACGCCGCCGGCACAGACCTGCGCAATTACGGCGGGGCAAGTGGGCTTCCGGAGCTGCGAGCGATCTTCTCGGACGCGCTGCGCATCCCGGTGGAGCAGTTGCTCGCGCTCGGCAACTCGAGCCTGACGCTGATGCACGACACGATCGCGTTCGCACTGCTGCACGGCGTCCCCGGCGCCGATCTCCCCTGGGCGGGCCGCCCGATCAGCTTCCTGGCGCCGGTTCCGGGGTACGACCGGCACTTCACCATCGCCGAACGCCTCGGCATCCGGCTGATCCCGGTGCCCAGCGACGACAACGGACCCGACATCGAGGCCGTCGCCTCACTCCTGGCGTCCGACGACAGCATCCGGGGGATGTTCTGCGTCCCCGTCTACTCCAACCCGAGCGGCGCCGTGTACACCGAAGAGGTCGTCCGGGCGCTCGTCTCGCTGCCCGCTGCACCGGACTTCCGCCTCATCTGGGACAACGCGTACGCCGTCCACCACCTCACCGACGAGCGCCCGGAGCCGATCGACGTCCTCGCGCTGGCCGCAGAGGCCGGCAACCCGGACCGCCCGCTCGTCTTCGCCTCCACCTCGAAGGTGACCTACCCGGGCGCCGGCGTGGCGTTCTTCGGCGCCTCCCCCACGAACATCCAGTGGATGCTGCACAACCTCTCCGCACAGAGCATCGGCCCGGACAAGCTCAACCAGCTCCGCCACGTCGAACTGCTGCGGGATGCGGCGGGCCTCGCCGCCCACATGGAGAAGCACCGCGCCATCCTGGCTCCGAAGTTCGCGGCGGTCGATGCGGCGTTCCGCGAGCGCCTGGCGCCGTGGGGCGGTGGGTCGTGGACGGCGCCGCGGGGCGGCTACTTCGTCAGCCTCGACATCGTCGACGGCGCAGCCAAGCGCGCGGTACAGCTGGCTAAAGAGGCCGGGATCGCGGTCACTCCGGCCGGGGCGACGTTCCCGTACGGCGACGACCCGCGCGACGCGAACATCCGCATCGCGCCGACGTTCCCGCCCCTCAGCGAGCTGACGACCGCGCTCGACGGCCTCTGCACGGCGATCCTGCTCGCCGAGGCCGAGACCCTGCTCGCCGATCGGGACTGACCGGATGACGCGGTGGGTCGTCCGCGCCAGCGTCGAGGAGGACTGGCCGGCGTACCAGGCCCTGCGCTTCGAGATGCTCCAGGACGCGCCCATCGCGTTCCTGGAGACGATCGAGCAGGCCCGCGCGCATCCTGACGAGCACTGGCGCAGGCGCGCCGCCAACTCCGTGCCGACGAACCGTCTGTTCGCCGCGGTGGCCGAGGACGGACGCTGGCTCGGCAGCATGGGCGGATACCAGTCCGCGAACGCCCACGACCCTTACCTCGTCGGCGTCTACGTGACGCCTGCCTGGCGGGGCCGCGAGCACGGGATGACGGACGCGCTCCTCGAAGCCGTGATCGCCTGGGCGCAGGGACGCGGCGAGCGCCTGCTGCTCGACGTCCACGAGGACAACGCGCCGGCGATCCGCGCCTACCTGCGGCGCGGCTTCGCCTTCACCGGCCGCACCCAGCCCTACCCGCTCGACCGCACCGCCCTCGAGCGCGAGATGTTCCTCCCGCTCCCCCCGATCCACGCATCCGGGTCCGCGAGCTCCTGAGTCCGGGCGTACGGGTCGGTCAGACCTCGCCGAAGCCGGTGTCCACGAGGTCGGCCAGCGCGTCGACGGCCGGACGCCCGCCGGGGTCGACTGAGGCGATCCGTGCAGTCGAACCGGCGGTCAGCCCCAGGGACATGATCCCCAGGAGGCTCTTCGCATCCTTGCCGTTGACGGTCACCTTCGACGGGAACGTGTTGGCCAGCTTGACGAACTCGGCCGCGGGGCGGGCGTGCAGGCCCTCCGGATTGCGGACCAGGACCTCGCGCTCGTACGGGCCGCCGGCATCGGCGGGTGCCTCGGCGACCTCTGCCGGAGGCTTCGCGGCCCACGCATCGACCGCTCCCTCGGCGGCGGCCACGACCGCATCCAGAGTCCCGCCCGACTCCGCAGCGACTGCAGCGGCGACCCCGCCCTCCACGAACGGAACGTCGACGACGCGGACGCGCGAGCGCTGCTCCTCATCCAGCATGTCGAGCACCGTCTCGGCGGTCAGCAGCGCCGAGCCGAGGTCGCTGACGACCACGACCCCCTCGCCGCCGTCCGCATCGGACACGCCGGACATCACCTTCGCGAAGCTGGTCCCGATCCCGTCGTCGTCGGTGCCGCCCGCTGCCACCAGGCGGACGGATCCCGCCATCTGACGCGCGAGCTCCACCATCCCGGCCGCGATCTGCGAACTGTGCGAGACGAAGACGATGCCGACCGTACCGGTCATCCGGCCGCTCCAGCGGATTCGGACGCTCCGGCCGCTCCGGACGCCCCGGCCGCTTCCGCCGCCGCGCGCAGCAGCAGCGCTGTGGACTGCGCCCCTGGGTCGCGGTGCCCTGCCGACCGCTCGCCGAGGTAGCTCGCGCGGCCCTTGCGGGCGACGAGCGGCTCGGTCGCCTCCGCACCCTTCTCTGCCGCCTCCGCTGCCGCCGCCAGGATGCCCGAGGCCGACGCCCCGGACTCCTGCGCGGCGGAAGCGGCATCGACCGCGGGCGTCCAGGCGTCGATCATGGTCTTGTCGCCCGGCTCCGCCTTGCCCCGGGACACGATGCCGTCACGCGCCGCGGCAAGGGCCGCCACGAGCTCCTTCTCGTCGATCGCGCCGGCATCGCCGACCGGGTCCGCCGCCTTCAGGAACGCCGTCCCGTACAGCGGGCCGGACGCGCCTCCGACCGTCGAGATCAGGGTCATGGCCACCGAGCGCAGCGCATCCTTCGGCGTCGCGTCGTCCGCCAGCTTGCCGAGCGCGTCCACGGACGCGCGCAGCCCGCGGTCCATGTTCTCGCCGTGGTCGCCATCGCCGATCTCCCGGTCGAGCGTGTTCAGCTCCTGCTTGTGCTCGGCGATGGATGCGGCGGCCGCGGCGATCCACGTCCGGATCCAGTTCGTGTCCAGCGTCATCGACGCCTCCTCCTCGTTCTCGGTCTCGGTGTCACGTCCGTCAGCGCGTACAGCCGCGGCTCAGACGCCCCAGCGCAGCGCGGCCGTGTGGACGGGTGCGTCCCAGAGCGCGGTGAACTCGTCGTCCAGCTTGAGCACCGAGATGGATGCGCCCTGCATCTCCAGCGACGTGACATAGCTGCCCACCAGCGAGCGGCTCAGGGTGATGCCGCGCTCGTCCAGGATCTCGGCCGCCCGGCGGAACAGGATGTAGAGCTCCGACAGCGGTGTGCCGCCCATCCCGTTCACGAACAGCAGGACAGGCGAGCCGTCGAACGACAGGTCGCCGAGGATCGCATCCATCATCCGGTCCACCAGGCGGTCGGCCGGCTCGAGCTTGATGCGCTCGCGACCGGGCTCGCCGTGGATGCCGACACCGAACTCGATCTCGTCCTCCGGCAGCACGAAGCCGGGCTGTCCGGCGTGGGGGACGGTGCCGTCGGTCAGGGCGAGCCCGATCGAGCGGACGTTCGCATTGACCCGCTCCGCGATGGCGGTCACCGTGTCGAGGTCGTCGCCCCGGTCGGCCGATGCGCCGGCGATCTTCTCGACCAGCACGGTCCCGGCGACACCGCGGCGGCCCGCGGTGTAGAGGGAGTCCTGTACCGCGACGTCGTCGTTGGTGACCACCGAGCGCACCGTGATGCCTTCGGCGCCGACCAGGTCCGCTGCGGTCTCGAAGTTGAGCACGTCGCCCGTGTAGTTCTTGACGATGTGGAGGACGCCTGCTCCGCCGTCCGCGGCCTTGGTGGCCTCGACGATCGGGATCGGCGTCGGCGAGGTGAACACCTCGCCCGGAACGGCCGCATCCAGCATCCCCTTGCCGACGAAGCCCGCGTGGAGCGGTTCGTGGCCGCTGCCGCCACCGCTGACGAGGCCCACCTTCCCCCGCACCGGGCCGTCGGCTCGCGCCACGAACTTCGGATCCTGGGACACCCGGACGATGTCGGCGTGGGCCCGGCCGAAGCCGGCGAGGGACTCGGTGACGACATCGGGCACGTCGTTGATGAGTTTCTTCATCGAAACCTCTCCTTCCATTCCGGTGGATGCCTCCACCGCGTCAGTGCGTCGCAGCCACCCACTCGTCGAGCTTCGCGGCCGCAGCCCCGGAGTCGATCGCGTGGGCCGCGACCGCCATTTGCGAACGGAACCGGTCCAGGATGGACTCCTGGACCCTCGACGGGTCGGACGCGAGCTCGAAGGAAACGAGCCCGGCCGCCGCGTTGAGCAGGACGATGTCGCGGACGGGGCCCTCTTGCCCCGCCAGCACGGCACGCACGACCGCCGCGTTGTACGCGGCGTCCTTCCCGAGCAGGTCCTCGATCCGCGCGCGCGGGATGCCCAGCTCGCGCGGGTCGATGTCGTGCTCGGTGACGAGGCCCCGGGAGACCTCCCAGACGTGGCTGTGACCGGTGGTCGACAGCTCGTCGAGCCCGTCGTCGCCGCGGAAGACCAGCGCGGTCGCGCCGCGGGTCTGGAACACGCCGACGATGAGGGGGATGCGGTCGAGCGCCGCCACGCCGACCGCCGACGCCTCGGGCCTCGCCGGGTTGCACAGCGGCCCGAGATAGTTGAAGACCGTCGGCACGCCGAGTTGCGCCCGCACCGGGCCGGCATTGCCGAATCCCGGGTGGAAGGCGCTGGCGTAGGCGAAGGTGATCCCCACTTTTTCCAGCACCTGCGCCACGCGCTCGGCGGAGAGCGTGAGGTCGATGCCGAGCGCCGCCAGCACGTCCGACGAGCCGGACGACGAGCTCGCGGCCCTGTTTCCGTGCTTGATCACGGGGACTCCGGCTGCCGCGGCGACGATGGAGGCCGTGGTCGACACGTTCACGGTCCCGAACCGGTCGCCGCCGGTGCCGACGATGTCCAGCGCCATCGGATCGACGGGCAGCGGGACGGCGTGCTCCAGGATCGCGTCACGGAAGCCGACGATCTCATCCACGGTCTCGCCCTTGGCGCGCAGCGCGATGAGGAACGCGGCCAGCTGCGCGTCGGTCGCCTCGCCGGTCATCACCTGGTCCATGGCCCACGCCGCGTCCGCCACGCTCAGGTGCTCTCCGGCCAGGAGAGCGGTCAGCACGGACGACCAGGACTGCGTGTGGGACATGAAGCGATCCTATCGGCGGGCGACACGCCACGGCGAGAGCCGCCGATCCGGCGGCCGCTGACCGGGTCTTAACCGGAAATCGGGCGGATTCAAGCCCCTTGGGTGGGAAAACCATGGGTTCTTTTCAGCCATAATGGGTTACGTGACGAGCACCTCCCTCAATTCATCAGGACTGGCTCCCTCAGTCAGTGCGCCGGCGATCAACCGGCCCAACGTCGTGGCTGTCGGCACGATCGTGTGGCTCGGCTCGGAGGTGATGTTCTTCGCGGGCCTGTTCGCGATCTACTTCACCCTGAAGTCGACATCGCCGCAGCTGTGGGCCGCCGAGACGCAGCACCTCAACGTCCCGTACGCGCTGACGAACACGATCGTCCTGGTCCTCAGCTCGGTCACGTGCCAGTTCGGTGTCTTCGCGGCCGAGCGCATGCAGCCGCGGCGGGTGGGCAGCCGACTGCAGTTCTGGCGCTGGGGCATGGTCGAGTGGTTCACGCTGACCTACCTCATGGGCGCGGTCTTCGTGTCCGGCCAGGTGCTCGAGTACGCGACGCTGGTCTCCGAGGGCATCGCCCTCAGCGGCAACGCCTACGGCTCGGCCTTCTACCTGACGACCGGCTTCCACGCCCTGCACGTCACGGGCGGCCTCTTCGCCTTCCTCCTCGTCATCGGCCGCGTGTTCGCGGTCAAGATCTTCGGCCACAAGGAGGCGACCAGCGCGATCGTCGTCTCCTATTACTGGCACTTCGTCGACGTGGTGTGGATCGCCCTGTTCGCGGTCATCTACCTCATCCGATAGTGAACAGGAGCGTTCTTCACCCCATGCGTCCGAAAAACCGCAGCACGGCAGCGCCGGTCCGCTCGAGCAAGACAGCACGGAAGGCCGGTCGTCGTCACCCGCTGGCCACCGTCGCGCTCCTCGCCATCGGCCTCGGCCTGACCGGCGGCGCGTACGCCGCGTTCACGACCACCACGGCATCCGCCGACGAGCCGGCCGCCGCCACGAGCCAGAGCTCGGTCGACGAAGGCAAGAAGCTCTTCGAGTCGAACTGCGCCACCTGCCACGGCCTCCAGGCCCAGGGCTCGTCCGTCGCGCCCAGCCTGATCGGCGTCGGCGCGGCCGCCGTCGACTTCCAGGTCGGCACCGGCCGGATGCCCATGCAGATGCAGGGCCCGCAGGCGCAGGAGAAGCCGGTCCAGTTCACCGACGACCAGGTCAAGGCGCTGGCAGCCTACGTCGCCTCTCTGGCGCCCGGCCCCTCCATCCCGGAGCAGAAGTACCTGGACGGCAAGGGCAACGCCGCCCGCGGAGCCGAGCTGTTCCGCATCAACTGCGCGATGTGCCACAACGTCGCCGGCGCCGGCGGCGCGCTGACCGAGGGCAAGTACGCCCCGCCTCTGACCGGTGTCAGCGCCCAGCACATCTACGAGGCCATGATCACCGGCCCGCAGAACATGCCGGTGTTCAACGACCTGAACATCTCGCCCCAGGGCAAGGCCGACATCATCACGTACCTGAAGTACATCCAGAACAACCCGTCCCCGGGCGGCTTCGAACTCGGTTCGCTCGGCCCGGTGGCCGAGGGCCTGTTCCTCTGGATCTTCGGTCTGGGCGCGATCGTCGCCCTCACCGTGTGGATCACGGCGAAATCCAATTAGCCCTTCGGGCAAATCAGCCGGCACCAGGCACGACACAGCGTAAGAAGGAGAGCAATGGCACAGGACGAGAACGGCGGTCACGAGCTGACGCCCGCCAGTTCGTCTGCTGAGGAGCACCGGACCGGCGACCCCGGGACGGCGGTGATCATCCGCGACGCTGTCGAGAACCCCGGGTTCCCGCCGCACCGGCCGCGCGTCACCGACCTCGACCCGCGGAAGGAGCGGCGCGCAGAGCGCACCGTCTACACGCTCTTCTACCTGTCGATCGCGGGTTCCGTGTGGGCGGTCGCCGCCTACCTGGCGTTCCCGATCGTCGACAGCGACCCCGGGTCGGTCCGCCTGAACACGCTGTTCATCGGCCTCGGCGGCGCCCTCGCCCTCCTCGCCATCGGCATCGGCGCTGTCCACTGGGGCAAGGCGCTCATGCACGAGAAGGAAGGCGTCGACCTCCGTCACCCGGTGCGCGGGAGCGAGGCCACGACGCTGCGCGCCGCGGAGATCTTCCGTCAGGCCGACGAGGAGTCCGGCTTCAACCGCCGGACCCTGGTGCGCAACAGCCTCATCGGGGCGCTCATCGCGTTCCCCCTTCCCGCCGTCGTCCTGTTCCGCGGTCTCGCGCCCCAGAACGGCGACCCGGTGGAGGCGCTCTCCCAGACCATGTGGGCCAAGGGCGTCCGCCTGACCCGCGACCCCAGCGGCACGCCGATCAAGGCGTCGGATGTGACGCTCGGCAGCGCATTCCATGTCATCCCGGAGGGCCTCCTCGAGGCGGACGACATGCTCGAGCAGAAGGCCAAGGCCGCCGTGCTGCTCATGCGCCTCAAGCCCGAGGACCTGCACGTCTCCAAGGGCCGCGAGACCTGGAACTACGACGGCATCGTCGCCTATTCCAAGATCTGCACGCACGTCGGGTGCCCCGTGGCGCTCTACGAGCAGCAGACCCACCACCTGCTCTGCCCGTGCCACCAGTCGCAGTTCGACATCACGCACGAAGCGCAGGTCATCTTCGGACCGGCGAAGCGGCCACTGCCGCAGCTGCCGATCACCGTTGACGCCGACGGTTACCTGGTCGCCCGCAGCGACTTCCACGAGCCCGTCGGCCCGAGCTTCTGGGAGCGCCATTGAGCACCACGACCGCCGCGGCACCCGCGGCAACGAAGACGGCCTCCTCGGGAGGGTTCTCGGCAGCGGCCGCGAACTACCTCGACGACCGCACCAGCATCTCCGGGGCCGTCAAGGAGTTCGGCCGGAAGATCTTCCCCGACCACTGGTCCT